>JALOQD010000465.1 GCA_025453525.1 Myxococcota bacterium
TTCCCGATCTTGCGATGGCCCTATCGGCTTGTCACTCCTCCGCTTGCGAAAATCCATGAGACGAGCGGCCCCGACGCATGCTTGGCAATGTCGGTCCGATGCTTCCGCCGCGAGCACCGCTATGTTGACCTTGGTTCCTGGGGCTACGCTGAAGTGTGACATCCTGACCATAAGATCAGTCCCCAGATCCCCTGGTCAATTTTCGGCTCGTAAGCGGGTCGTTGTTTGAAAAAGGGGGGAAATCCTCTGCCCTCACCCGACTCTCCATTTTTTGATGAGGTATTAGATCGGTTGCGATTTCGATCACGGGTACTCCTCGAGCCAGCCTTGTGGCATCTTCGCTTGGGACGAGAAGGAGGCAACCGCGGGTGACACTCGAGCGCCATCGCCACGGAGTCTGTTCAGCGCTTCTGCCTTTTGGCACGAGCATCTTTACCGAAATGAGCGCCCTTGCTCAGAAGTGGGACGCGGTGAACTTGTCTCAGGGGTTTCCAGACTTCGACGGGCCGCTACTGATTCGTCAGGCTGCGGCAGATGCCCTTCTCAAGGGACCCAACCAGTACACGCCGTCCATGGGCACCGCCGTGCTGCGCAAAGCCGTGGCAGCCAAGATGAAGCGCTTTCAAAACGTCGAGGTGGATCCCGATACCATGGTGACGGTCACCGCGGGAGCGACCGAAGCCTTGGCCGCGGTGTTTCTCGGACTCGTGGAGCCAGGCGACGAGGTGATCCTCCTCGAGCCGTCCTATGACCTTTATGCGCCCATGGTGGCCCGCGCCGGAGGCACGCCTGTTCATGTCGGGCTCGAGCTTCCCCATTTCGAGCTGCCTGCGCAAGCCTTGGCCGACGCCTTTGGTCCGCGCACCAAGGCCATCGTTCTCAACAATCCGCAGAACCCTTGCGGCAAGGTGTATTCCGCCGAAGAGCTCGCGCTCATCGCTTCCTTGTGCGAGTCCCATGATGCCCTTGTCGTGGGCGACGAAGTCTACGAGCATCTCGTCTACGACGGCCGAGCTCACACCACGCTGCTCGCGGTGCCTGGTCTGTCCGAGCGAAGCCTCGTCATCTCGTCCACGGCCAAGACGTTCAGCATGACCGGTTGGAAGGTGGGCTGGGTCGTGGCGAGCCCGGCGCTCACCGAGGCTGTGCGCATGTCGCACCAATTTCTCACGTTCTGCACCCCTGGTCCGTTGCAAGAGGCCATGGCCGGCGCGCTCGGATACGCCGACACCTACTACGGAGAGCTCCTTTCCGACTACGACCGCAAGCGCCGGATGCTCTGCGATGCCTTGGCGAGCCTGGGTTTCGGCATTCAAGTGCCGCAGGGAAGCTATTTCGTGACCGTGGACATCAGACCCCTAGGTTTCGAAGACGACCTTGCGCTGTGCCGTGCGCTGCCAGCGTCCGCCGGAGTCGCTGCCATTCCCGAGTCTGTCTTCTGGAGTCAGCGCCGCCAAGGTCGGCATCTCGTGCGTCTGTGCTTCTGCAAGAAGGACGAGACTCTTTCCCAGGCCATCGAGCGGCTCACCGCGTGGCGAGCCCGCGGAATGAAAGGGGGCTAGAGCCATGCGCATCGCCGCATACCAAATGGACATCGCCTGGGAGGACCGCGAGCGCAACTACGAGAAGGCGAAAGCCGCGGCGCGGCGGGCGAAAGAACAAGGCGCGGACGTGTTCGTGCTGCCCGAGATGTTTGCCCTGGGTTTTTCCTTGAACCCCGCGGTCACGGCCGAAAGCGAGGATGGACCGACCGCTCGCTTCTTGCGCGATCTCGCCGTCGAGCTAGAGCTCAATGTCCTAGGGGGTGTGGTGCTCCACGGCACAGAGGGCAGGGGGCGAAACACGGCGCTGGCGTATTCGCGCCGCGGAGCTCTCCTCGCACGCTACGTCAAGGTTCATCTGTTCTCCTTTGCCCGTGAGGACGCGCACCACGAGCCCGGCGATGGTCCGGTGACCTTCGAGCTCGATGGAGCTCGGTGCGCCTGCACGATCTGCTACGACCTGCGCTTTCCCGAGCTCTGGCGCTCGACCGCCCAAGCCACGAGCATCGCGTTCGTCATCGCCTCGTGGCCGAAGACCAGGCAGCGCCATTGGGATTTGTTGCTGCCCGCGCGTGCGGTGGAGAACCAGCAATTCGTGGTGGGCGTCAACCGCGTGGGGCAGGGCGGCGGGCTCGAATACACGGGCGGCTCGGCCATTTGGTCACCTTTGGGTGAAAGGCTCGCCTTTGGTGAAGAGAGCGAGGGCATCGTCCTGGCTGAGGTGGACCCAAACGAAGTCATTCGTGTGAGAAAGACCATGCCGTTCCTCCAGGATCGGCGCATTTTTTAAAAAGAGCATCAAGGAGGCCCGGCCCATGGCCAAAGAACCCGATCTGCAGCGTGACTACAAAGCCCTGGACACCAAGGTAAAGCTCCTGGTCGAAGGCACGGAGGCCGTCCGCGCCGACCTGCTCCTGTCTTTTGATTACGAGCACAAAAGTCGAGACATCGAAGTCAAGCTCGAGACAGAGGAGTTCTCTGCGGTCTGTCCCTGGACGGGTCTGCCGGATCTCGGCACCCTCAAGGTCACCTATGTGCCGGCGGATCGTCTCCTCGAGCTCAAGTCCTACAAATTTTATCTCACGACCTACCGCTCGGTGGGCATCGTTCAAGAGCACGCGGCGGCCAGGATACTCGAAGACCTGGTGAAGGCCCTTGCCCCCAAGAACTTGAAGGTGGAGCTCGTGTATCGACTCCGAGGGGGAATCGGGACCACGGTGACAGCTCAGTTTTGAGAAAAGCCCCTCCGCTCGTCGACAGGCCTCCCCCAAAACACAAGTTTGAGTAATTTCCGTAGCGAATGTTGCGCTTGTGTCGGAAGTGGGCAATATTTCTTCCATCAAGACGTGGACAAAAATCCATTAACGCGAAAGGAGAACCTCGCATGAACCTGCTCAAGACCCTATTCCTTGGGTGCGCTGGCTTGGCGCTGCTGGCCGTTGGTTGTGGTGTTCCGCAGGACCAATACGACGCGGACATGAAGAAGATGCGGGACACTCAGGCGCAGCTTCAAGCGCAACTCGACCAATCCAACCAAGAGCTGGCGGCTATTCGCGGGGAAAAGGGCAATCTGTCCAGTCGCCTCGCGGGCATGGGCAAAGACCTCGATGCCATGCGCGCCGAGAGCGAGAAGGCCGCAAAGGCGCTGGAGGCAGCTCGCAAGCGCCAAGAGGACTTCCG
>JALOQD010000175.1 GCA_025453525.1 Myxococcota bacterium
CGAGCGGAGATTGCCACCAACGCAAAAAAAAGGGAGACGGGGACTGACCATGGACGCCTCCTCGCAGGCACTCAAGATGTTGACCAGCCCCGGGCTGTGGGAGCTCCTGGCTCCCTTCGAACCGCCAGCGGCCGTGCGCATCGTGCACAGCGTGTTACGCGAGCTCAGCACCGCCGCTTTCGTCGTTGGTGGCTTCGAGGCTCTTGCCGATCGGCTTTCGCACAATGCCTCTGTGCTCGGTATTACCGTTCCAGCTTCGAGCAAGGGGCGTTTCGCACGGCGTTGCCTTGACGCTGAGTTGTGGCGCGAAGCGGCCAGCTTGGTATGCCTGTTCGCCGACGCGCACGCGCAGGTCGCCTGGTTCCACGCGACGACGCGCGTGAGGGGCGGTGCAGCGCTCACCGACGCGGTGCGTGCTGGGCGCCCGGCGGTGCTCATCTCGGCGCACCTCGGACCGATGACCTACTACATCCCTCTCGTCGCCTTCCATTTGGCAAAGCACGAGCTTGCGACGGAAATCGTCGCCGTAGTCAACGCGCCATCTGCGGAGCATGAGCGCCACACCCGTGCTCAACTCGAGCGCTACGCGAAGTTCCACGGCTCCAAGCTCTCGCTCGTCGGCAAGCGAGAAGGAGACGAGGCCGGGCTTCTCAAGACACTGACCGAGGCACTGCGACGGGGCGCGCTGGTCACGATGCAAGTGGATGTGCTTTCCGGCGGTCGTTCACAGACTCCGGTGCCGATCTTCGGCCGCGAGCTTCTTTTGCCAGGTGTTCGGGGCGTCGCGCGCCTTTCCGCCCACTACGGGGTTCCCGTCATCCCGCTGCGCATGAGCTGGGCCAAAGGGCGCTCGCTGGCACTCACCGTGGACAAGCCGATCGATGCTGGCGATACCGAGCAGCGGGTCCGCGCCATCGCTGTTGTGCTCGAGCGCTGGGTGTTGGCTGCGCCCGCGCAGTGGGGCATGCTCGGCACGCTGCACCGCATGCTTCCTGCGCCCACATGACGAGGCAGCAGACATCACTCAGACGTTTCTTCGGTTTTTTGCGCGCGCACGTCGGGCTTTTTGCCCTGACCGCCGCGTTCGTCTTGCTCTGTCGCGTCGCCGCGTTGCCCACGCCACTCGTTTATCAGCAGATCATCGACAAGGTCTTGCCCGGGGGAAGTTTGCCATCGCTCTTTGTCGCCATCGGCGCGCTCGCCGGGCTGCTGCTCCTTGGCCGCGTCCTCGGAGTGTTCCAGGCCATAGCGCTCGCGAGGCTCCAGCAGGCGGTACTCCACGACGTTAGGGTCGTCATTTACGAGCACCTGCAGAGATTGGATCTGCTTTTCCACGGTCGGCACAAGACAGGGGGCTTGCTCTCGCGCATCATGAGCGACGCTGCTGTCGCCCAGTCGGTGGTATCATACGAGTTGTTCAACGTGTTCGTGTCGGCAATCGAGATCACTGTGGTAGGCGGGCTTCTGCTGTGGCTGAACCCGGGCCTGACCCTGTTTTCGGCGCTCGTCTTTCCGGTGCTTGTGGTCCTCGTCGCGATTTTCCAGCGACCGATCTACAGGATCTCAAAAGCGATGCAGGAGCGCCGCGAGCTCTTGTCCGCCAAGCTCCAGGAGAACCTCTCGGCCATCCGCGTCATCCAGGCGATGGCACTCGAAAATCAGCGGCTCGAGCTCACCCGTGCCACCTCTCAACAGCTCGCCGCGACCACCGTGCGCATGGAGGTCTTGGGCTCCTCCATCAATCTGCTGACCATCGCACTGACCGACGTCCCACTCACGCTGCTGGTCTGGGGATATGGCGGCTACCTCGTCATTCGAGGCGAGCTGACTGTCGGGGCGTTGCTCGCCTTCTCTCAGTACCTGATGATGCTCTATGCGCCGGTGATCCAGATCTTCCGTTTTCGCATCCAGCTCGAGACCGCCCGGGCAGCGGTCGATCGCATCTACGAGGTTCTCGACGCAGAGCCCGCCGTGCGCGATGCAACGGGCGCGCTCGCTCTGGAGGTGCACAAGGGGGGCATCCGCTTCGAGCACGTGAGCCTTGGCTATCAGAACGGCGAGCGTGCCATAACAGACCTGACACTCGACATCGCTCCAGGCGAGGTGCTCGGCGTCGTTGGGCCATCTGGCGCGGGCAAGACGACGCTCGTCAATGGCTTGATGCGGTTCCTCGCCCCCGAGCAAGGCCGCGTGCTCATCGACGACCAGGATGTCTCAAAGGTCAGCCTCGCCTCGCTCCGAGCCTCGATAGGGCTGGTGGCACAGGACGTCTTTCTCTTCAGCGATACGGTGCAAGCCAATATCGCGCTCGCCAAACCAACCGCGAGTGCGCAGGCTGTTGCTACGGCAGCGCGGGCTGCGGCAGCGCACGAGTTCATCGAAGCTCTTCCAGTGGGCTACGAGACGGTCCTCGGTGAGCGCGGCGCCAGTCTCTCCGGTGGGCAGCGCCAGCGAATCTCGCTCGCCCGCGTGTTCTTGCAGGACCCTCCGATCTTCGTTTTCGATGAGGCGACCTCGGCCCTCGATAGTCAGTCCGAAGCGGCAATCCAGGCCGCGCTCGGCGCGATTGTAAAGGGGCGGACGACGCTCATCATCGCGCATCGCTTCTCTACGCTGCGGCTGTGTCATCGCATCGCCGTGCTCGAGGCCGGCCGGCTCGTGGAGCTGGGCACATGGGAAGAGCTGCTTTCTCGAGACGGGTTGTTTGCCGCCTTGGCCAAGGCCGCGGGCGAGCATGACTGAAGTCTCAGAAAAGCGGCGCCTTGATCCGAGCCGACGCCGCAGCCTGCGCTCTCCACGGCTGTGGCTGGCTGTGGTCCTCGCGTTTGCTCTGCTGCTCGCAACCAGCACGACGCATTTGCTGTGGAGATGGCCGCCGTGGTGGGCCGTGCTGCTCTGCTTCCCTGCAGGGCACCTCAGCTTCGGCTTTTCGCTGCTCATCACTCGCATGTCATGGCGGTTCGCCACCCACGGTACGCTCGCCTCCCTACGCTACCTGTACCAGCCGTTCGGCCTAGAGACGATGGCCTTCTACTTCTTGATAGCCTTGAGTGAGGAGATCCTCTTCCGCGTGGTCCCGCTCACGCTCTTCGGAGCGTCGTGGTGGACGATCCTAGGCACGGCGCTTCTCTTTGCCGCGGTCCATGCGCTCGATGGCCGCCATCGAGCCGTGATCCTGCTCCTCGACATGCTATTGTTCGGGCTCGCGATGGGGTGGCTCTTTGCCTTCCTGCCAAGCCCGTGGCCATTGGTGTTGATCCACTTCCTGCGCAATGCCTGTGTGGCCAAGGTCTTTGTCGCAAAGAGCGACGTTCACACGGCCGTTGTCGATCAAAAGAACAATCTCGTGCCATTTGGAGCTAAGCTGCGAAATCAGGAGCGTTCGCCGCGCGAAGGATGAAAACCTACTTGGTCCAGGAATAGAGAACCGTAGGAGTACCCGGCAGGCCGTTGTGCTCTGCATCGGGTGTGAGCAAAAGGTCAACCCGGGTCACCTCACCATCAGAGGCTCGCAAATTCAGGGCCTTTGTCGTTAGGCTATTTCCATTGAGCGGATCCGCGGAAGTGTCCCAGGAGGCCGCCAGCATATAGATCTTTTCCACGCCTCCCTGCATGATTTTTAAGCTCACATCGCAACCGCCACTGGGACAGTAGGCTGTCTCGGCCTCTGTCCTATCCGCAGCTTGCCTCGGATCGAAGAGCTCGATGAGCCCTGCCACGTATGGGCCGATGGGGGGATAGACCATGTTCACATCCGAATTGGCACCGCTGACCGATGCCATCACGCTGCGCACCGACACATCTCGCTCGACAGGATAGGAAACCCCGTTGTTCGAAACCACCTCGGTGTAGCCCTTCGACTCACTATCCCAACTGGCATAGCTGCCCAAAGTCTCACTCCAAATCAGAACGTGCTCTTCCAAAAAACTGCGCATCTTGCTCACCGAGTAGTCGGAGAAGTGACGCATGAGATACCCTTGCTCCTGGTCTCCCTGGCCTCCACCGCACATCGGGTCTCGCTTGAAGGTCCCCACGGTTCCACCCACGGCACTGGGCTGCACGGTGGGTGGAATGAACGCCCGAGCATATACGTAGAAGGCCCAAGTTGGACCCACATGAATGTCGTTGTCGCCTTCTGGCTGAGGAATGCCGTACATCTCTCCTTTGTAGGGATAGTTGGGATCACCCCCATAGCAATCGCCGAGACTGAGGGCGTGGCCGAGTTCGTGGTTGAGGATGCCTGCCGAGGTTCCATTGCCTACCCCGCCAAAGCCTCCGGCCTGACCACCCGCGTTTGCCCCATAGATGTTCACGTAATAGAGGCTGATGCGGCCCCCTGTCCCAGCTGCGGCCTTGAGCGCGCTCTTCCACTCTAGCGCTGCTGCCTGTTCCCCGTCGAAAGGAAGGCCAGTCTTGACCAAGTACTCGTCTTTGGATGAAACACGCGCTGCGACCACCCCGGCCCGAGGTGGAACCACCAGTGTGGGAAACACGACATGGGAAAGGCGCCGAACCTCGAGCTCGGAGATCGGCCACTTGGCCGCCAATTCCTCCTGCCACCCGGTTGGGTAATCCCCATTTGTGTCGGCAAAGTACTGTACGTCGAACATGGTCATGATCACTTTTGTGGGCGCGCCGATCTTCAGGTCATTGAATTCCTTCCTGTCAGAGGCGGCCTCCACAGTCACAGACAGACCAGGCTGCATCCACTCTTTTGGAATGAACCCCGTAAAGCTATCTTCATAGGAGTGCTGCACTACCCCTGGCTCTATGGAGATGGAAGCTGGGAGATTTTCTGGACCGGTGAGGGGTAATTCGAGGGTCTTATCGTTTAGGGCGAGAATGGCTTTGACCGCGGGCGCCTTGGGTTTTTCAGGAGCGACAACGTGTGCCTTGATGAGCGTCTCCCGATTTCCCACCAAGGTGAAATACTCGTGATCCGGCTGTTGCACATGGGTCTGAGCAAAGAACACCGCGTCGATGGCACCCAAGGACGTCTCGGTATCACTCCCCGCGTGATTGGTGTCGGTCGAGGTAGTGTCTTGAGCATCAGATTGGTCCTTGCCCTCGCAGGAAGACAAGATCAAACCAGAGAATGCTAAAGAGGTCATGATAGCAAAACGTTTGGCGTTCATGGGCATACCTCCGATGTTGAGGGCCTCTCATACTCAGTTTTGGATCCACGAACATCATGAGAGAAAATTAGAAATCATTTCCAGAAAAACAAGGTCCCTCCGGCACCTACCGCGGAAAGTTGAAGGCCTGAAGCAGGACCCGCTCTTTTCTATCTGGTGCTCGAGACAACACCCAGTCTGGCTGAAACATCTGCTGCGCCACCGTGTCGACTGCAATCTCGACGGCGGGATATATCAGGGTGGCACCAGCCGAGGCGGCCACTGCGATTGTCCAGCCCAAAGGACCAAGCGGAGTGCAGCCAAACAGTTGACTGAGACCGGGTGTTTGAATGATCGCGAAAAGCGCGGCAGATGAGCCCAGGCAAGTCCATCGAACGGCCTTGTTGTGATTTCCTGTGCGAAGGGTTTGCCCGAGTTGGCTGCCGACCAGTCCAGCCAAGCCGACAGTTTGGGCGCGTTTGGATCCACCGGTCAAACGAGCAGCGGTCCAAGCAGCGCCAGCGCCCAGCGAGGTGCACAGCGCGCGCACGGCGATCTCGCGGTTGAGCAAAGAACCGAGCACGTTCTCTGGGGTGGCCGCACGCAGCATCGACAAGTTGCTGATGTTTGGCGGCTGCAGGGCGATGACCATCGACGGCGCGATGTCGGTGAGAAAATTGACCACCAAGAACTGGCGAGGCGATAGTGGGGATCGGCCGGTGAGCGCCCCCACCGCTATGGAGAAGGCAATTTCGCCCAGATTTCCCCCCAAGAGAATCGAAGCCGCATGGCGCACCGAGGTCCACATGGCCCGCCCTTCGACCACGGTTTCCAGAATCTTGTCGAGTCGGGGCTCGTAGAGAACGATATCGGCGGAGGCTCTGGCCGCTTCACTGCTGTTTCTGCCAACCGCAATGCCCGCATCTGCGACACGCATCGCCGCGGCGTCGTTTACCCCATCGCCAACCATACCCACGACATGGCCGTTTTGCTGGAGCGCCCGGACAATGCGCACCTTCTGGGCAGGTGTGACGCGGGCAAAGACCGAGGTGTGCTCCACAGCCCCATGAAGCTCACGGTCCGAAAGTCGGGCGATCTCTTCACCCCGAAGCACTCGCGAGTCGTCCGACGGTCCTATCAAACCGCACTTTCGAGCCACGCTCGTGGCCGTGTTGGGGTGGTCACCTGTGACCATCACGACTTTCACGCCGGCTCGGGCGAGATCCGCAAGCACTGCCTCTGTGCCCGGGCGAAGAGGATCTTCGAAGGCCAAGAAACCACACAAAGTGAGCTCGCCCAAATTGTCGAGAACGGCTGCGGCCTGGTCTTTGGTCGAATCAGCCAAAGGCTCAAGGTCGCGTTTGGCCACGGCGATGACCCTCAACCCCTCGGAAGCCAGACTCTCGAGCTCTCGGTGAAGCCGCTTCAAGGCAGAGCCTGTCATCTTGGCTCCGCGTGTCCACAGGGATCGATGGGAGTTCTTCAGCACCATTTCAGGGGTGCCCTTCACAAAAACAGTTGCGCGTCCCATATAGAGACCAGCCACGGCTTGATATCCGCGATTAGTCTCGAAGGCCCGCTCGGCAAAGCGCTCAAAAACAGGAGAAGGACCGTCGCCGAAGTGCCCTGCTGCGGATTGCATGACCGCTTCGTCCATGGGGTCCACGAAGACGCCATCGTCAGTGGCGACGGACAGCGCAGCGAATCGAAGCACATCCCGATGAGTGGAGCCGAGGTCGTCTAAGCCCTGCGTCGTCTTGCCGTCAAAAACCCTGACCAGGGCGACTCGGCCCTGACTCAAGGTGCCGGTTTTGTCCATGCACAGCCTATCTACGCGGCCCAAAGACTCGAGTGCTCGGGGATTTCTGACCAAGGCTCCCTTTCGGGATAGACGTTCGGCGGCAGACAACTGGGCCGCTGTGGCCAATATGGGCAACCCTTCGGGCACCGCGGCCACGGCAAGGCCCACTGCGGTGTTCGCCAACTCCTCGATTCCGCGGCCTCGCAACAGCCCAGTGACCATTAGGGCCGCACCGGCCGCCGCGGCCACCGGTCCGGTGAGATGCATCAACTGTTCGAGACGCTCCTCCACACCGCCGCGTTTGACCACGCCCTGGGAAAGAGTCCGAGCTCGGGCCGCAACAGTATCATCGCCGACGGCCACGACGACCGCCTTGGCACGGCCAGCGGCTATGCTGTTTTGGGAAAAAACCATCGAGCTGATATCGGAGGTGTTCTCGGCAAAAGAGGGCTCGCAGTTCTTGGGAACTGGGAAGGATTCACCGGTCAGCTCGGCGGTGTAGACTTCGAGTGAAGAGGACTCCAGGACACGGCAGTCGGCAGGCACAGCATCCCCTTGAACCAGCAGAACGACATCCCCGGGTCGTAGCTCGCTCGTCAAACACGTAGTCGCGTGACCCTGTCGCAGCACTGTGGCGGTTGCCTCAGATTTTTGCAGCAGTCGAGCGATGGCGCGCTCTGCCTTGAATCGCTGAGATCCACCAATGATGCCGTTGATCAAGGCGACTCCGCCCACGATGACCGCGTCTGCCGTGGACTCCACGACCGCCGACACTCCCGCCCCCAGGCCGAGCAGCGGGGTCAGTGGGTTGGACAGCTCTGCGCCGACGGCTCGAAAGAGTGGCACGATCGGGCCGCCAAGGAGGGCGACGAGCTTTCGATTTCGGGGGAGCGCTACCGAGACAGCGGGACGACCCTGGTCGCTCGACCCAAGGAGCGCTAGGACGCCTTGGGCGTCGAGCGCGTGCCATGGAGTGGGGTTGGTAAAATTTCGCGATTGGCGGTGGATTTTGAGGGTTTGGCGCAGCGCATCCAACATGACCAGCAGGTTGGCGGAGTTGATCACGGCAGCCACGCGGGACGGAACCGACAAGCTGGAGCCTGTTGTGGCAGCGAGAGCTCCTACACCGGCAGTGGCGACGGCCACGATCGAGCTTCTTTTGGAGACAAGGCGAGCGGCCACGCAGATCTCGACAATGAGCTCGGCGATCCGAGTGCTCGCAGCGCAAATCATGTGGGCGTTCCAGGGGGCTGCCTGCCCTGAAAGATGCACGGCCACACCCAGGTCAGCCACTCCGTATCCGAGCGATGGCCCGGCGCCGATAAAACAAACGGTTCGGCCTTGATGTTGCAAATCGCGAATGCCCTCTGCCAATCCGCTTTGGAGTCCTATGGTGGCGTCTGGTGACAAATCATGCGCGGCGTCTGGATCATCGGTGGCAATCACGACATGAAGGCCATTGGCTCTGGCAGAATCCAAGGCCGCAGTGGCATTGTTTTTCTTAAGAGAGATGGCGATCTCGACGAGCGCGACCACTTTTCGTCGATCGGCCAGCCCAAGGATCAACGCACCGCGATTGGCTCGTTTGGCATGGGATTGCCTTTGCACCTCGATGGTTGATCGCTGGAGCAAGGGCAATGGCCCCAAAACAAAATCCTCGCCATGCTGGACCCGGAGCGGGTGCGCGGCATCAAACAAACGACCGATCACCTCCTTGGCATCGGACTCTGTGATGCCTCGAAAGGCGAAGACGTCCCTAACTGAAAATTGGTCTTTGGCAAACAGGCTGTCTGCCATGACAAGGCAGTTAATTCGGTCCAGGCGCCGCAGGGCTTGGGGCGCGAGCACCAGGACGTTGAACTTCGCGAGTATCCGTCCGACCTCGGTGCAAAAGAGCTCTCGCCCTAATCGGGCCTGCCGGGGCAGGGCCGAAAAACCAGCGGCCACAGCGCGCGCTGGATTGGCCGTTGCCATCAGAGTAAATGCGGCAGTGCCGACGGCGATGTAAAACGCACGCGCCGCATGACGCTCAATCGATCCCAGCGGCAAGGTTCGAGCTTGAGACGCAGGCAAATGGAGTAAATCGATCTCTTCGTCGACCTGCAAGAGCTCAGCTGCCCAAGCGTTCCATAGCTGCCGCCTTCGGCGCAGCTCGAAAAAACTCTCGGCTTTTTCGAGCAGGTCCACGCCGGCGCCCAACGGACGCTGCGCCAAGGCCTGGGACACGCAAAACGCCAAGTGGAAGACCAAGTTGGCGCGATCCTCGCCGAGGCGTGCGTCGATCTTGCGACGTATCATAGGAGCGTAGGCTGCGACGAAAGAGGCGGAGTAGAGTTGGTCGCCCACAAACTGGGGAATGACTGGCGCAAACCGCATAAAAAGACCGGAGACCATCGACATGGCGCTCGCAATGGCCTCTACCCCGTAACGAACGTCCAGCTGAGGGTCGTCGGGCAACTCTCGCCCAAAATTCTCGAGCGCTCCTTGCGTTCCCGCCTCAACCGCCTGTTCAGCCCGAAGCACTAGGTCGCATAAAACGGAGGTGTCGGGCGGTTTGTCCAAGAACCTCATCACCACGCGGCTGAGGTATGGGTTCACCCGAACATCGACGATTTCCCCCTGTGCCTTGGCCAAGGCTTGCGCTGCACACTGAAACTCGGCCAGGTGCTCCTTGGCGACCCCTCGGTACTGCACCATGGCGCGATCATCCACAACGGTGATCGCGCGTTGCGGCTCACCGAAGACGAGATTCTCTAGATGCTCAGCGCTTTGCGCCATCGAGTCGAAGAGCGCCATGGACTTCTCCAGGGCCACCTGCTGCACCCATTGGCGCGCGGGCCGGGAGAGTTGGCGCGCTCTGTCTTTCAACCGCAATAGGCTCGAGGTACCCTTCCCCATGACTTTTGTTTCGCAATCGCGATGTCAAACCCGCCTGTTTTCGGCGAGAACCTGTACAAAAAAGGTGGACCAGCGCATGTCGGTCACTCGTGACTGCGACCCTTCTTCTTGGCCGTCGCCTTCTTCTCATCCGTCTTAGCGCTGTCGTCCTTTCCGGCCACTGGTGTCGCAGTCGACGCCTCGGGAGGATCCGCGTCACGAGTTTGCGGAACGATCTTTTCCTTCATTTCAGCCGCTTGCTTCATCCCGTGTTTCAGGAGCTCCTCAAATAGGTCTTTGGCCTTCTCCGTGTTGAAGGTGAGAAGGGTTCCACCGCTTTCGAAATGACCGATGAAGATTTGACCCACCGCGTAGGTGGCAGCCACGGCCACCAGCGGCACGGTTGCGAGGCCTAGCCCAAACCCCAAAAACGGAATCGCTTTGAGCATACTCGCCAGATACGGCCCCACGATGGTGGGCAAGGCCCCTGCGAGGAGCGAAGAAACGATATTCTTCACCGTGTTTCTCGAAAATGGCACGTCGTACACCGTGGTCAGCTTTCGCACCAAGTTGAGCTGAACCGCTGTTAGCGTGGCGATGTCCATGATCGGTATGGGAACCAAACCCGCACAAAACGCGCCGTACATGTGGCGCCGGACGGTTTTTTCCGCCAGTTGTCTGGTATTGGGTTCTTCCGCACCGTTTGCCTTGACCTTCGTCATTTTGACCTCCCTTGGTTTTGAAAGTTGATGGCCAACAAAGCCCACGGACAAGAGCTCAAAAAAATTGAGCCAACCATCCGCTTAGCCCCCAATGCGTCGCTCAAACGCCCCACTCGGCGTCCGTCCGATCCGCATTGACCTGTCTTGATCGTCATACAGAAAACGGTAGCAGAAAAGCGAGCACCTGCCCGGAAAAGTCGTGCGAATCACTCCCTGTGCAGATCTTCAAGATGCGATCCGGGAAAACCTGGAGTCTAATCTATCCGGTCGTCACAGCGCCTTTCGGCCCGGCGGAGCCCCTAGGGGCTTTAGGGCTCACGCAATAATAACTTCCCAGTTTGGGCAGCCGATGCATCTCGTCCAGCTGCGTTGCTCGTCCAGTGAATACCACCAGTATTCCCTCTCCTTATTCCTGCGTGAACCCTTAGGGGTTGATGTCTTTGACGAGTATGGTCCCGGTGGAAGTACCGTTGCTCATCCAAAGCTCGTTGCCGTGCACGCCGTCGTCGGCGTTGAAGTAGAGTTTGCCTTTGAAGGCGACCATCTCGCCCATGTTGCTGTCAGTCACGCCTGGGTAGATGTCCTTGACCTGAGCCGCGATGACCTTGCTGCTCCATGCTGTCCTCTTGCTCGCATTCCACAGCTCAGAGCCGGTCCTCTCGGTGTACACATTGAAGTACACCGCCGTGCCGACAGCAGTGATAAACGGAGGCGCCCAGAAGTTGTAACCGAGCGCGAGGTTGCCGCGGATGAGCGAAGTCCCCGCATGGGTGCCGTTGGACCTGAAGAGCCCGACTGCAGGGCCGTAGTCGGCGAAGAAGTAGAGCTGATTGCCCGCCACGACCAGGCCACGCGGTTCGGAGCTGAGATCTCCCTCGTGGATGTTCTTGACCATGACAGTACCCTTTTCCGTTCCGTCGCTCTTCCACAGCTCGAGCCCGTTCTTGCCGTCGTCGGCATGGAAGAAGAGCGTCGAGCCCATGGGAACCATCCAGCTCAGGTACGCCTCGACCTCGCCTGGGCCGATGTCCTTGACCATGCGCGTGCCCTGCTCGGTGCCGTCGCTGACCCAGAGTTCGTAGCCGTGCACGCCGTCCTCGGCGTGGAAGAACACCTGGTTCCCAGCGACGACCATGCCGAGGTTAAGCGACGAACCTTCACCGGGTATGATGTCTTTGACGATGTGGGTCGTGGCGGCCGTGCCCTGGCTCACCCAGAGCTCGACGCCGTGCTCGCCATCGGCGGCGGAGAAGAAGAGCTGGTCACCCATCGTACCAAAGGCGATGGGGTTGGAGCCCTCAAAGCCGGGGAAGATGTCCATCACCAACGTGGCCCCGCCCAGAGTGCCGTCGCTCTTCCATAGCTCCGAGCCGTTCGTGCCGTCGTCTCCTTGAAAGTAGATTTCCCCGTTCAGTACCCCGAGGTCTCCGCAGCATTGGCCTCCCCAAACGCCTGTTTGAAGTGAGGTGAGCTGCTGGGTCCCAGTCTCGGAGCCGTCGCTCTTCCACAGTTGGTAGCCGCCCGCTGGGGTGTAAGCGACAAAGTAGACCTGGTTGCCCACCGCGGTCAGGTCGCTGACTTCGCTCCCTGCTGGGCCGGGATTGATGTCCATGACAAGGTTCGTGCCAGTCTTGGAGCCGTCGCTCTTCCACAGCTCATCCCCAGCATCGTTCGTCTCGGCGATGAAGAAGAGGGTCTCGCCAGCCACGACGAAATCGTACGGGTCCGACGGTGGTGTGGGCGTCGCGTCGATCATGGCCCGGACAGCGGGAAGGGTGTCGTCCGCGGGGGCGTCACCATCCTGGTCACATCCTAACAGGACGAAGCTGTGGACCGCGAGCGTCAAGGAAAGGAAACGATAGAATGAGGAAAGGGACATGAAGCACTCCTTGGGGCATCCCTGGAACAGGGAGGCCGGTTTTAGAATCCGCGCAAAGACGATAAAGACATGGCGCTGGGATTCTTTTAAGAAGCTGCGCAAAGACGATTCGGCAGCTTGGGTTATGCAGCCCTGTTTTGCGCCGGGCTGGCCGCCCAATATCGGGCGACTTGTTCGAGACTGTTTAACACAAGGGAGCAGAGGGGTGGGAGGCAAATACAGGGCTTCTTGTTCGGGATTATTAGGAAAAGGGGGATTCTCGCTGCACTGATCCGTTCTTATTGAATTTCCCTATTTTTTTGAATTCCCAAGGCCGGATGGCGCGGATGAGGTCACGGCGCGATGGTGGGGATGTTGGGGATACTACCTAGCCTCCCCTGTTTTTTTTCTATCGATGTCTTAAAGTATTCACATGATGCGCTTGTCTCGATTGAGGAGATTCCCTGTGAAGCAGATGGCGTTGTGCGTGTTGGCTGGGGTCTTGCTGGGAGCCTGCGCACAGGTCGACCTGGGCGCCGAGAGGCACACTGAGCCGTCCGATACCGATGGCCCGACTGTGACGGGTTCTGGTGGGGGCAGCGACGACGACACGAACACAGGAACGCAGTCGGACACCGATACGGGCACGGGCCCTGATTCTGGCACGGGCTCAGATACAGGCACGGGCTCTGATACGGGCACGGGCTCTGATACGGGCACGGGCTCTGATACGGGCACGGGCTCTGATACGGGCACGGGCTCTGATTCGGATACGGCTCCGGTCATCGGTGTCTCGTTCTGGGAGTACATCGATTATTACGATGAGTTCATCGACGCGGGTGCGCACCGATGGATGGTGGGTCCCTCGAGCTCCAGCAACCCCGAGGACGGAAGCTGGGTCGTTCTGCGCGACGTCGAGCAGATGCAGAACCCGAAGGCCGAACTGGATTGGGCCTATGCCGAGGTCGACGCCAGCCCGGTCGTGCAGTCCAAAGGTTGGACGACCATCCGCCTGGCCTTTCACTATGAAGGAACAGACGCAGATGATTGGTGGATCGATGACATTTGCGTCGGAACGTCACTCTACGAAACGTGCGAGCTCTTCTTGCATACGTTTTCCGGAGTCACCGCCGACACTTTGCCCTCGGGCTGGCTCGACGTCATGGGCAGTGCGAACTCGAGCTCCGCAGGGGGCTGGGTCGTCGAAGTCGAGGAAGTGTCCGGCGAGCGTGCCGCCTATCTCCAGTGGGGCTTTGTCCCATTGAGCCGGTACCTCGTCACCCCGCCTATTACGCTGCCTTGAACCCCCCTTGCCCAAAGGACGCAGAGGCGTTTGGCAAGGGCTCACCCCTCTCATTCGAAGCGAAAGCTGAGGGTGGGAACGCTCTGTAGGATCTTGCAGCTATTTTTGTGGTCGATCTCCTCAAATCGGAGATTGAGGGTGCATGTGGTCATTCCATCTGGACGTTCGTCGCACCCGTACTTTCCCGACCAGCCCAAACCACTTGGCGGCGTCGACGTTTGAACGATGTTCGTGACCGGACCTTTTGTCGTGAAGTGCGCGATGTACCGCTTGCCATTTTCGTAACCGCTAAATCCAGACAGCCCTGGGCCGCTGTAGTCGTAGGGCTTGTTCACATCAGTGGGTTGCGCGAAGCACCATATCGTCTCCGGGGCGCTCACGGTGACGGTGTTGCCGCTGACTTGAACCTTGGGAGGCTGGTCTTGACATCCGCTCTTGGGAACGTGGATCCGCAGGGCAGGATCGCCATAGAGCATGGACGCCGTGCGGTTCTCGTCCGAGGCCGCTCCATGTCTTATCGCCGCGGCATTGATGTCCCGCAAGTGGGCTTCGCCCAGGGTGGCGCCATCGAGGAGAACGGCGTTCATGAGGACGTCTCGATTCAAGGTGAAGTTGCTTGTCGCGTTTTTTGCCAAGGCGTGAAACCCAATCGCGCCGGTGCGCGCGAGCTTTACGGCACCGAAATCCTTGTACTCACTCAATCGGCCTTCGAGGGGGATCATATCGATGATGTTTCCCATGGAGCATCCACTGGTGGACGCGAACACAGGTGGAGTCGGTCCAGCGGTGAACGGCTCGAAACCGAACGGCCAGCCGTGGTCCTCGTGCACGCCGATGCTGTACTGTGCTCTATCAATATCTTCCCAACGCGGAATGCGGTCGACTTTGAAACCGCAGTTGCCAAACATCCGCACGCGCACTGCAGAGTCTGTTTCGAAGTGGCCGTAGGCGACCACTCGGTTCATCCATGAATCGTCGAGGAGATCATCGTAGGTAATGGCGCGCGAGGCTGCCAGAGTAAAGATCGATGCGTTTTCACCCACAAAACGGCCTTCCGCGATGTCATAGAGAGGATCCTCGTCCACATCGACATAGTGTTGATCCCCGAAATGAGTGACGGCCTTTCCTTCTGTATCCACATAAAGCGCAACAGGCAGCACATCGGGAAGCCCCACCATCACCATGTACTTCGGATGATGTCCCAGGGCATCGTGAAATTTCTGAATGTCGGCCTTGATCTGATCTTGGGTCGGAGAGGTGAAGAGAACGTCGGCCCAGTGTTTATTGAGCGCACCGGACAACCGCCTCGTGTTGATGTCGATGAAGGTTTCTTTTCCGTTGAAAGTTCGAACCTGGCCGCGCTTGATGAACTCGCCATCGTCCCCAAAACTCCCGTTGCGGTTGATGTCGATGTTTCCCTGATTGTGGCCGAAGTCTGTCCACTGCAGGCTCAGCACGACATTGTACTCCTCCCCGTTGACCGTACACTTGCCCACGCGCCAGCTGCCGTCGGCGCTGTCCGCCGCACCACCCGGCCGGGTTGTGGTGGTGCCCTCGATGAGGCAGCCGTCGTTGAACACGGAGTCGGGATAGTTGAGTGGGACTACGGCTCCCCCTCGCGCAGCCGCGAGCAGGGGCGCTGCAAGAGAGGACTTGGGGGCATATCCGTGGGAGCGATCGCCGCTATTGCAGACCGCGAAATAGTCGACCGCGTGACCGTGGCTGACAAGCCAAGAAACCACGGCGCCGGCATCTGAGATGGACGTGAGTTGGATCTTTGCGCTGTCTAGCTGATCGACAATGGGGGCAGTGTTTCCAAGCGCGACCGCCTCCTTGACTCCGAGCTTTTCGAGGCAGGCCATCGTTTTGTTTGAGACACCTTCTTTTCCAAAGTAAAACAAGGGCGCAATGAGGCGTCCTGCCAAAGCGGATGCACTGAGGCTCAGCCGATAGTTGTCGTTTCTTACCATCACGACGGTGTCTGTTTTTTGCCAAAATCGCGCGAGCTCGCATGTTGCCTCATCCAAAGATGACGACTTGATGGGGATGGGTTTTTCCAGTCCATTGGATTGGCCGATGCTGTAGACAAAGTCCGCTTTGTAGCGATCGAGATAATTGTCGTAGAATTCCCGTTCGGACTGCTCGAAAAGCCCCGGTGGCACGGCAATGACCGAAGGGCGGCCGGCATTGACCTTCATTCCCGCGGGAACAGCGGCGAGGAAGGCCATCTCCGCAAAGGAATCCGCATCGAGCGGAATTGTTACGAGAAAGGTGTTTCTCGCACCGAAGGCAAGTGGCTCAAGGCCACTCGAAGATGGGTCGGTGCTCCCATCCTCAGTGTCTGTGTCGTCAGATTGGGAATCGGTTTCGCTTGTACTAATGTCGAAGCCTTTGGAGTCAGTCTCGCAGGCAACGATGATCAAACAACCCAAAAAACAGGGCAACACGAGGTATCCCGAGATCACTGTCGAGAGAAGTTCGTTTTTCATGAGATCTCCTTTCTATCGTTTAAGTTGGGAGGCCAAGGCTCCTTGGCCTCTCTTCATCAGCCATCGCCTTGCAAAAAACTTCGCCTTGCCTTCGGGGGACCGGAAAGCATTGCCCATTCAAAGAAAGCAATGACCATACCAAGCTAGCGGAGGCTTTCCAACGCGCAAAGAAACTGGTGGATTTCTTCATTGGGAGGAAAAACCCGCCAGATCAGGAGAGATCCACCCTTAAAAGAGTCACCGCAGCGCGACACTCCTACCGCTGTTGTGACCCCTTCGGGTGACAGTCGAAACAGCGGCCGACGATGACCAGGAGGACAACCATTGACGTTCGATACCCAAGAACAGTATTCACTAGCCGATCTGCCGGGAAGCCTCCCGAAGCGGTAGGGTCGTTGCCGGCAGAATGACCGCCCGCGAGACGTGGCAACAGCCAGACGCCTCGCGTCATTGGCGTTCTTCGTGTGCGCAGACTGCTTAAAAAAAAGGCCTGTCGTCAAAATTGCAGGGCGCGGGCTTCAAGGAGCTTTCCTCATGGAAATCGAGAGCATCGGCACGCCGGCATTGTGGATCGGCTTCACTGTCTTCGTGTTGGCTATGCTGGCGCTGGACCTCGGCGTGTTTCACCGAAAAGCGCACGAGGTGCGCGTCCCTGAAGCCTTGGTCTGGACAGCGGTCTGGATCTGCCTTGCTCTCCTCTTCAACCTGGGCGTGTACTTCTGGTTCGGCTCAGTACGCGCGCTCGAGTTTCTCACCGGCTATGTCATCGAAAAGGCACTGTCGGTCGATAATATCTTCGTCTTCATCATCGTCTTCTCGGTGTTCGCGGTTCCGGCCAAGCTCCAGCACCGAGTGCTCTTCTGGGGGATTCTCGGCGCGCTCGTCATGCGTGCGATCTTCATCGTGCTCGGCGCGGCACTCCTGGCCAAGTTCCACTGGGTCGCCTACCTGTTCGGGGCTTTCCTGGTCTACACCGGCGTCAAGCTGCTCGTGCAGGGTGAAGTGGAGGTTCAGCCAGAGCGCAATCCGGTCTTTAAGCTGTTCAAGCGCGTCGTGCGCTCGGTGGACGACTACCGCGATGGGCACTTCACCGTGGTCGAGGCTGGCAAGCGGCACGCAACCCCGTTGCTCTTGGTGCTCGTGGCCATCGAGGCGACGGACCTCGTCTTTGCCGTGGATTCCATTCCGGCCATCTTCGCCGTCACGACAGATCCCTTCATCGTCTACACGTCCAACATCTTCGCCATTCTGGGCCTGCGGGCACTCTACTTCGCTCTTGCCGGAATCATGGGGCAGTTCCACTATCTGAAGGTCGGGCTGTCCCTTGTCCTCGCGTTCGTCGGCGAGAAAATGCTCCTGGCCGGTGTCTACAAGATCCCGATCGGGGCCTCCCTGGCGGTGATCGCAGCGCTTCTGGGAGGCTCGATCGTGGCTTCGTTGTTTCGCCGTCCTGCCTAAGGGCTCTCGCCCATCTCTACGCCGCCGGACAGGCCCGGCCCTTTGGCCAATGAGGAAGAGGTGGCGATGACCGATCGGTCCAAGCGGCCGTGAGGCAAGAAGGAGCGCACACCCAACCTGCCGAGGGCACGCGTGACGATCCATATCCTGCGAATCCCCACGCGCCGAGAATAGAGCGAGGCGTCCTCAGTCGAGCGCGGCCTGTTCGCCGGTGCGAATGACCTCGAGCACCTCTTCGACCGAGGTCGCGGTCATCAGGCGCTCCTTCACGTACTCGCTTTCGTGCAGAAGGGTGGCGATGATCGACTGTAGCCTCTGGTGCACGCGGGGTTGTCTGGCCGGGGTGAGCAGCACAAAGAGCAGCCGCCCCTTTTCCGTCGTCCCCTCATAGGCCACGCCATTGGTCGAACGCAGGACCATGACGAACGGCTTGTTCAGCCCTGCGATACGGGCGTGAGGCATCCCGACCCCATGACCGAGGTAGGTTCCGACGAGGCGCTCCCTCTCCTCGACAGCCTGTAGGATCTGCGCAGTCGGGAGCGGCAACGCGCTGGTCGGCATCCGCTCCAACGCCACACGCACCGCGGCAACCGGCGAGTCGGCTTCGATGTCGAAGTGAACGCGGTCGGCGGTCAGGGCATCTGTGAGATGGATGGATTCTTCATCCTCGAACTCATCTCGGATCGTACCTACGAGCTCCTCGATGATATCTTCGAGGGTCACGAGCCCGGTCCACTGTCCACGACTGTCGGTCACGAGAGCCATATGGATGCGCCGCCGTTGCATCTCTGCGAACAGCCCCTCGATCGGCGTCTTCTCCGTCGTCGCGAGCAGTGGCCGCGAAAGCGCCCGCAGATCGGGTGCGCCGCAGTCTCCCCGCATGACGATGTCCTTTACGTGCACAAAACCCACGGGCCGCGCGGGGTCTGTGGTGATGAGCGGGTAGCGGGTAAAGTGGGAGCTCTGGATCACGCGCAGGTTGTCAGCCCAGGGGAGCTTGGCGTTCAAGGTGCGCACCTGCGACCACTGCCTCATGGTATCTCGAACGGTCAATTCGCCCAGGTCGAAAATGTTCTCCATAAACAGCAGTCGTCGGAAGGACATGAGTCCGCGCTCCTGCGACTGGTCCAGGATGATGCGCAACTCCTGCTCGCTGTGGTGCTCTCCGCCTGTGGCCGCGCCCAGCCCGAAGAGACGGAGGATGACGTCGGACGCACGGGTTAAGAGCCACAGCGCCGGGAAGAAGAGGCGATGGAAGAGACGCAGAGGCTTTGCGCTCCAAAGCGCCGAGCGGTCAGCCACGCGGATGGCGACCGACTTTGGCACGAGCTCGCCGAGCAAGATGTGCGAACCCGAGATGAGCAGATACGACACGCCGATGGCCACCACATAACGCGTGGGGCTCCCTTGCGTACCCATGATCAGCTCGGCGGTTTTTTTTCCGACCATGCCGAGCGCGACGCTCGCTAGGGTGATGCCGACCTGGCAGACGCTCAGGTACTCATCGAGATGAGCCTGAATGCTCCCCAGCAGGACCGCTCGTCGGTCACCCGCGGCACTGAGCTGCATGACCCGCGAAGGCCGCACCTTGACGATGGCGAACTCGGCGAGGACGAAGAAGGCGTTGAGCGCCAGAAGCGCGACCAGTGCGAGGGAGAGTAGAAGCGAGTCCAAGTCAAACCTCCCAGAAGCGAGGTAAAAGGCAAAAGGTGCATTGCGCAACCAGTGTATACGCCTAGCCCTGCGTGGTCACTCGATTCTGTGCAACCATCTGCGTGGCCCTTTGCTCTGAAAAAGAGCCGCGGAAAATGACCCTCGGCTGCAACGCGGGATGCCTTACTCCAAGCTTTCGCGAGGGCATTCCCGCTGCGCGCCGGGGTCATTTGCAGCCTCATGGGTGGAAAGCGACAGCGGCCAGGAACGTTTGCTCATCAGCGAGGGTGGCCAAAGGCTAGGGCTGGTCGAGTGGAATAAAACGATGTGCGAGCTCCGCAGACGAATAAACGGGACGTCGGGGGGAAAACCGGGTCAGGTTTCGCTGTACAGGGTTTTCCCATCGACCTCGATGGAGGTGCGGTACTCGTTCTCAAACTCACTCCAGTCGAACTTGTAGGTTTCGTTGACGACCGCCTTTTTAATGATGTTGGTGAAGTTGCTGAAGCTTTGGTGGGTCGCTTTGTTGCCGACCACCACGGCCCACACCTGGCGGCCGCGGTTGGCGGTCGAGTGGTAGAAGCCATTGCTCAGGCTCGTCCCATGCCGGTAGACCGCAACGTAGCTATCGCCCTTACGACCGATGATCCAGCGTCCTGATTCGATGGATTCGTCAAAGCGGTTGGTTGGCCAATAGAGGAACACCGCGGTGTCGTACTCGCCCAGCCATTGGGCCGTGCGGATTTCGATGTTGGGGAAGTACTTGATCATCGCCACATTGCGGTCTTGCTGGACTCGCGGCAGGTGGGAATTGGCGCTTTGGCTGCTCGCTGGCACCCAGCCTTCTTTGATGTTTCCCGATTGTGTCCAAACCGCAATATCGTCGGCTGTGGCAGCCCACGGCCACTGCTGGTAGCCTTTGTACCCGAAAAAGTAATTGTCGATAGACGTCAACACCGATCCGGCATTCTTGTAGATCTTGATGTTCGCCTCAGAGAGGCTCGAGCTTCGGGAGAACGTGGCGCCGATTTTGGAGATGCCGTTGGACCAATCGTCGGGCAGATTGGGGATGCTCTTGAACATGTCGAAATGATGATTGTTCTCCAGGTTATACGTGTCGACGAGCCAGGTGGTGTCGTCTGCGACGTCAGGGTGGAAATAGCCCCCAGAGCTCCATTGGAAGATGGTTCTATCCACTCTCGTCAGATTTGCGTGGATGGTTTTGTGAGCTGCTTGCGAATGACCAAAGCTAAAGGTCGTGTTCACCGTCGGCGTCCAG
>JALOQD010000176.1 GCA_025453525.1 Myxococcota bacterium
TCTTCTTCTGTGACAGTGAGTGATAGCACGTTCACAGGAAATTCGGCTTCATCAACTGGCGGTGCCATACATTCCTCTTCTTCTGTGACAGTGAGTGATAGCACGTTCACAGGAAATTCGGCTTCATCAACTGGCGGTGCCATATATTCCTCTTCTTCTGTGATATTGAGAGATAGCAGTTTCACAAGCAACTCGGCTACCATGGGCGGTGCCATATATTCTTCTTCTTCCGTGACAGTGAGTGATAGCAATTTCACAAGTAATTCGGCTTCATCCCTTGGTGGTGCGATACGTTTTTATGGTTCTTCGTTGACAGTGAGTGATAGCAGTTTCACAAGAAACTCGGCTAAATACGGTGGTGCCATACTTTCTGATTATTCTTCTTCCGTGACAATAAGTGATAGCAGTTTCACAAGCAACTCGGCTGTATCGGGCGGTGCGATATATTCTATTTGTGGAACAGTAAATACAACAGAAAATATGACATTGAATGATAGCAATTTCACAAGTAATTCGGCTTCATCATCTGGCGGTGCGATATTTTCTTCTTCTTTATCCGGTTCTCGTTATTCAGTAACCGTAAATGGTGGTAGTTTCACAGGCAACTCGGCTCAATCTGGCGGTGCCATATATGGCGGTACCGAAAATTCGTATTCTTCTTTATCTGTGACAGTGAATGGTGGTAGTTTCACAAGCAACTCGGCTGCAGAGGGCGGTGCCATATATTCTTTTTCTTCTTCTTCTTCCGTGACAGTGAGTGTTAGCAATTTCAAAGGTAATTCGGCTTCATCGTTTGGTGGTGCGATACGTTTTTTGGGTTCTTCGTTGACAGTGAGTGATAGTAGTTTCACAAGCAACTCTTCTACATTTGGAGGTGCAATTTATTCTAGTTCTGTGTCTCTTGAAAACAGTATATTGACCGCGAATATTGCCAAAACAGATGGTGGAGCGGTTCATATTGACGGCAGCCAGGAAGAAAACCCGATCACATCCTGTACCTTTAGCGCCAATGCATCCACAAAAGGAGGAGCCGTCAGTTGCTCTGAATCCTGTCAGATCAAAATCACTAGCAGCATTCTCTACGGCAACTTCCCAGAGGAAATCACCACGCCAGCCGGCACTGTGACCGCGACCTACAGCGATGTGCGCGGAGGCGGCTATGGTGGAGTTGGCATGGTCGACAAGAAGCCCTGGTTTGGCAACGCCCCCCTGGAAACAACACTCACGAGCGATGCGGGCACCACGACCAAGGTGCTCCTCGGGTATGCGACCAAGCTCCTTTTTAATGGGTTCGTGATCGAAATCGCCGACGATGGAGTCGCTCGAACAGTGACCAACATCTTCAACGACGAAATCACTTTCGCGCCACCCCTACCAGGTGCGACGGTCGCAAAAACCCGAGTGGACGTCTGGGGTCCAGGCGCCACAGACATGGATGTGGATCTCTACCTGCAAAGCGGCTCGCCCTGCATCGACGCGGCCAACGGCGATGTCGCTCCACAGCTCGACCTCGACGGCCTCTCCCGTTACGACGACCCGCTCACCCCCAACACCGGCGCCGGCACCCCCAACTACGCGGACATGGGCGCCTACGAGTACCAAGGCGAATGAGTCTCTGACAGAGCGCGTTTGAGCCGGTTGTTCCCTTGACCTGCGCCCTTGCCCTCGCTATGCCGTTGGCCATGCGTGTGTCTTTAACGACGATCGCGATGGCGATGATGGCGATGCTCGGCTGTGAGGGGCGGCCCGGAGAGCCGGCTGCGACGAGCGATAAGGCGGAGCAGGCCTTGGGGCACGGCCCTTTGTCCGGGGCGTCGGGGGCGGGGGACGATTCGTCGTCTTCGCCCATGGGCACGGACTCCCTGCACGACGAGGGGGCGGCGCGGCCCCAGGCTGCTCCCTTGGAACCCGAGGTGGCTCGGCCGAGCTTCGAGCCTCCGGTCGCGGGACAGGTGGTCCAGGTGCCTTCTGGCGTGTTGCTTCTCGGCAGCCCGGTGGACGATCCCCTGCGGGTGCAGTTTGCCGAGGCAGACCAGGTGAAGGTGGAGATTCGCGGGTTCGAGATGGATGCCTTGCCCTATCCCAACGACCCGGCCGCGCCGCCGCAGACCAGTGTCACCTTGGAGCAGGCGCAAGGGTTGTGCGCTGCCCAGGGCAAGCGCTTGTGCACGGACGTGGAATGGGAGTGGGCTTGCGAGTCGGCGGACGCGCGGCGCTACCCGAGCGGCCAGCGCTACGACGCGGCGGACTATCCGACCCCTGATCCGCTTCTGCCAGCTTCTCCCTTGGGCGTCTTTGCCTTTGGCCGCCTGCAGGAGTGGACCTCGAGCTCGTTTGGGCTGGAGGCGGACCCAGACGACAAGGTCTCGGTGCGGGGCTATGCCGGGAACAGCGGCGTGTCTGAACAAGCCGGACGCCGCTGCGCGTTTCGGCAGGCGAGGCTGCGCACCGAAAGCTCCGAGGACCTGGGGTTTCGGTGTTGTCGGGGCGAGCCCAACGATGTTCGGCAAGAGCTCGAGAAGGTCCGGGCGCCGTTTAGCCTCTACAACAACATGAAGCCCGAGAAATTCGAGCAGGTGATCCGTTCTGTTCCGCAGATCGCCGCGGTGCACGATGGCCCGCGGATGTTCAGCGACGCCGATATTCGCACGGTCATGGCGCGGCGTGGCACGGATCGCGGGGAGCTCGGCAAGGGCGGGATTCACTTCGTCTGGAAGCCCATGCGCTGGATCCCTCGGCAGGGCATGGAGCTTTGGGTGGCCGTGGGGCGGGGCGAGCGCCACTCGTTCATCGTCGCCTTGCACGAGGTCGAAGACAACAATGTCTACGTGCATGCCTCGAGCCTCATCCTGTGGAGTCAGCCTATGCCCATTGCCCTGGGCTATCGCGAGGGACATCGCGACGAGCTGTACTGGGCTCCGTGTTGGGGGTGTCGAGATGGCGGCGTCATTAGCTTCGACGACGCCAGTGGTCAGGTCGTCATCACTCACAAATGGTGAAGTTGGGGCTCACGCAAAAACAACCTCCCAAATTGGGCAGCCGATGCATCTCGTCCAGCTGCGTTGCTCGTCCAGTGAATACTACCAGTATTCCCTCTCCTCGCGCCTTGCTGGCCGAGCGCCTCAGCCACCCAATTCTGGGATCTTATTCCTGCGTGAACCCTTTGGGGGCCAACGCATGCTCTCATCGTCATCTATGGCCGCAGAACGGGTGGGGTCTTAAAGCCTTTCGGTTTTGCCGAGAGCCCTTGCGCGGGGTATGAATAATAGAGTCGGCGTGCGCTAAAAAAAGCGAGCGCATAAAGCCGGAGAAGCGAGGCCTTTTGTTTGACGAATTCACTGACGTCGAGGAGCGAATCGAGTCCGTACCGCCAGACTCTGCCTCGGGCGAGGACGATTCCCCGGCAGAGGTTACCTTTCGAGGCATGTCGGTAGAAGTGCCGCGGGGCATCACGGTGAGCGAGCTCATCGCCCGGTATCCACAGCCCGATGATGACCAGATCTACGCCGCGGTGATGAACAACCGCGTGGTGTCTCTGGGCGCAACCGTCGTTCGCTCTGGAACCGTGGAGCCCATCACCTATCGGTCTCGTCATGGAGCCCAGATCTACAGGCGCCATCTGGTCAGCATGCTCTACGAGGTGTTCTACTCGAGCTTCCCGAGCGCCCGGATCCGCGTGGGGCAGGCCATCTCCGAGGGTTACTACTTCGAGGTCGAGGGTGTGAAGGTCAATGGGCAATTCCTCGAGACCATCCGCTCCTCCATGAAAGCGCTGGCCGCGCAGCGGCGTCCCTTCGTCTTTCGTCGCGTGCCGGTGGAGGAGGCGCGGCGGTTGTTCGTGCAAGAGGGTACGGAATTCAAGCGCCAAGTGCTCGACTACTGGCCGTCGGCGTACGTGGGCATCATGGGTTGCGGCACCTTTGTCGACTTTGCCCTGGGCCCTATCGCTCCCCACACGGGCTACTTTGACAAATTCGACCTCTTGGCAGTGGGCGGCGACTTCGTCTTGCAGTTCCCAGATCCCGGCCACGACCTCGTGTGGCGCAACGATGGGCCGCAGCCCAAGCTGTACGCCACGCTCAAGGAGTCTCGCCAGTGGGGGCAGCTTCTGGGAGTCAGCCACGTCGGCCACCTCAACGCACATTGCATCGACGGCTCCATTCGCGAGATTATCCAGGTCGCCGAAGGCCAGCATGAGAAGAAGATCTCCGATTTCGCCGATCAGGTGGAGCGCCGGAGTCGAAGGCTCGTGCTCATCGCCGGTCCGTCCTCGGCAGGCAAAACGACCTTCACGAAGAGATTGTCGGTCCAGCTGCGCGTGACCGGTCTGCGCCCTGTGTCCATCTCCCTCGACAATTACTATGTGGACCGCGAGCAGACGCCCAAGGACGAGAAGGGCGATTATGACTTCGAGGCCCTCGAGGCCATCGACATCCCTCTGTTCAACGATCACCTGCACCGCATTCTCGAAGGAGAACGGCTGCTTTCGCCCCGCTACGATTTTTCGAGCGGCCGGCGTGCGCCTGTGGAGAAGTGGATTCCCATCGCCCTGGAAGCCCGGGACGTGCTCATTATCGAGGGCATCCACGGCCTCAACGACGCCCTGACGCCAGCCGTGCCGGCCAGCAGCAAGTACAAGATTTACGTCAACGCTCTGAACCCGCTGGCCATCGATGAGCACAATCGGGTTCACACCTCGGACGCCCGCCTGGTTCGGCGCATCGTGCGCGATCGACACTACCGCGGCTACTCGGCGGCCGAGACCATCGCCACATGGGATTCGGTGCGGCGCGGAGAGCGGGTCCACATTTTTCCGTTCCAGGAATCAGCAGATGTCATCTTCGACTCGTCGCTGATCTACGAGTTCTCGGTGCTCAAGATCTTTGCCGAGCGCTACCTGCTCGAGGTGCCGCGCTCCCATCCGTCGTTTGCCGAGGCCTATCGGCTGCGCAAGTTCCTGGACATGTTCGTCGCCATCCTGCCAGGTGATGTGCCGCAGATTTCCCTCCTGCGCGAGTTCATTGGCGGATCGAGCTTTTCTTACTGAGAAAAATCAACGACCTGCTCAGTCGCAAGAGCGTCGGACTGAAAGAGCCCTTCTCCAGGCCTGCGGAACTAGAGACATCGTACATCGAATTGGACGCAGATCGACTCGAACATTCCTCGGCCTCTCGAGGGGCTCTTTCATTCTTTTTTTGGCTTGAGTGCGGGTCGCTGGAAAAAAAATCAGAACTCGATGACCTGTAGGATGGTCTTTCCGATGAGGATGCGGTCGTCGCCAAGGAGGGTCATGGGCTTGGTCATGCGCTCGGCGTTGATGAACGTGCCGTTCGTGCTGCCCAAATCCTCCACGAGCAGGCCTGCGGGGGTGACCATGAGCTGCAGATGCTTGCGGCTCATGGCGTCGTCTTGGAGGGAGATGTCGACCTTCTTGCTGGCGCCCAAGACGATGGGACGATCCTTGGGGAGGTCGATCTCGGCTCCCTTGCTGGAGCCACTGATAATTCGCAGTCGGAAGGCGCGCGGGCGAGCTGGCATCGGTACTGGCCTTGCCGGCCCATCGCCGATACCCGCTTCCACCACATGGAAGACCGTCAGCCCCAAAAGGATTTGGTCGCCGAGCTCCAGAAGAGCACTCTCGGCGCGGGCTCCGTTGACGAAGGTGCCGTTGGTGCTTTGCAGGTCCGTCAACTGCAGCTTGCCTGCGGAAAAGCGCACTGTCGCGTGGCGCCGCGAGGCAACGGTATCGTTGAGAGTAATATCGGCTTTTTTGCTGGCGCCCATGACGAGCTCGGCGTCCATGGCAAGGTCGAAAACCCTCCCCTGCTCTGGACCGCTCATGACCAGTAGGCTCAGCGGCGCTCTGCGCTTGGGCGGCGACGATTTTCTGGGCAAAGGTGGCGGCACAGAGGACCGCTGGGCCGGTTTCGCCGGTGAAGTGGGCTTGTCCCCCCCTGCGGGGGTCGGAGCCGGCGGGGCAGGTGTGGCGCCCAAGGCCGGCCTGGGAGGCGGCGTTGGCATTGGGGGCTTTATCGGAAGGGTCGCTGGCAGCGGAGTTTGGTCGTTGAACTCCGGGAGAGAGTTGGAAAAGCCCTCTACGATTCCAGACGAACGGGGAGGTTTCATCGACGCGCGCGCAGGCACGGGCGCCGGCGCCGGTGGGGCCTGGGGGGTCGAAGGCAGGGAGGCGGCCGAGCTATCGGCGCCCCCGACGACGAGGATCCAGTTTCCGCATTTCTTGCAGCGGCTTTTGAACGTTCTGCCTCGGACCTTTTCGTCGGCCACGGTATAGGCCGCACCGCAGGCCTTGCACTCGACTCTCATACCAAGCTCCTCGCTTTATGTCCTGTGTCGCGAGTCATTGACAGTAAGTGTACTGCAAAAACTTGGCCGAGCCCAGTAAGTCTTGCGTGAGCCCTAAAGGAGGTCGACCGCTTGAATTACTTTGTGCGAGGGGTCGCTCGTATTCGTCCTGAGGGGAGGATCTCCTCGAGCTTCACGAAGACGAGCTCGCCGATCTGCGCGCCTTGAGCGGAAAGCTCGACTGGGAGGAAGTTGTCGGTCAAGCCGCGGGCCGTGTCCGCGATGATGTCTTCTACGATAATTTCGCGCTCCGCTCCGATTTGGGACATCGTGAAGTCGCGCTGCAGGCGTTCGCCGAGTTGCCGGATGATTTTCACGCGGCGCTTGGCCACTTCGCGATCGGGCCTGCCAGGCATCACGGCGGCTCGGGTGCCCTTGCGGGGCGAGTAGGAGAACCCGTGGATGTGGGTCGGTCGCAGCCGCTCGAGGAGGGCCACGGTCTTTTCGAACGACGCCTGGTCTTCTCCAGGGAGTCCGACCAGGACATCCGTGCCGAGTGCGGCGTCGGGCCTGTGCTTGCGGATGGCGAGCAGCACGGCCTCGTACTGAGCGATCGTGTAGCCGCGTCCCATGGCCGCAAGCACCGCATCGTCGCCGCTTTGGAGCGGCAGGTGGTAGTGGCTGCACATGCGCGGGTGGCTCGTCGCGGCCTCGACCAACTGAGTCCCAAAGTGCCAGGGCTCGATGGACGATAGCCTGAGCCTGCCCGGAGAGACGACTTGCAAGAGCCGGGGAAGCAAATCCGAAAGAAGTGGGCGCTGCGGCAGATCGACTCCCCATGCGCCGAGCTGCACTCCGGTGAGCACGATCTCGGAAAAGCCCTCGTCCACGAGCCGCTGCGCACGCGCGAGAACCTCATCGATAGGAACGCTGCGCTCAGGGCCGCGAGCAGTGGGCACGATGCAGTAAGCGCAGTGATGCGAGCAGCCAGACTGAATCTTGAGCATGGGGCGCGCTCGCCCGAGTCTTCGCGTCGCCGCCATCGTTTGAACCCGTGGCTGCGCGAGAGTCGAAGGCTCTGGCGCGAGCTTGTGAAGTCTATCGGCGAGCACCTCTGGCAAAGCTTGTTCAAACCGGAGCACCTGTGCGCCCTGCACTCTAGAGGAGAGGTCGGCAAGGGCGTTGGCGGCGCAGCCGATCAGCCAAACCTGGGGTGATCGCGGTCCGAGCAGCGCTCGTCGCGCGGTCTTGCGGCAGTCGCGTTCGGCCTGCTCGGTGACGCAGCAGGAGTTGACGATCACCACGTCGGCCTGGGTGGCATCGGCGACCACCTCCACCCTGTTTTCGTCGAGGAGCTCCACGAGGTTGGCGCTGTCGGCTTGGTTGGCTCGACAGCCGATGGTCTCGATCGCGACGCGGAGCTTCGTCATGGCCGCTCGCCGACGCGCCGAAGCTGGATGCGCACGGTTTGGTCCCTGTCCGCACGCAGCAGACGTTCCTGCGCCTCGTATCCTTTGGCGAAGAAGCGCACCTTGGCCATGGTCTTCGAGCGCGGCACGATGAGCGGGCGGCTCTGTACGAGGTGTCCGTTCCACTCGACGGCCAGATCAGGGGGCAGGGCATCGAGCCACACCGAGATCTCTTTGCCTCGTGCGCTTGCGCGTCCGGAAAGAGGAGGAGAAAGCCCGTTCGTCCCAACCTCGCGCAACATTAAAAATGTGAGGACGATGGCAGCCACCACGAGGAGCGCAACCACTGCGTAGACCCGCGACCAGCTGCGATGGGGCGGGACTGGAGGCAAAGGAGGCTGCGAGATCGTGCTCGCAAAGCGATGCGGGGTATCGAGCCTTTCACCGACGATCTCGGTGCGACAAATCGGAGCTTTCTCATGCACTCGTCCCACCGCGGCCGCGCCCAGCACTTCGAGCATGTCCGCCGCGCTCTCGTATCGGTGTTCCGGACGCCTGGCGATGGCGGTCAGTATCAACCGTTCGAGCGGTGGGGGAAGGCCCCGTGCGTAACGGGTCGGCCTGACCACAGGTGCATCCAAGGTGGCGGTGAGGATGTCGCCGGGCGTCTCTCCCTCGAAGGGAAGCCGACCGCAAATGAGCTCGTAGAGGATGACGCCCACGGAGAAGAGATCGGCCCTGGCGTCGATTTGAAGAAGACCCAGGGCTGCTTCGGGCGCGAGATATCCGGGCGTGCCGCACACCACACCGTGCTCTGAGTGGTCCACCTGCTCGCTTCGGGTGAGAAGCGCCAGACCGAAGTCGAGAATCTTTGCCACGAGGTTGCCGTTCTCGTCATGGCAAATGAAGATATTGTCGGGCGTCAAATCGCGATGCACCACACCGGCCTTGTGGGCGGCAGACAAACCGCTGAGGATCTGGTCACAGATCTCCACGGCCTGGCGCCAGAACAACTTTCCGCAGCGGCGAATCATCGCCGAGAGCGGTTCGCCCTCCAGACGCTCGAGCACGAGATAGGGCGTCTGGCCGCCTTGAACGCCGAAATCGAGCACCGACACCACGTTGGGGTGGCGCACGGCCGCGGTGAGCTGAGCCTCGGAGAGAAAGCGCTCGAACTCGGGGCGCGTGACTGGGCCCGGGAGGATCTTGAGCGCTACGATGCGTTGCAGACCTGCGTGCTGGGCTTCGAACACCGCTCCCATGCCGCCGCGGCCAATGGACTGCCTCACCGTAAAGCGTCCGTCGAAGGTCTCACCGATTTTGGGAAGCGGATTCATGGGACGAGAGAGATGAGGCGACTACTCCTTGGCGTTGATAGCGGACAGAAACTGCTTCTTGGCCTCGTTGTCGGTGGCCATGGAGCCACTGTAGCCCATCACTATGGCCCGGCTCCCCTGCTTGCGCACGCCGCGGATGACCATGCACAGCTGCTCGGCGTCCAACATACAAGCCGCGCCCAAAGCGCCCAGGTGCGTGACAAGCGCGTCGGCCACTCCCTGGGCCAGCTCTTCCTGAAGGATGAGACGATGCGCAAAGCAGTCCACGAGTCGCGCCAGCTTGGACAGACCGACGATGCGATCCGAGGGCAGATACGCCACATGAGCGATACCGTGGTACGGCAAAAGGTGATGTGGACAGGTGGAATGAAAAAAGATATCGCGCACGATGACGAGCTCGGAAACGCCGTCTCGGGCCAAAATGGAGCCGCCGGACAGGATGTCCTTGGGATCCCAGTCATAGCCGTCGAGCAATTCGTCGAGCCACATGTTGGCCGTGCGCACGGGTGTGTCCAGTAGCTCTGGGTACGAGCCCGGAGAGCGGTCGACGGCGCGCAGGAAGTCCTCGAATGCCTTGGTGAGCTTGGCCGCTTTTTCGACTCTGCTGTTCATCTCTTCTCCGCTGGGAAAGGACTGTGGCGCCTATCCATGGACGCCCTTCGGAAAGCGGCACTATAGCGCAAGTGCGCCTATAAGGTGAAGCGGCTCAGAAGGTAAAGGAGGCGCCGAGCCCGGTGGTGCTCGGGGAGAGGATGGGCACGACCATGGCCGTGGGGGTTTCGGACCTCTCGCCCTTTTTCTTCTTTACGAGGTGAACGATACCCCAAATGGCGCCGCCGGCGAGCACCGCCGAGCCAGCGATGCCGATGATGTCCGCCGTTAGGGCCTGCCCAGTATCGTTGTTGGACTTTGCCAAGGAGCCGACCACGCCCCAGCCCACGATGGCGGTGGCTCCGCCTACGCCAGCAACCACCCAGGGCAAGATGTCCATGAGCTTGGACGGACCCTTGTCTTCTTCTTCTGCCTGGGACTCCTCGCTTTGCGGTGCGGTCTCGGTCGTGCCGCCGCTGCTTTGCGAAGGGGCCACGGCAGCGCCGGCCTTGGCTGTGGGGTCAGGCTCGAGGGTGGCGTCTATGGGAATGGTTTGGCCGGTCGTCACGGCCACGGTCATGAGGAAGTCGCGGTAGCCGGGCCTGACCAGCTTGATCCTGTGAGTTCCAGCCGCCAGACCCAGGGGCGCCTTGAGCGGCGTGACTCCCATCTCCTTGTTGTCGACGAGAATCGTGGCGCCGTCGACGTTGCAGGTAATGGCCAACCCAGTGGCTTGCACCTTGCTTTTGAGGTTGGCTATTTTGTCCTTGAGGGCCTTGGCATTGGCGGTGTTGGGGTCAGCTTTGAGATACTGCTCGAGGTACTCGATGGCTTTGTCGACCCTGCCGAGGCGCTCGTGGGCCTGGGAGATGTTGAACAGGAGAAGTGGCTTGGGATCGAGCCGGTAGGCCTCGTCGAATTCCTCGATGGCCTTTTCATATCGACCCTGTGTGTAATAGTCCTGCCCAGCCAGGAAGTGCTGCCTGGCATCGGCAAAAGCCGCGGACGCCTGGAAGAGAACGGCCATCGCCACACCAACGACGAACAAACGCATCGCTTCGTCTCCCATGTTCTCGAGCGCGTCGGCGCCCGGTGTTGCTCAGCTTCGAGCTCTTTCGATAAAGAGATTATAGAATAATGTCAGAAGAAGACAACTCAAGGGGGCTTAATCTAGAGTTTCGCCATTTCTCAAGCGGTGCATAGCCACTCCCAGACGGGTTGGTGGAATTTCGAAGAGCCCTGGCCCGCACTGGGGTTGGTGAAAATCCG
>JALOQD010000177.1 GCA_025453525.1 Myxococcota bacterium
GCCTGCGGAACTCGGGCATGAAAAGGACGACTCAGACAGTCCTCGGCCTTCCACGGGATACCCAGTTTCCTCGTATCGGTCTTTTAGCGGGTCGTTGTAAAATTTCGCCTCTGCCTGCAAAGGCCTTTTCGTCGCTCATCTCACCTCTCGCGGGTGACAGCCTGCCCTTTGAAATCAATACTAATAACGACAAAGAATACAGTGGGCCCTCGCCTGAAGGATAGGACGAAGCCGATGTTCGAGCTGGGTCAGATGACACTGAAGCGCAAGCTCAGGGCGATCACCATGGTCACCAGCGCGCTCGCGGTGTTCGTCGCATGCCTGCTCTTCATTGGGTTCACGGTCTACAAACAACGAAAGTCCCACGTCAATGACCTCACCAGCATGGCAGAGGTGCTCGGTGACAATTGCTCGGCCGCCCTGCAGTTCGACATGCCGGAAGACGCCCAGAAGGTGCTCAGCGCTCTTCGAGCCCGTCCCTCCATCGTAGCCGCCTATCTCTACACCGAGGAAGGCGAGCTCTTTGCCTCCTACACCACGCAAGCAGGGCACAGCGCCTTGGCCCTGCCCCACGGAGAAGCCGGGTATGCCTTTGGAGCAGGACATCTGGACTCGTGGCGCGCCATCCGCAGCGATGGCCGGATCGTCGGCGCGATTCTCCTGCGGGATGACATGCGAGCCATTTCCTCGGCAGTGCGACACAATCTGATCATCCTGGCCCTCGTGATGATGGTGGCCTTGGTCACGGCCTTTGCGATTGGATCGCGTCTCCAAGGAGTGGTGTCTGGGCCCATCCTCGCCTTGGCAAGGACGGCGGCGATTGTCTCGTCTCAGAAGGACTACTCTGTCAGAGCGCCATCCGGCGGCAGCGACGAGGTGGGGAGTCTCATCGCCGCCTTCAACAGCATGCTGTCCCAAATCGAGAAGCGAGAACAGGAGCGCGCCCGGCTCATCGCCGCCATCGAGCAAGCGGCCGAGGGCATCGCGATGTTCGATCCCAAAGGCCGCATCGAGTACGTCAACCCTGCCTGGGAGAAAATGTGCGGCAATTCCGGCAACGCGCTCGTCGGCAACAAGATCCGCTTTGCTGGAGGACGCCGCGAGGCCGACAACCGCGATGAGGAGATATGGAGGACCCTCGAAGCAGGCGATGTTTGGATTGGCCGTCTGCGCACACAGCGCCAGGACGGCACCGAGTACGAGACAGACGCCACGGTGTCGTCGGTGCGCGATGCCGCGGGCCATCTCATCAACTACACCACGGTCCAGCGCGATGTGACCCACGAGGCTCGGCTCGAACAGGAGTTGCGCCAGGCGCAGAAAATGGAGTCCATCGGCACACTGGCAGGTGGAATCGCGCATGATTTCAACAACATCTTGGCTCCAGTGCTCGGCTTTACCGAGCTGGCGCTGCGCCAGCTACCACCCGAGCATCCGGTCGCAGCCAAGCTCGAGCAGGTCAAGAAGGCCACCTTGCGCGCCCGCGACCTCGTCCGGCAGATCATGTCATTTGCTCGAAAGAGCACGGACGAGCGCCAGCCCATGGCGCTACAGCATGTGCTCAAGGAGGTGATGCGCCTGCTACGCGCCACCTTGCCGACGACCCTCGACATTCGCCAAAAGGTGAACGACGAATGCCCCCTGGTGCTCGCCGATGCCACGCAGATGCACCAGATCATCATGAATCTGTGCACCAATGCCGCTCAATCGATGGGCGACAAGGGCGGCGTGATGGAGGTGGCGCTCAGCGAATGCTTCGTGCTCGAGAAAGATGCCCATCACATCGCGCCCGACATGGCTGCGGGCCGCTACGTTCGCCTCTCGGTGAGCGATACGGGATGCGGTATCGAACCCGAGGTGCTCAGCCGGATCTTCGACCCCTATTTCACGACCAAACCCAAGGAAAACGGCACGGGAATCGGGCTCGCGGTGGTGCACGGCATTGTCAAACGCCATGGCGGGCAGGTGACCGTCTATTCCGAGCAGGGACTCGGCACGACGTTTCACATCTATCTGCCGCTCCTCGAGCGCGATGCCGGAGCCGTCGAATCCTCTCGCGCCCTCGAGCTGCCGCGGGGCGTGGAAACCGTGATGATCGTGGACGACGAACCGGACATCGTGGAGCTCGAGCAGGAGCTTCTCACCAGTCTCGGATACCAAGTGATTGCCATGTCCAGTAGCCTCGAGGCGCTCGAGACCTTCCGCGCTGACCCAGGGCGCATCGATCTCCTCATCACAGACCAGACGATGCCTGGAATGACCGGCGTCGACTTGGCCGCGGCCGTGCTCCTCGTTCGGCGCATCCCCATCATTTTGTGCACAGGTTTCAGCGAGATCGTCACGGCAGAAAAGGCGACGGGAGCCGGCGTCCGCGAGTTCTTGATGAAGCCCATCTCCTCTGAGGAAATGGCTCTCGTCGTGCGGCGGCTGCTCGACAACGCGGCCTTTGTGAAACGGCGCAGCCTTGCCCCTCCGACGCAGGTGCCCTCGTGAGCCCTAGACCTCACAAACGCACCGAGGCGCTGGTCCACCTCTCTTGTGTGGCCGTGGCGAGTGCCTTACTGTGCTCCCTGTGCGCCTTCTCCGAGCCGCTCGTGCTCGGGGAGACACAGATCAAGGCGCTTTTCATCGTGCGCTTCCTGAGCTTCGTGACCTGGCCCAAAGGGGATAAAGACGATCCGCGAGCGCCCATGTGGGTAGGAACAGACGACGAACAGATGGCGCAGCTCATCGGCGAGCACACCAAGGACAAGCTGGTCCGTGGCCGCAAGGTCAAGGTCGTGCGGGTCGAGACCGACAATTTCGATCCAAAGCGGCTCCAGGTGTTCTACTCGAGCGCCACTTCTCCAGCGATCATCGATACCCTGGTCCAAAGAGCGCGTGGCCATCAGGTGCTCAGCATCATGTCCACAGCCGGCGCGGCGCAAGCAGGGGTGATCATCAATTTCGTCCGGTTCGACCAAAAGGTGCGGTTCGAGGTCAACTACGACGAGCTCGAGGCGAGCCGACTACGCATGAGCTCCCAGCTCCTCAGGTTGTCTCTGATTGTCGGCAAGAGGCGCTGATTTTTTTCAAAACTCGTATCGGGCTTTTACCCATACGCTGGGAGCTTCGAGCGTCGGCGTACCCGAGGATAGGACGGGTTCGTTGCCAGCGTTGTTGTTCATGGGATAAGGTCGCCGCTGGTTGAGCAGGTTCTTGGCGATGATCGACACCGTGAGACCGAAGTTCCACGCGTAGGATACGCCCCCGCTCAGAATGTGGTTGCTGTCGATGTATTCGCTCGAAGGCGAGTACCAGTGGTAGGAATAGAGGTAGTTCAAGGCGACAGACAGACCATCGAGGGGGCGGACCAAAAGGTTGAGACGAGTCGCGTTCTCGGGATAGGCCTTGCAATGATATCGACCGGTTCGAGCTTCGGCGCTATCGAGCTCCCGGGTGATGTACATGCTCGAGGCCTGGGACTTGTCGGCGTCCGCGATGAGCACCAAGGCGTGACTCAGACGCGCCGAGACCAGGCGGTTTTCAAAGGAGACACTGGGCTCGAGACCCCACTGCTTGATCGACCCAGGGATATTCTTGTACGTCCAGTAGCCGTTCCAATCCCCAGGCACGTCGTCGCCGATAGGGGGCATCGGGTAGACGTTCGCATCGTCCCATAGCACACCGACATCGATGACGTTTTGGATGATGTTGAAGAACCCCACGGCCTCGGCTCGAACGAAGGGGTGGAGCTGGTAGGCTCCGGCGAGCTCGAACGAATGCATGCGTTGGGGCTTGGTCTTGGGCAGATTGGCAAACGCCCCGTCTGGCCGCTCCTCCGTGGCCTTGGCGATGTCGTCGAAGCTCTCTTCTCGCAGGAGGCCATCCCCCTTGTAGCCGCCGCCGTAAAACACGCCAGGCGCGCCCCGGAAGCCGCTCTGATACGAGAAGCGAATGCTGAGCGCCGGACTCGGGTTGGTGATGGCGCCGATCCGCGGCGAAAGATGGGCGCCCCAGTTGGGATGGTGATCGAAACGGGCTGCGCCGAACAAGGTCAGAGTGTGATTGAAGGTGTGAAAATCCTCGACAAACGCCGAAAAGACGTAGACATCCTCTCGAAAGGCAAAGGTGCGCTCCTCATTGGCCCTGGGCAGAGCCGAAAGGGTCTCCTCATCGTGGCTGTTCACGATGAAGTTGTGCCCTTGATAGTTCTTGCGGCCGAAGTAGAAGCCATGGGCTTCCCCCCCGATGGCCATACGGTTCCCTGGAAAAAGCTCGAGAAAGCGCAGAATCGCCTTGGCGCCGAAGCGGTTCTCGCGAGTGCCTCCGGACTCTAGTCCCTTGACCGAAGACAGGGCAAAGTCGTCTCGGGACAGAAGGCCAGACAACTCAAGCCCCACGCGCTCGTGCAGCTGCAGCTTTTGACTGAGCCCCAGGGACATGAGCCGCTGCCTGAACCGATCGCGGTCCCGATAAAAATTGTACAGATCACGGCTCTGGTCCGCATACAGCGCGGTCAGTCCAAAACCCGCATACTCCGTGTTGGCCAGCACGGTGACGTTGTCCGAGCGCATGACGTGGTGCCCCATATCGAACACCGAACCGCCCTCGTGTCCTTCGTTTTGGCGATACCTGGCCCAGCCGTCGTCGGGTAGAGGCTCTCCGTCGTAGGTGAGGCCCGACAAATAGAGGTAGCTCGTGAGCTTGCCAATGCGCGCCCGGCTGTCGATCGAGGCCTGCAAGAGCGAACCCATGCCCACGCTCGTCGAGACCGAGTTCACGAGCTCCTGCTCTTCGAGATCGAGACCGCGCTTGGGGATGATATTGATAACGCCCAGAAGCGCGCCTTGGCCGAGCGTGACCGACCCTGGACCGCGAATGACCTCGACGCGTTCGATCCAGTCGAAGTTGGAAGAGTTGAGAATCGCGTCCGGAGGCCCCCAGAAAAATTCGGTGTTCAGGTTGTGGCCGCCGACGAGCAATAGAACGTTCGCGTTGCTGTCTGGCGAGAGGCCGCGGAAGCCGGCGATGGTATCGTCCTGATCCTCGACCATGAAGTAGCCGGGCACGAAAAGGCCAATGGCCTCGGAAAGGGTCCTCGCCCCGCTGAGGAGGAGCTGCGCAGCCTTGATGACGGTCACAGAGACAGGCCACAACTCGGGCTCCCTCACGACGTTGGATATCACCCCGACCTCGACGCCCATGAGGTCCTCGAGGCTCAGCTCCTCGCCGATGTCCTGCGCGACTTCGCCGGTCGCCGCGTCCTTTGGCACAGTGGGCTCGACCAGAGTCGACTCTGCGGGGTCTGTGGACCCCTCGGCCTGTGTTGCGGGAGGGTCCTTGGTCGGCGATTCGGAAGCGTCTGTCGCGGGGGCGGTCGAAACGTCCGTATCCGTATGGCCCGTTTCCGTTTGCGTGTGGGCGCTGGTGTCGGTGTCGGCCCATGCCGCAGGCGACCACAACAGCGCGATCATGGCGAGCCAAGTGGTCGCAACAAACAAGAAGCGGCGACGGTGAGCGGTGATATGCCCTTCCATGTTCCTACTCGCAAAACACAAAATTTTGTCTTTAAAGGAAATACGACCAAGGCGCGGAAAACTTAAGGATGGATGGGAAGGGGCCTTTTCGAAAGCAGAGGGCTACTCCACGCCGAGCCAGCTCACCAGGAAGGTCGACAACTGCGGCACGTAGGTGATGACCATCAACGCGGCGATGAGGATGACCAGGAAAGGCACCGAGGCGCGATAGAGCTCTACCACGGGCCGCCGGAAGCGGAACGACGCTATGAACAAGTTGAGGCCCACGGGCGGAGTGGAGTATCCGATTTCGAGATTGACGAGAAAGATGATGCCCAGGTGCACGGGGTCGATCCCGAAGCCAGCGGCGATGGGCACGATGAGCGGCACGACCACCAGGATGGCGGAAAAAATGTCCATCAGGCAGCCGACGATGAGCAGGAAAATGTTCAGCACGATGAGGAAGGTGACCTTGGAATGAATGTAGGTCTGCATCCATTCGAGCAGGCTCTGGGGAATGTCCTGGTCGACGAGGTAGTACGTGAACGCCTTGGCCGTGCAAATGATGATGAAAATGCCGCCCACCAGCACAGCGCTTTCCTGGATCACCACAGGGAGGCGCCGCACGTTCAGATCCTTATAGACGAACACCTCGACGACAAGCACGTACAAAGCCACGATCGCCGCTGAGTCGACCACCGTTAGGAAGCCACCGTAGATGCCCACGAGCACCACGAAGGGAATGGGAATCTCGTAACGAGAGGCCCACAGGGCGCTGCGGATCTTGGCCCACTCCCACGTTGGTCTTGCCTCCGTGGATTTGCCGCCGACCACGACGGCATACGCCGACAGAGCGACGATGAGCAAGACGCCGGGGATGAGGCCAGCGACAAACAACTGGTTGATGGAGACGCCGCCTATGAGGCCGTAGAGGATGATGGCCAGGCTCGGCGGAAACAAAAGGCCCAGGCTCCCGGAGGTGGTGAGTAGGCCCAGGCTGAATTTCTGGCTGTAGCGACCGTCGAGCAGCACCGGGAGCAGGAGCCCGCCCAGGGCGATGATGGTCACGCCCGAAGCGCCGGTGAACGCGGTGAAAAAGGCGCACGACACCAGGGAGACCACCGCGAGTCCGCCTGGCAGCGGCGCGATGAGCGCGTGAGACAAATCGACGATGCGGCGGGGCGCCTTGCTCTCGGCCAAAAGGTACCCGGCGAACGTGAACAGCGGAATGGTCACCAGCACCGGCTGCGTGGCCAGGGTGTACATCTCGTTGACAATACCCTCTATGGAACCGATGTCCGCGAGTATGTAGAGAACGAGCGCGAGCCCGCCGATCACGGCGAACAGTCGCAGCCCTAAAAGCGCAAGCACCGAAAAAAAGATGATGAGCAGCAGTTCCAAACCTAGAATTCCTTTCGTGGCGAATCGACTCTCGAGGCAGCCCCGTTCATCGGCTCAAAGGACCATGGTCGGATCATCCTCGCCGCGCGGCTTCTTTTTGAAGGCCGCGACCTCTCGGATGGCGCGCAGCGCAAAGCGCAACGCCACGGCGATGAACGCCAGCGGCAAGATGCCGCCTGCGAGGAGCGCTGGCAGGCCCACCATGGTTCCGGTCCCTTCTTGGTAGAGGAAGCGCGCGAACAGCAGGGCGGCCCAAAAGAGCAGCCCGCACACCGCGGCCGTGACCAAGCTCAAAATGGAGTCGACCAAATGGTACCATTTTTCAGGGATGATCCGCGAGGCGATGTCCACAGAGAGGTGACGGTTCTCCTTGGCGGCGATGGACGCGCCGAGCAGTCCCACCCAAAGCACCAGGTGACGCACGGTCACATCTGCCCACTCGATGCCTGTGTCGAACCCATTGCGCAGCACCACCTGGAACACGGCGAGCAGCAGCATGGCGAGCAAGAGCACCGCGATCAAGGCGCGCTCCACCGTGGCCCAAGCATCATCGATTCGATCAATATATTTGAGCATAGCTATTTACCAGCGCGACAGGCGTCCCGGTGGCGCACCACTTCGGTCAAGAGATCCTTGGTGTAGAGCTTGCCCACGAGCTGGTCGTAGACTTTCTTGCTCGCGTTTTCGACCTTGGTCACTTCCGCAGGCGCCATGTCGATGATCTGAATGCCGGCCTTCTTGAGCACGGCCATGGCGTCGTCGTTCTCCTTGCGGGTCTGCTCGGTGAGCTTGCGCAGGTAACGCGCCGCGATCTCCTTGACAGTCGCCTGTTCGGTCTCGCTGAGCTTGCTGAACTCCTTTTTAGAGACGAGGAGTGCGCCCGAAGCCCAGGTGAGCTTGGCGGAATTCATGAATTTGACGCGAGTGTGCCACTGCATGGCCACCATGGCATAGGGCGAGGAATAGACCGCGTCGATGAGACCCGTCTGCATGGAAGTGAGGACATTGGGCAAATCGAGGGGCACGGGCACGAGTCCGTTGGCTTTGAACAGCGCCTCGGCCAGGGGATCGCCCTCCCACATCCACATCTTGACGCCCTTCATGTCGTCGGCAGTGCGGATGGGCTTATTGGTGAATACGTATACGAAGCCAGTTTCCGCCCAGCCGAGCAACACGGTGTCCTTGGCCTCGAATCCGCTCGAGAGCTTGCCCGTGACCTTGCTCAGCACGCAATCCACCTCGGACGACTTCTCGAACAGCCGGGGCAGCTCGAGCACGCGCTCTTCGGGGTTGATCTCGCCCAGCCCCCTCCCGGTGAAGCCACCGCCGTGGACTTGGCCGAACTTCATCTTGCGGATCACGTCGCCCTCGTCGCCCATGACGCCGCCGGAGTAGAACTTGAGCTTGACCTCCCCCGAGGTCTTCTGGGCGATTTCCTTGGCCATGTCATTCATGACCTTCATCCAGGAGGTGCCTTCTGGCGCAAGCGTAGCGATCTTGATCCGCTTTTGCGCAGCGACGGGCGACAGGCTCAAGGCCAGGGCCCCTGCGACTATGATCGTTAGATACAAACTTTTCATCGCAATTCTCCCGTCCTTCGTTCAGGGTGGCGGTGGTCAGAACCACCAGCTCTTTAAAAGTTCTTCGATATGGATGGCGCTCGTGGCGCGTCTATTCGATTTGGTCGCTTTTTTCTCAAAAAAATATTTTCATTTTAGGCCCTTTAAAACAATTCATCGGCCTGAGCGAGAAGCCGAGTGGCCTTCTCCTTGGCGAGCTGGTTCGAAAGGCGCTGCTCTGGAAGCAGATCAGCGGACGCCTCGAGGATCTCGCGCAGGAGCTTCTCGAAGAGCGGCCTATCCATGGTCTGCTGCGTGTAGTGCTTGGCAAATAGGTACTTGGTCAGCAGGAACTTTCCCCCTGCTGACTTCATCGCGCGCTCGTACGCCTGCTGCGCCAGCGCCGGGCTGCCGCCCACGGCTGGGCCCATGCTGCTATTGAGCACCATGATGAACATGTCGGCCCCGCCGTAGAAGTAACTCGGGTCGAGAACTGCAACCCGCCTGGCCATGGCCGCTACCCGCGAGAGCTCAGCGAGCGCCGAGAGGTCGGACCGGGACAGGTTGATGTACAAACCCCAGCTAAAGGTGGCCCAAAACAAAGGCGCCACGCTGTTCTCATCGAGCTCCTCGAGCGCTTTTTCAAAGGCGATTTGGTCGAGCCTCAGCATACCGCTGAAATCGAGCTCGAGATCCAGAGCCGCCACCGCATAGTCTCGGCTGCGGAGGTACAGGGCGCGGGCCCTCTCGTTCGCCGCTGCTTGCACAGCCTCGTCCGAGCAGCAGTCTTCGAGAAAGCCAAAGGCATAGGCGCCCAGGAGCTGAGCGGCAGCGGTCTTGAGCTTCTGGTTCTTGGGCGAACCCTTGACCATGCCCTCGATAAGCTTGAGGTTGGCGGGCGCCGCTTCCCTGGCGAGCTGGCTGTCTGGCTCGGCAAAGAACGCCGCGGTGGCCTCCTCGACCAAGGCGTAGCTGCTGTTGATGACGAGCCGCTTCATGTTGCAGCCCATGAGGCCAAACGACATCGCCACAAACACGGCAACCCAAAGGGAAAGCCTTTTATACGTCATCGTTTTCCACCCATTCGGTGCCCAGACCCATGCCTAAAAACCCAAGCGCGATGCTGCTGACCAAACACCAAGGCGTGGTTCTCGTCAATACAAACCTATAAAGAGGGTCCACATTTGTATCCCCGCTGCGGCGTGGTATAGTCCGACGCCTCAAGAAGGATTGGGAGGTCGAGAGGATGCCTACCAGCTCGAGCCAGAAAGACTGGCAAGATTTGTTATGGTCGTTTGCCAAGCACCGGGTGCTCACCTGCGCGTCACGCGTTGGTCTGCTCCGCGCACTGACCGGACGCTCCCTGGACGCCCCGACGGCCGCCGCAGAGCTGCGGCTCGAGCCCTTGGCTGTGAGCAAAACCTTTCGGGCGTTAGCCGAGATGGGAGTGCTCGAACGCTCAAAAGAGGGCCAGCACACCCTGTCCGCCTCATTCGCCTTGGCCTTTGGCACAGGCGACGAGGTCGCGCCCTTTCTCGAACACTCGCACCACCTTTACGACTCGTGGGGAGGGAATCTCGAGGCCTTTTTGAGAGGCGGGACTTGGCCCCGTTTTGCCCGCGATTCAGACGAAGTCCGCCAGTTTTCGCAGGCCATGCGCTCCATGGCGAAGGCCGTGGCGCCCAAGGTCGTGGCCGCCCTCGATCTCACCGGAGTCAAGCGGGTGATCGATTTTGGCGGAGGCATCGGAGAATACGCCCGAGCCCTGTGCCGAGCCAGTGCGGAGCTTCATGTCACGGTGGTGGAGACGCCCACGGTGGCTGCCTTTGGCGCAGCCGAGCTCGAAAGTGAATTTGACGAGCGCATCGAATTCCTGGGAGGCGACTACATCGAGGCAGACTGCGGCAACGGCTACGACCTGGCGCTGCTCATCAACGTGCTGCACCAAGAGAACCAAGAGCGCGCGCCCCGGCTCATCGGCAGGGCCTCCAAGGCCTTGGGGGCTGCCGGAAGACTCGCGATCATCGACTTTGCCCTGGCGCAAGACGGGGGCACTGAGGTCGGCGCCCTGTTTTCCCTCAACATGCGAGACTTCGGCGATGTGTATGCCTTCGAGCGGATCGCACAGTGGATGCACGCCTCTTCCCTGTCCCATGTTCAAAAAACCAGCCTCGACCAGCATCGCTTGATGATCGTGGGACACAAGCTCCGCTGAGACCCTTCCTCACCCGCTGCGCCCGTCGTCTAGCGTCTTCTTAAGGCGCGACCAAGCCTGGGCTTGTCGGTTTCAAATAAGAAAACGATCGTTCACAAAACGAAATCATCAACTCACGCTGGCTGGCCTGCCCTGAGGCGGTCAGGTGAGAGCGTTCATTTTTATGAATAGCAGAAAAATACAACTAATGTGTATATCCACCTGAAAAAAAAGAGACAAACAAACCCAAGGAGGGCCGCAGATGAAACACCTGGTCAGTTTATTGGCGTTTACTTTCGCAACCGTCTCTGTAGGGGCGATTTCCGCCGAAGAAGCTTTTTGTCCCAAGGTCTATCACAAGGGGGTTCTCGAATTAGACATCAACCCCGCCTTTTTACACGTTGACGAATACAATTACGGAAACGGACAAAAGGTCGAAGGCCTCACAGTATCGAGCTTTTACAATATGGACTTTTCGACAGGTCGGCCATTTGCCGCGGATCAAGTTGGCCTCATCATGGACATCGATCATGTGACGCCGGACAACTTCGACTTTGACGCCAACTACGCGAAGCTGACCGATCTTGCCCCTGGCATGCCCAAGACAACTTGGCCCAACGAGGCCCAGCGCGTGCCCGACGGCGTCCTGCCGTTCGAGGCCGTGGTGGCTCCCCAGGGATTCCACGCCCCGCCGTTTGCCGGCCGGCTCACGCTCATCAACCTCGATAGTCCGAACAAGCAAGAGTACATCGTTCACCAAAGCACGATGAACCCGGCCTTCCCGCCGGGGTCTCCGAACAACTCCCCGCGCTTTTACCACGTAGCGCTGTTCCACGACATGGATGGCGACGGTCTCGACGACATCGTCACCGTGCGCAGCGGCTTTAAGATCCTCACGACCGTCATGCCCCCCATGGTCTATCCGCCCTTCTCCGAGCTCGTGTGGTTCCGCAACCCTGGCGCGTTGATCGATCCGAATACGCCCTGGCAGGCAGTCGTGCTCTACGGCGGCCCGTTTGCCGGCTTCATGGGGCCAGACATCGCTCTGGAAATGTACGATTTCGAAAATGACGGCGTTCCCGAGATCGTGGCCACCCACTTCTTTACGGGCGACAGCTCCATGGCCCCCGGTGGCATGCCTACCAAGGGAAAAATCGCCATCTACGGCGCCCCGGTCGGCGGGAGCTGGCTCGATGTCAATGCTTATTCGCCCTATGCTCAGCCCCGCGTCAAGGTCATCAGCGACAACCGCGGCTTCCCCTTTGGTCTTGAAATCGTCGACCTCAACGGCGACGGACAGGTCGAGGTGCTCGCGACCAACCACCAAGTGAACTGCACGCCCTACCCCACTCCTGCTGGCCAGGTGTACGTGCTCGAGCCGCCCGTCAGCGGCAACATCTTCAGCGAGGAGTGGCCGGCAACAGTCCTGCTGGACGGCATTCGCCCTCAGCCCAACGCCCCTGGTGCCCGGTCGATGCGCATGGCTCCTGGCCACGCGATCACGTTCTACCCGAAAGAGAAACAGGACAAGCCGGGCAAACGCCCCTGGATTGTCGTGTCCGGCGACCAGGCTGGCAAGGTTTGGATCATGAAGCCCGAGGGTGATGCCTTCGGTTATGACACCGCTGTCCTCTTCGATATTAACGACTACTACGGCGCCAACACGACGCAGACCGCGACCGCAAGTGGGGTTTACATCTCCACCATTGGCAAGCCAGCGCTCCGGTATGACGACGAGAAGGGCAAGGGCTGCAAGCACGGCCACCACGGCAAGAAGAGCAAAGCCGTCACCGAGATCTACATCCCGGTGTTCGAGGCCATGGACATTCACGTCTTCTCTTTCGATAAAGACAAAGGCGAGGATAAGGTCGTGTGTCCTGCCGACGTGACCCTTTCGTGCACTCCGTAATCCATTCCTAAAGATCGCCCTTTTTTAAAGCGAACCTACTGACTGATTGGCTTTGGGGGGAAGAAACCTAACGCTTACTTCGTGGGGGTCTTGGCTGGAGCCTTCTCCGCGGCTTTCTCTGGAGCCTTCTCCGCGGCTTTCTCTGGAGCTTTCTCCGCATCCTTGTCTTTCGCCGACAGGACTTTGCCCTGATCGCTCACCAGCGTGCCTTCTTCGAGCACGAGCTGGATGTCGCCTTTCATCAGGCGGAACTCCACGCGGCGGTTCTGGGCCAGGACGACGTCTCCGGTTCCCGTGGCCATGGGTTGTTCCTCGCCGTGGGACATGCCGCTGAGACGTTCCTTGGGCACGCCCAAACGGACCAGATAGTCGATGACCGTATCTGCGCGCCGCTCGCCCAGGGCCATGTTGTGCTCGGTCGTGCCGCGCTCATCGGTGTGGCCATCGACGTAAAGCGCGACTTCTGGATGGGAGATGAGCTTCTTGGCCGCCTCATCGAGAGCGGTCTTGGCTTCTGCGACAAGCGATTCGGAATCGAGAGAGAAGTGTACCCGCTGCAAGGCCAGAAGCAGATCTCGCATCTCGCCAGTCGCCACCTCTGTCTTGGCCGGTGCTCCGGATTTCGACCCAGTGGCAAGCGAGCCCCCGTCCGAAACTGGGACTGTGACATCACCCTTGTTCTTGCGGCAACCCATTCCCAGCACCATGGCCAATGCCATAAAGATTACCAAATTCCTCATAGGTGTCCTCCTTTGGACCGCTTGGTCCGGTCATACGCCAGGGCAACGAAGGGTAAGGCCATTCCTATTCCCGGATGGCCCTGATCTCAAAATCATTGGCCTAAATCAAGTACCTCAATCCTGTAATTATCCACATCAAGCTACCGCCCATATCCAGCGCCGTCAACTTCCGCCCTCGAATTGTGCTGTAGAGTGGGCAGGAGAACCATCGTGCCATGGTGTGAGAAGCCACCACACGGCAGGCGTTACTCGCTCTTGCCGCTCCTGGGCGCGACCCGTTGCCCGAGTCCCTCGTCGAAATGCACGTCGAGCTGGGGAAACGCGATGGTGATTCCGTCCTTCTTGAACGCCCACCAGATGGCCTCGTTCAGCTCTGACTGCAAGAGCCTCGCTGGCCACGGATCTGTGATCGGCACATAAACGGAATAGAGAACGGCGCAGTCGCCGAACTCCCGCAACAGCACACGCGGGTCCTTGTCCGGTTGCTTCCACGATCTCGTACCCGCAACCTCCTCGAGGGCGGCTCGAACGACCTTCAGATCCGAGGAATAGGCGACGCCCACCGTCGTCTCGAGCAAAAAGCACGTATCCGACGCCGTGTAGTTCTTGACAGTGCCCTGCACCAGCACCGAGTTGGGAATGATGAGCTCCTCATCGTTGCGCGTACGGGCCTGGGTGAAACGGATCCCGAGCTCAGAGACCTTGACCACATGACCGTCCACCTCGAGCACGTCTCCGGGCTTGATGCTTCGCTCGACCAGCAGAATGACCCCGGAAACGAAGTTCTGAACGATATTCTGCATGGCAAAACCGAGGCCCACGGCGAAGATCGCTCCAGCCGCGAACAGGGTGGAAAGATGAATGCCAATGGTCTCCAGTGCCGCGACAATACCCACCAGGAGGACGATATAGCGCAGCAGCCGTACGATGATCGACCGCGTCGCATGATCGCTGCCCTTCTTCACGAGACCTCGATCAACAACGCGGGTGAGCAGCCGAGCCAGGACATACCCCACCACCAAGATGACCAGCGCCACGACAAGGGTTCCCACGGTCACATCTCGCTCTCCAATCGTCAGGAGCGAAATCCAACTGATCTCGGAAATCTTGTTCAATATCGTCGAAATCTCTTCCATGGCGGTGCCTTCTCCTGCTCCTCAACCATCGCCCGCAGCATGCCACGTCTGCGCAGTCGACGCGACAAACGGCGTTCCTTCCGCGCGGTGGAGGATCATTTGGATCAACAAAGACCAGGTGTTTTGTTCCGAAGTGGTAGGTTCTCAAAAAGTCGTGGCATATGCCTTCCGCTCCTCTCGGAAACTCGAACATGGTCATTCGATCTTCCGTGGTATGACGACTCGAACAGTCCTCGTCGCTGCGGCACACGCCACGACTTTTTGAGAAGTACCCCAT
>JALOQD010000178.1 GCA_025453525.1 Myxococcota bacterium
CGACGAGTCATGCTTGTCGGCATGTCGAGGAGGAGCAACACAGCCATCGGCGGGGAGGACCGGCGAATTAAGGAAGGAAATTGCGGTTTGCGGTACTAGTGCTTGAACCGCCGTCGGACCGCCTCGAGGGCAATGGCCGTGGCGGCCTCGTAGTTGAAGCCGTCCGTGGTGATCTCGAGACGGTAGTCAAGTTTAGACTTCGCTCAAAAAAAAGCCCGCGGCTCACCTGATGAACCGCGGGCTTTTTGGCGACCCCAAGGAGACTCGAACTCCTGTTCTCGGCGTGAGAGGCCGATGTCCTAGGCCACTAGACGATGGGGCCAATTTTCAAATTCGGGGACAAGGATTCGAACCTTGATTGACGGGGCCAGAACCCGTTGTCCTGCCATTAGACGATCCCCGAACAACGAACGACGGGCTTTTTAACGAATGGGACCGTCGGTTGTCAAGCGGCAAAATCGGGACTCGTAAAAAGGACGTTCACGCACGACGTAGAAAACAGCCCTGCGGCCAGCCAAGGGAATCTCGCAGGATTTGCGACTCTTCGACGAAGGTCTTGGTGCGAGGATCGCGGTAGCCGCTGACGCTGTCACCTTCGTCCCTGCCCAGGACGCGGTTGAGCTCGGCGATGGCGATCTCCCTCACGTACTTGCCGACCATGGAGGCCACGGCCACGGGCAGGTGCAGGCTATCCGCGTCTTTTTCGAAAACCAGGGTTCCCAGTCCGGCGACGTCGTACGCGCTGCGGTCCCGGGTCTCTTCGCTCGCCGAGAACAGGAGAACACCTGCCCGGCTGAGCCACGGGCCATAGCTGCGGGTGGCGCCCACCTTGCCGCACAGGGCCAGCACGGGCTTGCCGTGCTCTTTGGCAAAGGCCGAGGCCAAGGCGACCATCAGGCGAAAGTCGAGCTCGAGCTTGCCGAGCCCAGAGGCAATCGCGGTGTTGTAACGGCCCGGACACAGCCGGACGGCCTTGATGCCCACAGGCCTTATGCCACGGAGACGCGACGCTTCCCTGTCGTCGTGCACCTTGTCGCCAAAGCACGGGAGCGTCCGTGGTGTTGCCTTGACCGAGCAGACGCCGCGTCCCGTGCATTCGAGACCGAGGGGCGTGGGGACGAGAAGGGCCTGCTCGAGGCTTTGGGTGTCGAAGGAGGCAATCCCGAAGGCCTCGAGCCAGGCCAGCGTTTCGCGCTCGGCCAAGTGCAGGCGGGCCTTGGAAAACAGGTTCTTGGAGTCGTCTGCTCTCAGGGAGCTCGGACAACTCGCGAAGAAGGACCGTCGGTCATAGACCTCGGCCTCGAACGCCGCGGCGGTCACCACGAGCGGACCGAGCAGCGGACCTAGACCATTTTCGTCGATGCCGAGAATTAGCATGTCCCCTCGCGAGAGGCGCACTTTCCACGGGCAAAGTGCACGAAGATCTCCCTGTTGCCCTTGGGCCCGTGCACCCGGGAGTCGGTTTGTCCGAGACACGTCCAGCCGAGCCTCGCGGCGCAGTCCACCACCGCGTCGACCGCGTCCTTGCGGGCTGCGTCGTCCTTGACCACTCCACCTTTGCTCACGCGCTGCGGTCCGACTTCGAACTGGGGCTTGACCATGGCTACGATTCGCGCGTCCTGCGCGAGACAACGGCTCACGGACTCGAGAATCTTGGTGATGGAGATGAAGGAAACGTCGATGACGGCGAGGTCTGCGAGGGACGGCAGCATCGAAGGCACGAGCTCCCGCGCATTGCACTGTTCCAAGCTCACGACGCGGGGATCGGTGCGCAGCTTGTAGTCGAGTTGGTTGGTGCCCACGTCCACGGCATAGGACTTCAACGCGCCGAGAGCCAGGCACAGATCCGTAAATCCCCCTGTGGAGGCGCCGATGTCCAAGAGCACGAGCCCGGCGACGCAGAGCCCGAAGTCCTCGAGCGCGCCTTCCAGCTTGAGCGCTCCTCGCGAGACATAGGGGTTGTCCTGGCCCCGCAATCGGACGATCGCCTCTCGTCGGACGAGCGTGCCTGCCTTGGTCTGTGGCTCGTCGTTCACCAGTACGCTTCCGGCCATGATGAGAGCCCGGGCCCGTTCTCGCGATGGGGCAAGGCCGAGCTCGAGCAGGAGTTTGTCGAGACGTTCCTTCTGCTGCGCCATGGGTCGAAGAGTCTAGTCGACGAGGCGGTCGATGTCGATGTGTCCAGCGTACAAGGATCCGGCGAGGTAGGCTGTCCCGGCAGGATCTGCGTGGGTCGGTACACGCAGGAAGCTGTTGACGAGCTTTCCTCGGTACTCTCGCACTGCTAGGCCATCTGGCCACGCGAGAACGCGGCGTAGGCGTCCTTGGGCGCACACTTCTGCCTCGAACTTGGCCCCGCCAGCGAGGATGATTCCAGCACTGCTCAGCAAATCGTTGTTCTGCCCATCGCCATTGGCGTCGTGGGTGTTGTGAAAGAGCACGATGTCGCCCACTTTAGGCGAGCCGTCCACTCGGTAGGCGCGACGGCTTTGCGCCAGATGGACCAGTTTGCCCAGACCATCGGCCGCGCTCCAAGTCACGGGCGAGGCTGCTTTCTTGAGCACCTGCTCCGCCTCGTGTCCGCCATCGCCGAGGCACTCGCTGCCAGGCTCGCGCCCGATCGGAGCGCTTTTTTGCATGGCCTGACCATTCGGCTCGTCGGCTCGCCCTTTGTCTTTCAGGGCCGAGGCCACTTTGCGCTCGAGGGCGCCGGGCTCAGTGGCGAAGCGCGGGAGCAAGGGGCGAACGTTGGGGCTGGTCAGGCTACTGTGATAGTAAGGCGTGCGGGGTTTTTCAAGTGACGTGGACGCGCCGCTGCAGCCGGCAAGGGCGAGCAGCACACAGGCACAGGCGCCCTGAAAGAGGCGAGGGTTGGGGACCGTCTTCATGGTTTCGATTGTAGGCGGCCCTGCGATAGTCCCCAAATTTTTTAAAGGAGTGCCTTTTTTCACAGAGAAGGAGTCAATTCTTCCTTGGCCGCCCATTTTTGGTTTGGTATAGCAGGGACGCTAAAAATCGCTTCTCTACAAGGCGGTGCCATGCTTCAAGACATCCTGTCGCGTTATTCACGGAACAGAACCTGTTTAGTGATGATTTTACAAGACGTGCAGACAGAGCTCGGCTACCTCGCAGAGGAGTCCCTGGCCGAGATCGCCCGCCACCTCTCCATGCCTGTCGCCCATGTCCATTCAGTGGCGACTTTCTACAATGTCTTTAGTCTCGAACCGCGGGGCGAGCACTTGGTGCGCGTCTGTCTCGGTACGGCTTGTCATGTGCGGCAGGCGTCTCTCATCCTCGACACAGCCCTTCGGGAGCTCGGCGTCTCGGACGGCGGTACGACAAAAGACCGCAAGGTTACGGTCCAGAGCGTCGGTTGTGTGGGCGCCTGCGCCATCGGCCCGGTGGTCGAGGTCGACGAGGTCCACCATGGGCACATGACCGTGCCCAAGATGTCGAGGTTGTTGCGAGGTTTCGTAGCGAACAAGGAGGTGGCCACATGACGCGGCTTGCCTCGGTCGCGGCTCTCAAAGAGCGGCAGGTACGGGTGGCGGCGTCTCGACCCGTCGGGCAACAGGTCGTCGCGGTCTGCGGCGGCACCGGCTGTCTGGCCACAGGCTGCAAGGACGTGGCAAAGGCCCTGGAAAAGGAGCTCGGCAGCGCAGGGCTCAAGGATCGGGTCACCCTGGTCGTCACCGGCTGCCACGGGTTTTGCGAGCAAGGCCCCATCGTCGTGGTGCGGCCTCAGAGCACCTTCTATCCCAGGGTGCAGGTCAAGGACGTGCCAGAGATCGTGGCGCGCACCTTGGCCAAGGGCGAGGTCATCGAACGTCTGCTCTATGTGGATCCCGTGAGCGGGACAAAGATCGAGCGCGAATCGGACATTCCGTTTTACAAGGGGCAGACGCGCATCATTTTCGAAAGCAACGGCCATCTCTCGCCCACGAGCCTCGACGACTATCTGGCCCGGGGCGGTTACGGCGCGCTGGCCAAGGCGCTGACCACGCATACGCCCGAGCAGGTCATCGACGAGGTGACCCGCGCTGGGCTCCGCGGTCGCGGTGGCGGAGGTTTCTCAACTGGACGCAAGTGGGCCTCGGCGCGCAGCGCCAAGGGCGAGCCCAAGTACGTGATCTGCAATGCCGACGAGGGCGACCCAGGCGCGTTCATGGATCGCAGCCTCCTCGAGGGCAACCCCCATTCTGTGATCGAGGGAATGCTCATCGGCGCCTATGCCGTGGGGTCGCGTCACGGGTATGTCTACGTCCGCCACGAGTATCCCCTGGCAGTCGAGAATCTGCGGCATGCCTTGGAGCAGGCTCGAGCCGCGGGCCTGCTGGGCGAGGGGATTCTCGGCACCACTTTTGGTTTCGACATTGTCATCAGCCGGGGCGGAGGCGCCTTCGTCTGCGGCGAATCCACGGCGCTCATGGCCTCCCTGGAGGGCAAGGTCGGCGAGCCGCGGGCCAAGTACGTGCATACCGTCGAGCACGGCCTGTTCGACAAGCCCACGGTCCTCAACAACGTGGAGACCTGGGCCAATGTTCCGGCGATCATCGCAAATGGAGCGGCAGCCTACGCCAGCCTAGGGACAGACAACTCCAAGGGAACGAAGATCTTCTCGCTCGTCGGCAAGATCAACAACACCGGCCTCGTGGAGGTGCCCATGGGCATCACCTTGCGAGAGGTGGTGTTCGGCATCGGCGGCGGCATTCCCGGCGGCAAGAAGTTCAAGGCAGTGCAGACCGGAGGACCCTCGGGTGGCTGTCTGCCCGAATCGCTCCTCGACCTGCCCGTGGACTTCCAACGGCTCACCGAGGCTGGCTCGATGATGGGCTCTGGCGGCATGATCGTGATGGATGAGGACACGTGCATGGTGGACGTGGCCCGTTACTTCATCGATTTTCTCGCCAGGGAGTCCTGCGGCAAGTGCACGCCATGCCGCGAGGGCCTTTTGGCCTGCCGCGATATTCTGGCCCGCATCTGCGAGGGCAAGGGCAAAGACGAGGACCTGTCGACTCTCGACGAGCTCGGGCAGTGGATGACCGCCGCGTCCCTGTGCGCTCTGGGTGGCTCGGCGGCCAATCCCGTGCTGTCCACGCTGCGCTACTTCAAGCACGAGTATTTGGCGCACATTCGCGAGCATCGCTGCCCCGGCGGCGTATGCAAGGAGCTCATCACGTACTCCATCGACACTGGCAAGTGCAACGGCTGTCATGCGTGCGTCAAGGCCTGTCCGCCCGATGCGATCTCGGGCGCGCTCAAGGCCATGCACACCATCGACGCGGCTGCGTGCATCAAGTGCGGCGCCTGCTTGTCCGTTTGCAAGCAAGACGCCGTGGTTCGCAGGTGAGGCGCCATGGAAAACGCTGACGCACAAAACACAATCAAAGTCGTGCTCGAGGGCCGTCAGGTCGAGGCCGCCCACCGCGAGACCGTGCTTTCCGTGGCTCGCCGTTTCGGGCTCCACATCCCCACTCTGTGCCACTGCGACGCTCTGGAGCCAGCGGCTGCCTGCCGCGTGTGCCTCGTCGAGGTGCGGCAAGGCGACTGGCGCAAGGTCGTCACCGCGTGCAACTACCCGGTTTGGGATGGCGTGGAGATCCATACCTCGACACCGGAGATCCTCGAGCTGCGTAAGCTGTCGGTGGAAGCCCTGCTCGCGCGCTGCCCAGAGGTGCCGGCCATTCGGTCGCTGGCGGCCAAATTGGGAGTCGGCGAACCGCGGTTTCCAAAGGGCAAGGACACGTGCATCCTGTGCGGTCTGTGCACGAGGGTGTGCGATACCTATGCGACGAGCGCCATCTCCATGCTCGGTCGCGGTGCGAACAAGACCGTGGCCACTTTGGGTGGGGCGCCGGCCGAGGCCTGTGTGGGCTGCGCCGCATGCGCGGACATCTGCCCGACCGGCCATATCAAGATCAAAAAAGAGCCGGGGAGCCTCACCGTTTGGGACAAGACCACGGCGATCGCCACCTGCGCGGTCGAGACCGATCGGTGCCGCGGCTGCGGCATCTGCGAGGAGTCCTGTCCGTTCCGCGTACCGCGAGTGGTGCTGCATCGCGACGGAAGTGCGCAGGCCGTCATCGACGTCGCGGCGTGTCGCGGCTGCGGCGTCTGCCTTGCGGCGTGTCCCACGGGCGCCATCGTACAGCCGCGCGGCTGCGTCGTGCCCTCGCGTGTGGAGGTGGGAAGCGACGGCGGTCGCGCCTTGGTAGTGGCCTGCGGTCGAAGCGGCTTTGGTCAACCTCATGCGCCAGCGTTGCCAGAGAGGGTAGAGCTTCTGCGCGTTCCGTGCGCGGGCAGCGCCTCGGCATCCCTCATCGCCGGCGCTCTCGCCCGCGGTTACGACGGCGTGCTCGTCCTCGGGAGGCATCAAGAGACCTGCCGACTGAGCGGCGCGGAGCAGCACCCGCGGCGCACGGCTCGTGCCATGGCCGACTACGCCGCGCTCTTGGGTTTGGGACAGGGCAGAGTGAGGTTCGTCGAGCCAGACCCGGGCAGCGAAGGCCCGGCTCGCGCGGTGAAGGAGTTCCTCGCCCATCTGTCCCGCACGCCATTGAGGGCGCGCTATGACAAGCCGGTCGAGAACCTGGACGACGCCCTGGACGCGACCACTTGGCTGTCGGCTCGACCCGAGCTCGTTCTCGACGCCGAAGGTTGGCTCGAGAGCTGTGGGTTTGTCCGGCCACAGCCAGGACAACCGGCGCTGCTCGCCGGCGCCGTGCCATTTCTCGATCTTCTCATCGGCGACTCTCTGCGGCCGTGGAACCTCGTCGACGTTCTGCGCGACGGACTCCTCGCTCTGTCGGCGCTGGGCATCGAGGCCGGCGTGGCCGTGCATGGACTGCGGGCCAAGGAAGAGGCCGTGGCCGCGAGCCTGCCGCGTAGTCACAGCTACAGCCAGTGCCGTCCGTGCGCAGAGCGCGCGAGCCGAGGCGGCGCCGTGGTCCATTCGCTCACGGAGTTGCTCGCCGAAAAGGCGGGCGCCCTGGGCCTTGCCCAAAGCTATGAAGCTGTCGCGGTCCCAGGGGGAGATGCGGCCCTCGAGGCCGTGGCCCGTGCGGTGGCCTCGCGCATCGCACCAGTGGAGCCCGCTCCTCCTTTGTCCCTGCGGTTCTGTATCAGCGCGCAGGAGCGCAGCGCCCTGCGCGAACGCCTCGGCGAGGCTCACGGGGCCATGGCTCGGCAATTGCTCGTGGCCGGGCCGCTCGAGTTGGTCCAGCACCTGCTCGAGCGCCGGCAAGGGTCCTGGCGAACGACTCACTGCGAGCCGGTGCTGCCCGCGACGTTGGTGTCGCGAGCCCTGCGTGCCAGAGAGCGCGGCAGCGCTGCCTAACCAGAATACAACGAGGCGTTGGATATGACCGTGCATCGCATCTCTTCTCATCCCATCCTCGAGCCGCTAGCCCCGGCGACAGTGCCTTTTTCTTTCAACGGGCAGGCTTTCTACGCGCGACCGGGCGAGATGGTTTCTTCGGCCCTGTTCGCGGCCGGGGTTCGCGTGTTTGGACACCACCACCACGACGGCGGCGCGCAGGGCATCTTCTGCGCCAACGGCCAGTGTTCCCAGTGCACGGTGATCGCCGACGGCCGGCCGGTGAAGTCCTGCATGGCCGAGGTGTGGGCTGGACTGCGCGTCGAGAGTTGCGATGGCAGACCCGCTCTGCCCACCGACGACGAGGCTCGCCCGTTTGGCAGGCCCGCGGAGGTCGAGGTGCCGGTGCTCATCCTCGGCGGTGGCCCAGCCGGTCTGTGCGCGGCTATTGAGCTGGGGCGCGTGGGCATCGACGTGCTCGTCATCGATGACAAACCGGAGCTCGGCGGCAAGCTGACCCTTCAGACCCACGGTTTCTTTGGTTCAGTGGCCGACTGCTGGGCCGGTACCCGCGGCATCGACATCGGGCACATGCTCGCCGACGAGGTCGAGGCTCTGCCCAATGTGCGCACCTGGACCAATGCCACGGCGCTCGGTCTGTTCCGCGATGGCAAAGTCGGTGTGGCGACGCCAGACGGCTACCGTCTCGTCACTGCCAAGTCCCTGCTCGTGGCCATGGGCGCTCGCGAAAAGGCATTGGCTTTTCCAGGCTCGGATCTTCCCGGAGTCTACGGGGCAGGCGCGTTTCAAACCCTCGTCAACCGCGATCTCGTGAGCGCCGCGCGCAAGCTGTTCGTGCTGGGCGGCGGTAACGTGGGGCTCATCGGCGCCTACCACGCCCTGCAGGCAGGCATCGATGTCGTGGGCCTCGTGGAGGCGCTGCCCGAGTGCGGCGGGTACAAGGTCCACGCCGATAAGATCAAGCGTCTGGGCGTGCCCATCTGGACGCGGCACACGGTGCTCAAAGCAGCGGGAAATGAGAAGGTCGAGACCGTGACCATCGCGCAAGTCGACGACAAGTTTCGGCCCATCGCCGGAACGGAAAAGACCTTCGAGGCCGACACACTGCTCATCGCCGTGGGATTGTCTAGAGTGGACGAGATCCTCTCCAAGGCGCAGCAGTATGGCTTAGAGGTGGCGGCAGCCGGAGACTCGGAGGAGGTGGCTGAGGCTTCGGCCGCGATCTTCTCTGGCCGCATCGCCGGTCGCAAGCTGGCGCAGAAGTTGGGCGTGCCGGTGGACATCCCGGATCACTGGGAAGAGCTCGCCGCTGTGCTGCGCAGCCGCCCTGGCAAGACCGTCGAGTGGGAGCCCCAGCCAGCCACGGGCAAGGTCTATCCGGTCATTCGCTGCGTGCAGGAAATCCCGTGCAATCCGTGCTCGGCCGCGTGTCCCGAGAAGCTCATCGACATGGGGCACATCATGGAGCTGCCGCGCTACCAGGGCAAGGGATGTCTGGGCTGCGGCAACTGCGTGACCCTGTGCCCTGGCCTCGCCATCGTGCTCGTTCACGAAGACTACGATCCCACAGGCGAGATGGCCCTTGTGACCCTGCCTTTCGAGTTTGCCGACCGCGACATCGCCTTGCGCTCGCAGGTGTGCACCACGGACATGGACGGCAATGTCGTGGGCAAGGGCACGCTCATGGCCGTGCGAGAGCGCCCGGATCAGGATCGCCGGCGCCTCGTCATGCTGGAAGTGCCGCTGGCGGATCGCCTCAAGGTCGCCGGGTTCACCGTGCGCGGGCCGAGCGTTCCGGTAGGCAAGGTGCTGCCCGAAGCGGACGAAGACCCGATCGTCTGTCGCTGCGAACGGGTCCGAAAGAGCGACATCGTGCGCGAGATTCGCGCAGGCGTGCGGGACATGAATCAGCTCAAGGCGCTCGTTCGTCCGAGCATGGGTGGTTGCGGTGGCAAGACCTGTGGCGAGCTCATCAGAAGGATCTTCCGCGAGGAGGGCGTGGCCCTCGAAAACGTGACCAGCGGCACGGTGCGTCCACTCGTGGCCGAGGTGCCGCTTGGAACCTTTGTGCGCGGGGAGGAGTAGGAACATGGCGCAGACATTCGATGCCATCGTCGTGGGAGGCGGCAGCGTGGGCGTGCCTTCGGCCTACAACCTTTCGGCTCGGGGCCTGAAGGTGCTCGTCATCGAGAGGCGGGCGGCCGTGGGGCAGGGCGACAACAAGGCGGCCATCGGCGGCATCCGCGCTACCCACTCGGATCCAGCTAAGATCGTGCTCTGCAGCAGGAGCCTGTCCCAGATGTCCACATGGAAACAGACCCACGGGGATGATGTGGGCTGGAAACCCGGCGGATACGCGTTCCCGGTGTACGAGGAGAAGCTGGAGAACACCCTGCGCGGTTTGTTCGCCATTCAGCACAAGTTCAACCTCGAAATCGAGTGGATCGACGCGTCAACCATGGCCGAGCTCATTCCGGGCATCGAGAGGGAGAACCTGCGGGGCGGCACCTACTCGCCTGGTGACGGTCAGCTCTCTCCTCTCAAAGTGCCGGTGGCGTTTCAGCGCGCGGCGCAGCGCCATGGAGCGGTGTTCCACTTCAAGGAGAGGGTTACGGGCTACGACGTCTTTGGCGGCAAGATCCGCGGAGTCGTCACGGACAAGAACAAATACTCGGCGCCCATCGTGGTCATCGCCTCTGGATCCGACGCGGCGCAGGACGGCAAGGCCTTGGGCGTGCCTTTGCCGATTCTGCCAGACTCTCACGAGGCGGGCATCACCGCGCCTGTCGAGCACTTCCTCAAACCCCTGGTCGTGGACATGCGGCCTGGTGTGGAAGGCAAGACCGCTAACTTCTATTTTGGCCAGAACGATGAAGGCCAAATCATTTTCTGTTACACGCCCAAGGAGCTGTTTGTCGGCGATGACCGTGAGAGCTTGTCGGAGTTCTTGCCCATTCTGGCGCGGCGCATGATCACGCTCATCCCCAGGCTGCGCCATGCCCTGGTTCGCCGCGTGTGGCGCGGTTGCTACCCCATGACGCCAGATGGCGTGCCGATCATCGACAACGTGCCCGAGGTTGAAGGACTCACCTTGGCCGTGGGCATGTGCGGTCAGGGATTCATGCTCGGCCCCGGCGTGGGCGCCGAAGTGGCGAGCCTCGTCCTCGACCGCAGAACCTCGCTCCCGCCCGAAGCCCACGATAAGGTCCGCTACGGCAGAGACTACCGCCGGTCGGTCAACGAAGCCTTGAAATAGTGCGGGCAGGGCACTGGCTAGGGCACCAAGCGTCTTCTACCAGCAGCTTTGCATTTGCCACAGATATCATCCGTTGTTTGTCGAGGGTGGAGTTCCTATTACTATAGAAGCATGGGTGTTCGCACGAAATGGCTTTGGGTCACCGCGGTGGTTGCCCTTGTGACCGCGTGGTCTGACGATTCCTCGGCTCAATCAGCGGACGAGCCCTTGCCTGCGTTGCCA
>JALOQD010000179.1 GCA_025453525.1 Myxococcota bacterium
GCTCGCCAGTCCAAAGGTAGAGATGTCTCGTGCCGGTCTGGGCCGAATCGATGAGCTTGAAATCCCCCTCGGCGTAGCTGCGGCGCATCTCGAAATACGGAGTGCGCGGCTGGTCCGCGACGATGGGCCGCACAGGGAGCTGTTGTCCCAAGACCCAATCGGGTAATAGGCTTCGGCCGTGCACGCCCTGCGGAATCGCCACGCCGAAGAGCTCGAGTAAGGTGGGGAACACGTCGATGTGTGACGTGGGCCTCACAATACGCTTATTCGCAATGCCTGGTCCGACGACGACCATGGGCACCCGCAACAGCTCCTCCCATAGCTCCTTGCCGTGAGTGTACGACCCGTGCTCGAGAAACCCTTCACCGTGATCCCCGGTCATGACCACAACCGTTCGTTCTGTGGCGCCGATGCTCTGCAACGTCTGCAGGAGCTGTCCCACAAAACCGTCGGTGAACAGCACCTCGTGGTCGTACATCGCGCGGCGGTCTTGCCCAAACGAGGGCACGCCCGGATGCTCGAGGTATTCTCGGTGGGGCTCGAAGTAGTGCACCCACAACCAAAAACGCCCCTTGGTGTTGTCCGGGTTGCGCAGCCAAGAGATGGCCTTGGACGTCAGGCTCGCGGCGCTGGTTCTGTTGTGAACGTTTTCCTCGTCCGAGGGCTCTCCGGGGACGGCCTCCCCGTGGACGACCTCCCAATCCGCAAATCCCTGGTTCCAGCGGTAGGCTGGCTTGAACAAGAAGTGGGGCACGAAGGCGCCGCATCGCACTCCTTCTTTGCAGATGAGCTCAGCGGCAAAGGTCTCATCCTTGCTCACACGAATCTCATGATGCGAGTTGCGTTTCAGCTCGCTCGTCCATTTGCCACACATCATCGCCGGCACGCTGTGGCCGGTAAACGAGGCCAAGGCATAGGCGCGCTCGTACACCGTGCCGCGAGCGGCGAGGTCATCGATGTTTGGAGTGGTGGGCCGAAAATACCCCATGAAACCAGCCGAATCCGCTCGCCAGGCATCGACGGTGATGAGCAGCAAGGAAGCGTCTGCGGGTATGGCCGGACGCGCAAGGTCGGGTTGGTTCTCGTTGGCGATGGACGAAGGGGAAGCCACCGCCCGTAGCTCGGCAAGAAGGAGATCCTTGCCAGAGCAGTCCTCGTCCACGCCGTTGTCGGGCACGTCTTTGGCTCCGGGATGAATCGAAGGCTGGGCGTCGTCGCAGTCCTTGCCGCCGAAGAGTGTGCCGTGTCCGTCCTTGTCGCGATCGCTCAAACGTCGACCCTGCACGAGAAGGGTGGCTCCCAGTCCTCCGGCTCGCTCCACCCCGAAGCGAGCGGCGTCATTCGAGGCGAGCCGAACCACGAGCAGCGGCGAGCTCAGAGAAAGGGCCAAGCACAGCGCCCCGGTCACGAGCACGGCCTTGCCCCGCGCCCTTTCCAAGGTCGCAAGCTGGGCGAGCCCACACAAGACAATGACCCCGAGAGAGGCGATGAGCGGCGTCGCACCGAGTCCGTCGAGTCGCAGAAGTCCCACGAAACCGAACGCCCCCTTGGCAGGAGGGCCCTGCAGCAGCGGCGGGAGCAAGGCGCTGCTCCAGGCTCCGAGCACGAGCAGCGCGGCAAGCCACGGCCTGGCGAGCGCGTCGAGCCGCTCGAGTCCCATGTGGAATAGCCGATAGAGCACGAGGCCCGCCATGCCTAAAAACACCACGAGGGCCAGCAGCGCACAGACGACGAGAAGCGAAGCGAGCTCCAGGTTGTGAAACTTGGTCATCCCCAGATGCACAACTCGATAGGCCGCGGGGAACAGCGCGAGAGCACAAAGGCCGATGCTCAGCACCGCGGCGGTTTCCGCAGGAGAGCTCTTTTCGACAGCCGCCCGCAGCAGAAAGGCGGGCCGCAAGCGCAAAGGCAGCGCCGTGCGGACAAGGAGCAAGCCGAGCGCCGCGCCCACGGCCCAAGGCAGGAGAAAGAACCACTCGAGCGCAAGGGACGCAAGGGTCGCTGTTGGGGCGAGGCACAGGGTCGCGACGGCGACGAACAACGCGGCCGCGACACCGCAGGAGCAGGAGATTGCAACAAAGCGCATCATCGAGCCGCATTCCTAACACGAACCACGGGGACGGTAAAAGAGACAGCGCGGAGAAAGGGTTCACGCAGGAACAAGTTCCCAGAATTGGGTGGCTGAGGCGCTCGTCCAGCAAGGCGCGAGGAGAGGGAATACTGGTGGTATTCACTGGACGAGCAACGCCGCTGGACGAGACTATCACCTTGATGAGAAGCTCTCGAATCGATGGATGATCGCTGATGATGACATGCATCACGTCTTGTGGAATCCACACGGCCTCGACCATGTCCATGGCCTCGGCCGTGGAGGTGCGCGGCGCGCCCGTCACGGAGGCCACCTCTCCGAGCACCGCGCCTGGACCGAGCTCCGCAAGTGTCACCTCGCCTGCCGGACCATTGGAGTGAACCCTCACCTTGCCAGAACGGATAATGAACACATCGCCACCGTGATCGCCCTCGATGAGCAGCTTTTGGCCAGGCATGTAGGCGCGCAGCTTGGCCGCCTCCTTGAGCTTTTCGCGCGCCTCATCGGGAAGCTTCTTGAACAGCGCTGAACCATCGATAACGTGCTCGAGCTTCGGGGATACCGCGTGGGTCATGTTCACCTCCAATGGATGCGAAGAGCATAGCGCGCTCAACCTCAGTGGACCAATATTCTCGCAAGGCCCAACGTATTTGCCTTGGGTCGCGCTTGTACCCTACCATGCGGCAAGCAACGGAGGTGTTCATGCTTCGACCGCGACTCGCAGGCCTTCTCCTTGGCGCCCTCTCATTGGGCGTGCTCGTGGCGCTCCTGCCCCTGGCCTCGTCCAAGGCCTCCCCTGCCTCGCCATCGAAGAGCTCGCCGCAAGATCCAAAGATAACCGCATTTGCAGTCCCCTCTCCTCCTAGCCGGCCGTTGCCAAACAACTTCGACACCTCGTCCATGAAGCTCGAAGCAGGAGCCATGCGCGCCCACCTCGAGGACGGACGAGTCGTGACGCTCACTGTCATGCCAAAGCTGCAACGGTTCGCAGACGAGCTGTTTGCGCGCAACCAAGTGCCGGCCGCGGCTGCCGTCGTGCTCAATTCCCGAACGGGTAAAGTGCTGGCGCTGAGCCAACAGCGCCTCAAGGCAAACGCGGCAGAAGACGATCAAGTCGCCTTCGACGCCTCTCCACCCGCCGCTTCCATTTTTAAAATCGTCACGGCCGCGGCCCTCCTGGAGCGCGGAGGCGTCTCCATCGACACCAAGACCTGCTACAGCGGCGGTTCGAACCAGCTCATCATGACTCACCTGGCCGACCCTCCCCGCAATCTCGCGGCCTGTGCCAGCCTGGGCTCGGCCCTCGGCCACTCGATCAATGCGATCATGGCGCGGCTTTCGGATCAGCACCTCAGCCAATCGGTTTTGAGTCAATATCTCGGTTACTTTCATTTCAACGAGCCCCTGCCCTTCGATTTCGACATCCCCGCTTCGACGGCGGAGATCCCCGAGGATCGACTGGAGAGAGCCCGCACCGCGGCCGGCTTCTGGCATACGCACCTGTCGCCGCTCCACGCGGCTTCGATAGTCCAGCTCATCGCCCAGGACGGCGCTCTCCTGCGCCCCTACATCGTCGAGAGTGTCACAGAGACCGACGGTCGGGTGAGCTACAGAGGCGAGCCCAAGCTGGTCTCTCGTCCCATCTCCAAGACCACGGCAGGAGTTCTGCTAAGAGCCATGACCGACACGGTCCGCACGGGCACGGCCCGCAAGGCCTTTCGCGACCTGAAGGGAATGCCTTACCTGTCCGGCATTGAGGTCTCTGGAAAAACCGGCACCCTCACAGGTGTCAAGCCCTACCGAGCCTACACATGGTTCGTCGCCGCCGCCCCCCTGCCCAAGCCCGAGGTCGCCATCGCCGTGCTCGTGGTCAACGAGCCCACCTGGCGCATCAAGGCAGCGCCCGCCGCCGCGCAGATTTTGAAAAAGTACTTCGAGCTCACCCGATCGAAAAATTAAAAATGAAAGAAGGCAAAAAGTGAATCATCGCAGAACCCCCGGATGGATCATCCTGCCCGCCTTCGCCATTGCCGCAACCCTGGCCGCCGCCGTCCTGTTTTCACCCCCTGCAGCACAGGCCCAATCGTATGTCCAAACTCCCTACCAGGGGCGCCGTCCCCTTGAGCTCGATCTGCACGCCGGCTTCGTCTGGCACGGTCACGGACTCGCCACAGGCGCCCGCTTCAGCATCCCCATTGTGCACAACGGCTTCATCCCCAAGCTGAACAACGCGGTCTTCATCGATTTTGGGGCGGATTTCTACTTCATCGAAGCTCCCCGCATCCACGGCCACCCACCGGGATACAGGCCAGGGCTCGGTTTTCCAGTGGCCATGTGCTGGGAGTTCTACTTCAGCGACAAGTGGTCCGCCTTTGGCGAAGTGGGCGTGAACGTCATGCTCGACCCATGGCTCCTGGCAGGTGCGGGCATGCACGCGCACCCGGCCCATTGGATCCTATTCGGCGCAGGAGGACGCTTCCGATTCAACGATACTGTGGCCCTCGTGCTCCGCGTGGGCTTGCCTTATGCCGTGTTCGGCGTGACTTTCATGTTCTAACCGTCCAGGGTCGTTCTGTCCTTGACAAAGCGAGTCTGAGCGAACGAAGGTCGCACGAGATGACCGTTCTTCCTTCCGCTTTTCCGCTCGCGCCGTTCCACCCAAAGGTTCGGGACTGGTTCGAGACGCGCTATGGCCACCCCACCCTGGCGCAGTCCTTGGCCTTTCCGCGGATCGCCTCGGGCGAGCATGTGCTCGTGACCGCGCCCACGGGCAGCGGCAAGACCCTGTGTGCCTTTTTATTCGCCATCGACCGACTGCTCAGCGGACATTGGGATCGGGGCGAGGTGCGCGTGCTGTACGTCTCGCCTCTTCGCGCCCTGGGCAACGACATTGAGCGCAACTTGTTCGAGCCCTTGGACGCTCTGGGTCGCGCCTTTGCGCTCAGCGGCGAACATGGACCGAGCGTGCGTGCCGCGGTGCGAACAGGAGATACGCCACCCGAGGAGCGGCGCCGGCAAATGCGACGCCCGCCCGAGATCTTCATCACGACGCCGGAATCCTTGGCCATCCTGCTCACCCAAGCCAAGGGCGAAGCGCTCCTCTCTGGCGTCCAGGTGGTGATTGTCGATGAAATCCACGCTTTGTGCGGCAACCGCCGAGGCGTGCACCTTTCGACTTCTCTGGAGCGGCTCGACGCCTTGTGCGGCGGATTTCAGCGCATCGGTTTGTCGGCCACCGTAAATCCATTGACGGAGGTCGCGGCTTGGCTGGGAGGACGGGAGCTCAAAACGACACCGGCTGGAGATCGCGTGCATAGCGCGAGACCGGTCTGCATCGTCGATGGGAGGGGCAAAAAGGCCTACGATGTTCGAATTCGCATCGCCCCGCAGCTTGGAGGAGAGTCGCTGCCCGACGAGCGAGTGCCCGGCAGCCCGAGCTGGCTTGCCATCGCCGCCTCGGTCACCGAGCACGTTGAAAAAAACCGCTGCACGCTGGTGTTTGCCCAAAGCCGGCGCAACTGCGAGCGACTCGCGCGACTCATCAACGAACGAGCCGACAGGACCCTCGTGTACTCGCACCACGGCTCCCTGGCGCGAGAAATACGGGAAGGCGTGGAGCAGCGCCTCAAAGGTGGGAGCTTGCCCGGTGTCGTGGCCACGAGCAGCCTGGAGCTGGGCATCGACATCGGCGCCATCGACGAAGTGGTGCTCGTCGGCTCGCCCGGCAGCGCGGCCTCGACGATTCAGCGCATCGGTCGGGCTGGCCACGGCGTAGGCCTTTTGAGCCGCGCGGCTTTGTATCCCACGCACGTTCTCGATCTCATTCGAGGCGCCGTGGTGCTGCGCTGCGCTGTCGAAGGAGAGCTCGAACCCCTCATCCTTCCGCGCACCCCCCTCGACGTGCTGGCCCAGGTGCTGCTTTCCATGCTCTGCGTGCATCCTGCCACGGAGCAGGAACTGTTTGAGCGCATTCGCTGCGCGCAGCCGTATTTCGACCTTTCCTTCGAGGAGCTCGAAACCGTGCTCGACCTGCTGCGGGGCAAGCATGCCTCTGTGTCGCGAGCCCTTTCTCCGCGCGTCGACGAGGACCCAGCGACCGGTCTCCTGCGGGCTAGGCGTTACGTGCCACGGCTCATCTACCAAGCCGGTGGCACGATTCCCGATCGAGGCATGTTCAAGCTGCGCCATGCGCAGACCGGCGCGCTCATCGGCGAGCTCGACGAAGAGTTCGTCTGGGAGCGCACCCTCGGGGATGTCTTGGTGTTTGGCGTTCAGGCGTGGCGCATCGAGGCCATCGGCAACGACGACGTGCGCGTGCTGCCAGCCACGAGCAAGGCGGCCATGCCTCCGTTTTGGCGCTCCGACGAAGAAGCAGCCCCGCCTTTTCTGGCGCAGAAAATGGCGGAGCTGCTCGAAACACTCGACGAGCACCTGCTTGCGGGCACGGCGGAGACTACCCTCGTCGAGACCGCGCGGTTCGAGCCTGGCGCGGCCCGGGCCTTGGTCGAAGCGCTCGCCCTTCAACGCTCTCGAACGGGCGTGTCGCTGCCCGGTCGTCATCACCTGGTCGTGGAATCCATCGAGGCCGGGGAAGGCGGCGAGCATGAGGGGCTCGTGGTCTTTCACACGTTCTTTGGAGGCCTCGTCAATCGCGCCTTGCTGCTCGCTCTCATGGCCCACATGGAAGAGACCCATGGCGTGCGCCTGGAGGGCACATGCGACGACGGAGGCGTGTTGTTGGAGCTCAACGCCGAAGTGGACCCAGAGGCTTTGCTGCGCACCGCGCTGCGGCGGGACCTCCGCGAGCTCATCGCCCGGAAGCTGCAAGGCAGCGGTCTATACGGAGCAGCCTTCCGCAGAAGCGCCGGACGAGCCCTGCTCCTGCCGCGCTCGGGTTTTGAGAAGCGCACGCCCCTGTGGCTCACCCGAAAGCGGGCCAGTGAGCTGCTCGAAGCCTCCACGGCGTTGCCCCGCTTTCCCATCGCCGTCGAGGCGTTCCGCTCGGTCTGGTCCGAGGAGCTGTCCGTCGACGGGCTGGAGGCCCGAGCCGAAGAGCTGTGCTGCGGAGTGATTCGCGTCTCTTCTTGTCGCACGCTCCAACCTTCTCCCCTGTGCGGCGAGGTCATCTGGCGACGCACCGGTTCGCTCATGTACCTGGACGACGCTCCGCGAAAGAGCCCCTCCGACGCTCACAGTCCCCTCTCTCTGTCTGCCGCTATCCCAAACTGGCGCCGCGCTATTGAACCACGCTTGTCAGTGGAGCTGTCTGCGCGATTGCAGCGCACATACAACGGCTACGCCCCGTGGGACGCGGCCGAGCTGGCGACGTGGATAGCGCAGAGGTGGTTCGTGCCCTTTGCGCAGTGGCGCGCCCTCTTGTCGTCCATGTCCGCAAGGGACAACCTGTCCGAAACGCAGATCGAGGATGGATTGGTCCGGGCCGCTCTCGCGGTGACTCTGGATGGCAAGCCCCTGGGCATCGCCAGTCCGTGCATGGCCCAAGCGCTCGTCGATGCGCTTGGATGGAACAGCCCCGAGTTTCGCTACGTGGGCGATCGTCAGACGGTCGTCGAGCTGCCCAGCAGCGACGAAACGCCGACTCTCGAGGAGGTCGTCGAGCACGAGCTCGCGTATCGAGCCATCGCCAGTGCCGGCGAGCTCGCCTTGGATCTCGCTCTCGACGAGTCCCGCCTCTTCCACGCGCTCGCAGTGCTCGAAAACGCTAGCCTTGTGGTCACGGGACACCTCACCGAAGGGGCAGACAAACCTCAAGCGTGCACCCTCGCCAATATGGAGCGCTGCCTGCGCGCTGCGCGTGCCGCGAGCCGACCGCTCTTGCCCGTGCTTCCTGGGCGGGCGTTTCCGCTACTGGTCGCGCAGCTCCACGGGCTTGGCGAAACTCCCCCCGAGCAGCTCAGCGCGCGGTTCGCACAGCTCTCGGGCTTTCCAGCACCAGCCTGCGCATGGGAAGAGGAGCTGTTGCCCGCCCGTTGTCCCAAGTACCGCGCCCCGCTTCTCGATGCGCTCATGAGCAACGGCGACGTCCTCTGGCTCGGTTGCTCCAAGGAGCGATTGTGCCTTCTGCTGCGCGGCGATCTGTCGGCCGTGGTCCCGGCGCTCGATGCGGAAAAGGCGGGGGAAGACGTCCTCCTTCCGAGCGGTCCTGGACGCTATACGGTAGAAGATCTGCTCGAGCTGCGCGGTCTTTCCGAGCCCACCAAGCTCGTGCCGCAACTGTGGGAGCTCGCGTGGCAAGGCCTCGTCACAGCCGACTCGTTTGCCGCGGTTCGCGTCGGGTTGCGCACCGACTTCGGGAAAAGCCCTGCCACAGCCTCTGCAAAAAGAGTTCTGCGCACACAACTTCGCTCCGCTCTCCGTCTGCCCGGCGCCTGGCACAGACCGAGGCGTCCCCAAAAGCCATTGTCGGCCGTGGATCGCGCCACAGATTCGCGACTCAAAGCCGAGCTTCTCCTGCGGCGCTACGGCGTGGTGTTCCGAGAGCTCGTCGAACGAGAGTTGCCGTGGCTCTCGTGGCCATCCGTCAGCACTGGTTTGCGGCTGCTGGAGCTCGGTGGCAGCGCTGCGAGCGGACGCTTCTTCGAGGGAACGAGCGGCATCCAGTTCGCATCCCACGAGGCTGTCGCCATCCTGCAAAGCGGGCTCGACGAGCGACGCGTCTTTTGGATGGGCTCCTCAGACCCGGCGTGTGTACGCCTCGACATGCAGGAAGGCGCTCTTTCAGCGCGCCGCACACAAGGCTCGTTGTTCATTCACGAGGGTTCCAGGATGATGGTCGCAATGAGCGGCAAACAGCTCGAGATCTCAGCCGCGACGAAAGGGTCGAGCTTTGAGGTCGTTCTCGAACGACTCGGGGCGGCAGTGCTGGCGACGCGAGGAGCCCGCGGAATCGAAATCGAATCCATCAACGGGCAGCTGGCCACGACGAGCCCCTATCGCGATGAGCTGAGCCAAGCGTTCGAGCTCTGCTCCGACCACCGACGATTGTGGCTGCGGCCGAAAAAGGTCACTCCATGACGAACCGCTAGGAAAAGACCCTTGCCAGGAGCGCGATCAAGGAGAATCGGTTCCCGTATTCCGCACCCACAGTGCACTCGCAGACCGCGCCAGAGATGGCTCGGAGCGGTTCGGCAGTCCCATCCGTGTCCGGCACAGCCGCGGTTCCCAGCACGGCGACCGCGTCCAGGTCATAGCCAGGCTCTCGTGCGTTGAAGGGCCCTTGGGTCAGGTCCACGACCCGAACATAGCGAACCCAAGACCATCCGCAGCCGTCGAGCTCGAGCTCGAAGTCGCCCGCGCCCTCGCCGAGGGCGAAGAACGGACCGTCCCGCTCCTGCGCCACAAACGCGGCCGCTCGATCGGCACTGCCGGTCGAGCTCGTGATGCGAAGCCGCGCCCGAGCCGTGCTCGCCATGAAGCCGAGGTCCACGGTCGCCTCGCCTCTGGGCTTGAGAGAGTAACCCACGCCATCTGCAGGTCCGAGCGCATCGAACGCCAACGAGTCGTCGAGATACGTCGAGGAGGTGAGCACCCTGGGCACTGGCCTTGGAAGAACCGTGCCGACGACTTTGAAGCCCCAGGCAGGTTCATCGAGCTCGGCCACGAGGTCGAAATCGAGGATCTTCTCGCTGCCTGATTCGACCGTGACGGTCGCCGTCTTTGATGTGTAGCCTGGACTGTGGACTGTCACCGCGTACTGGCCGGGTAAAACGATCCGCCGATACGCGCCTGCGGGCAGTGTCGAGAACACGGGAGCTCCTTCGGGCACGAGCTCGATACGAGCCGAGAGCGGGTCCAGGGTCCGTGCATCTCGGACGACTCCAACGATGGCCGTCTTGGCATTATCGATGAGCGCGATGAGCCCCTCTGCGTGCACCACGAGCTCACTCGTGAGATCACTGCGCAGCTCCACCGCGAAGTCAATGGTGCCGGCCGTACCATAGGACCAGTCATTCACATCTCCGTAGATGTCGTACCAGTCCCAACCAAAGGTCGTGGAGTAGCCGCTGCTACCGACGTAGTCCTTCATGAGCCGGAGCAGCAGCGCCTCGTCTGGCGGATGGTGCGGCGTATGATTCCACGGCGCATTGACGTAGCGCTCGACAGTGTGCAGCTCCACGCCGAGCTGGAACGCGGCAAGCTCGCTCAGGGCACGGATGGCCCGAGTCTCGGGTTGGGAGAAAGCCGGACCGTCATCGAGGAGCCGGGCAAAAGAAAAATCGCGGTTGAGGTCCACTCGAGAGGCATTGGCGCGGGTGGCGGGCAGTGCGGCATAGCCGTCGGGGTTTACAAGCGGCACGAAGGCGGTCACGGCATCCCTCATCCAGTCAGCGGCCAGGGGATCGGTATCGGCGCTTTCCACAAGCCACGCGGCAAGATCGAGAGTTGTTTGGGCAGAGAGGCACTCATCGCCATGGAGCGCGCCGAGCACTCGCAGCCCAATGGCCTGTGCCGGATCGTCGAGATCTTCTCCCACGAGGAGCGCGATGATGGGTCTGCCTTGCACCGAGCGCCCCAGCTTCACCATGAGACACACCTCGGGACACGCCTGTGCAAGCCCCTCGAGCGTTGCGGCGATCTCGTCCGCCGACGCGAACCCCGAGCAACTCGACAACGCGCGGTTGATCCGAGGCGGCTCGCCGGCTGCAGACGGCATGACCCAAAGGAACATCAAAAGCACGAGACAAGTGGAGAAACTGGCGGGCGCATGATTCATCTCGTGGTGGAATCAGGTGTCTCGTCTGCGACGGAGTAAGGGTCGGGAGGCAAAATGGTGGGCCTGCCTGAGTAGAAGCTCGTCTTGCGGTAATGCTCGAGCGAGTGGTGCACCACGACCTTGAGCACCGCTATGGTGGGAACGGCGAGCAGCACACCGAGGAAGCCAAAGAGCTCGCCGCCGGCCATTAACGCCAGGATGATCCACAGCGGCGACAGCCCGAGCTTACCACCCATAATGCGCGGTGTGATGAGCACGCCATCGAGAAGCTGGACAGTGCCGAACACGACCATCACTCCTATGATCTTGCCCACACCGCTGAACTCGAGAGCCGCGAGTAAAAGCGCTATCAAGAAGCCCGTCGCCGCGCCGACGTACGGGATGAAGCACAGCACACCGGTCATGAGGCCCACGCCAATGGCAACCGGAATGCCGACGATGGCATAGCCCACCGAGTACAGCGTAGCGAGCACCAACATCACGGTGAATTGCCCGTGGAGAAAAGCCGACACCCCAGTGTCGATCTCTCCAACCATTTTGTGCACCAGCGATCTGTGAATCACCGGCACAAGGTCATCCATGGAAGCCACGATGGCCGGGTAGTTGGCCAGGAGAAAAAAGACGAACAGCGGAAACAGGAGCAAGGAAATAAAGAAGAACACCACCGAGAACGTGCCGCCAAAAAGAGAGGCAGCCACGGCCGTGGCAGGACCGATGACCTCGGACATGTGTCCCTTGGCGTGTGTGGACAACGACTCCCACGCGCCGCCCAAGGTCACGGGTGCGTTGGGTCCGAGCAAGGCTTGTAGGCGCGGCAAAAGCTCGGTCTCGGCCCTGGTCTTGAGATCGGGCAACCGCGCGATGAAGTTCACGACCTCTGCCCATACATCTGGAATGATGACGAAGAAACCCACCAGCACGATGAAGGTCAGCCCAGTGAGAACAATGATCGTGGCGCTCACCCGGTTGATGAACTTCAAGCGATCGAGCCGCTCGACGAGCGGATTGAGCACATACGAAACGAGGAAGGACAAGAGGATCAACGTCGCCAGGCTCTTGAGCCGCCAAATCAGAAAGAAGAACAGCGCGGCGATGCCGAGGCCGATAAGCCAGCGTATGATGAGCTTGCGGTTGTTGATCATGGGGAAAGTGTATGAGGCTCTGCCCCGAGGGGTCAAGAACGCAGGCTACAGTTCCTTTAGAGGTCGCGCCGGTCGACGCCGATGGGCGCCCAGGTGGTTAGTGAACGGACCTGACGAGGCGAAAGCCCAGGTTACTGTCGAGAGAGCTGGGAACGAGAATGTCGCGATAGCCGGATCTGTCGTAATTGGCATAACTGAACCAGTCACCGCCTCGAATGACGCGTTGCATGCCCGACGAAGGGCCTAAGGGATCGACGGTTGGATCGGCGATCGTGCCCGGCGGATAGGCCGACTTGTACCAATCCAAGACCCACTCCCGCACGTTGCCGCTCATGTCGTACAACTGCCACTGACTCGCGAGCTTGCCAGCCACAGGCTGAGGTCCGCACTCCTTCGAACCGATGAACCAACCCTTGCAATCGTAATTGCTCGTCGACGAAAGCGAATTGCCTCCATACCAGGCAATCGCATCGAGGTTGGGGTCGAGCGGTGAACGCATGGCATACGCCATTTCGCCGTTGTAGAAGGCCGTCAGCGTCCCTGCCCGAGCTGCATACTCCCATTCGGCCTCTGTGGGCAGACGGTAACCCGGGCAGTCCTGAGGCTTCGCAAAAGAGGCGCGCAGGCTGCATGTCACGGCCGCCCCACTGCCACTGCAATCGAAGCACCGCGGGAGGACTTCCTTCACGGACAACGCATTGGCGAACGCCAGCGCCTCGTACCATGTCACGTTCTCCACCGGGCATTGGTCTGTGCAGTTGCCACCAGCGCCACTGGGCCCAAAGTGCGAAGGGTTGTAGCCCATCAACTCGAGGAACTGCGCTTGCCTCACCTCGGTCTGCATCATCAGGAAATCGTAAGTCAACCTCACGTAGTGAAGCTCTTCATCGCTAAAACGCTCGAGCTCCGAAACGCAGTCCGTGCCCCGAGGGTAGCCAGCCGGACAGCTCCCATC
>JALOQD010000180.1 GCA_025453525.1 Myxococcota bacterium
CTCCCGGCAGTACCTCTCCTGCGTCGACGGTCGACGTCCCCCGTGACGAAGCATTGCTATCATGGCATTCTGCAACATCGTAGACACCTCCTGGCCGGGTTGTGAAATGTGCTCCGGCTAGGAGGTGCTCTACGACTTCTGCCCCTTGTCTGGTCTCCTATTCTCGATTAATCCCCTCAGCAGCTACTCGGACCGGAGGTCAGGCCCCGCGAAGCGGGTATGTCCAACTGGGCATCCCCTTCCAGGCCTTTTGGAACTCGGGCATGAAAAGGACGACTCAGACAGTCCTCGGCCTTCCACGGGATACCCAGTTTCCTCGTATCGGGATACCCAGTTTCCTCGTATCGGTCTTTTAGCGGGTCGTTGTTTTTTTAGGGGGGCGCGACGCGAGGTGTGATGGACCCGTGCGGGGGGTCAGTCGAACGCCGGGGGCAGAGTGGTGATGAGCCTGGACAGAGCCCAGACCTCGATGGCCCTAAGTTGTTCGAACTGAAGGCCGGCCCCTTTTCCCGAACGCGCCCAGCGCACGATGCAGGGGATGTCACAAGCATCCGGCACACCTGGGAGCCTAATCTGAAGCTTGACTCTGGCGCCGAATGGCAAGGGTGGCAGGGTCTCGATGAACGCTCCTCCGAGGCTGAGGTTGATGAGCACCCCATCTTGAGCACGGTTGTCACCGAGCGAGATTTTGACCTCAGTAGAGAACTGGAATCGACTGTATTTCCTTTTGTTGTGCGCTGCAGGCATCGACTTCGCTTTCACCGCCAATCGTGGAGAACCGTACCTCTTATATCATTTGTTCTATCCCGACCTCGCGCAAGGGTGTTCTCAACGACTCTTGCATGGAGTACATTACCTTGCCCGCTCACGAATTGTCACGCGGGCGAGCAGGAAGGTAATACCAACGGATATGATCGAGGAAATCAAGTCGAATCCATCCCGCGTCAGGACCATGCGACTTCTGGTGGCCGGTCTCGCCGTTGCCGGAGCGGTCTTCGGTGTCGTCTTTTATTTTGCAACGCGAGCTCCCACGCCGCCCATGCCCCGAGCCACCATTACGCCACAAGAAGAGAAAGCCGACTTGGAGCGCATCAAAGGCTCCCTCAAAGACCTCCGGACAGGCAAGGAGATTCCGGCGTTTCTCGATCAGATCGAGAAACTCAATCTGGCCGAGCTACAGGCACAGAACCTAGACAGAGCCGAGCTCGAAGCCGTGGAGAAAGCCGCTCGCGCCATGGCGCACGAAAGCCCGGAAGGCTACCGACTCCTGGGTGCCAAGCTCTCCCTGGAGTTCATGGAGCTCATGAATTCTCTCCTCGATGACGCCGCTGCGCACGGGGGGATCGCCTCGGCTTTGAAAATGGACGAGACCAGAGCCAAGCGCCTGGAGAGATTGGGCGGAAGTTTTTTACGTCGCGCCATGGAAAAAGGCATCGTCGAGTCCGATGGCAGCCTGCACGCGTCGCGGCTCGCCTTGCAGTGCATGTTCCATGCTCGCTGGAACCATCTCGCAGGTCTCGCGCCAGACGACAGCTTGGGTCCAGCAGCCCGCAAGGTCTACTTTGATTGGACCGCTCGTTTTTCCGAGCCGACCAACCTCAACAAGCGCTTGTCCGCCATTGGGATGCTCAGGGCCGCAGACTCGACCTATGACGATGTTTTGGCCAAGGCCATCGTGTTGTACGAAGGGGGAAGGAAGGACGATGCGCTGGCCGTGCTAAAGGAAGCCATCGAAAAGGGGCGCAAGGACGAGCCGACCTTGGACTTTGCCCGCGCCCTGACTTCTAACTGACGCTCTCTCTATGTCGGCCAGGCGCAAGGAGTTGAAACTCCCCCTTGTTCCTGGTAAGCCAGTGCCCGATTCGAGGCGGCGCATTTGTTCAGCCCCGAACGAGGAGCGCCCAATGGCCAAGCAGAAGGTCGAATACGACGAGAATGCCATTAAGACCCTGAATCCGTTGGAGCATATCCGGCTGCGAACGGGTATGTACATCGGTCGTATCGGCGATGGGTCCAACCCCTCGGACGGCATCTACGTCATGCTCAAGGAAGTCGTCGACAACTCCGTCGACGAATTCATCATGGGCCATGGCAAGAAAATCGAGATTGGCCGCGAGGGACAGAGTGTCGTCGTCCGCGACTACGGCCGCGGCATTCCCCTGGGCAAGGTCATCGACTGCGTCAGCCAAATCAACACTGGCGGCAAGTACAACGATGACGTGTTTCAGTTTTCGGTGGGTCTCAACGGTGTAGGCAACAAGGCGGTCAACGCCCTGTCCGAGAAGTTCGAGGTCATCAGCTACCGAGAGGGGCGGTTTCGCAAGGCGGCCTTCGAGAGGGGCAAGCTCCTCGATGACCAGTCTGGCCAGGACATCAAGGCGCCCACCGGTACTCTCGTTCGGTTTACGCCCGACCCCGAGATCTTCCGAACCTACCAATGGCGCGAGGAGTACATCGCGCACCGGCTGCGATACTACGCGTATCTCAATGCCGGGCTCTCTATCCTCTACAACGGCACGCGCTACACGAGCAAGAACGGCCTGGCAGACCTCTTGGCAGCCGAGCTCGGCGAAGAAGCACCCATCTACGACGTGATTCACTGTCGCACCGAGCGGCTCGAGCTCGCGTTTACCCACACGCACGCGTACGGCGAAAATTACTTCAGCTTCGTCAACGGCCAGTACACCAACGACGGCGGCACGCACCAGAGCGCCTTCCGCGAAGGTATCCTCAAGGGCATCAACGCGTTCTGCAAGAAGAACTATGCCGGCGAGGACGTGCGCGACGGTCTCATCGGCGCCATCGCCATCAAGGTGCAAGACCCGGTGTTCGAGAGTCAGACAAAGAATAAGCTCGGCTCTACGGACGTGCGCGCATGGGTGCTGCAAACCGTGCGAGACGAGGTCGAGCTGTGGCTGCACAAGAACCCCGAGGCCGCGGACAATTTGCTCGAAAAGGTGCGCAACAACGAGCGGGTGCGCAAGGAGCTCTCGTCCATCAAGAAAGAGGCGCGGGAGCGGGCCAAGAAGGTCGCGCTGCGCATCCCCAAGCTCATCGACTGCAAGGTGCACTACGACGACATCGACGATCCGCGGCGAGACGAGACCACCCTGTTCATCACCGAGGGCGACTCGGCCGGCGGCGCGATGATCCAGTCGCGGGACGTCTACACCCAGGCGATCTTCAGCCTCAAGGGCAAGCCGCTCAACACCTTTGGCCTGGGTCGCGAGGCGGTCTACAAAAACGAAGAGCTCTACAACATCATGCGGGCCATCGGGGTCGAAGACTCACTCGAGACTCTGCGCTACAACCGGGTGGTGATCGCCACCGACGCGGACGTCGATGGCATGCACATCCGCAACCTGATCCTCACGTACTTTTTGCGCTATTTCGAGGAGCTGGTGGTCAAGGGGCACGTCTACATCCTCGAAACACCGCTGTTCCGCGTGCGCAACAAGAGCGAGACCATTTACTGCTACAGCGAAGGCGAGCGCGACAAAGCCACGAGCAAGCTGCGCGGCGCGGAGATCACCCGGTTCAAGGGGTTGGGCGAGATCAGCCCCCAGGAGTTCAAGCAATTCATCGGCGGTCACGCGCGCCTCGAGCCCATCTCGGTCAGCTCGCTCGGCGAGGTCAAGCACTCGCTGGAGTTCTTCATGGGCAAGAACACGCCAGAGCGCAAGGCCTTCATCGTCGAGAATCTCATCACCGAAATCGTCTGACGCGCCTGGCGCGAGCAGGAGTCCCATATGACCGGCCTCGAACCATTGATGGAGCGCAATTTCCTCGAGTATGCGAGCTACGTCATCGTGGATCGCGCCATTCCCGAGCTGCGCGATGGCCTCAAGCCCGTGCAGCGCCGCATCCTTTCGACCTTGCACAAGATGGATGACGGCAAGTTCCACAAAGTGGCCAACGTCATCGGCGAGACCATGAAGCTCCACCCCCACGGCGACGCGTCCATCGGCGATGCCCTGGTGGTGCTGGCCAACAAAGAGTTCTTCATCGAGAAGCAGGGCAACTTCGGCAACATCGTCACCGGTCACTCTGCGGCCGCGGCTCGCTACATCGAGTGCCGGCTCACGGAGCTCGCCCGCGAGACGCTCTTCTCCAAGGCTCTGACCATCTACCAGCCGAGCTACGATGGCCGGAACAAAGAGCCCGTGTTCCTGCCGGCCAAGCTGCCCGTGATCCTCATGCTCGGCACAGAGGGCATCGCCGTGGGGATGTCCACTCGCATCCTGCCCCATAATCTGAGCGAGCTGCTCGAGGCCCAGGTGAAGCTCCTCCAGCACGAATCCGTGCACCTGTTTCCGGACTTTCCCACTGGCGGCATTATCGACGTCTCCGAATATGCGGACGGCAAGGGCAAGGTGCGGGTGCGAGCGCGCATCGACGTGGCAGACGAAAAGAAGATCGTCATTCACGAGATCCCGTTCAGCACCACCACGGAGAACCTCATCGCCTCGATCGAGGCCGCGGCCCAGAAGGGCAAGGTGAAGATTTCGTCCATCAACGACTTCACCACAGACCGAGTGGAGATCGAGATCGGATTGCCCCGAGGCGTGTACGCCAGCGAGGTCGTGCCTCAGCTCTACGCCTACACCGAGTGCGAAGTATCGATCACCTCGAACATTCTCGTCATCAACGAACGCCATCCGGTGGAATTGGGCGTCTCGGAGCTCCTGCGCACTCTCACGGATCAGCTCCGCGACCAGATCGGCCTGGAGCTCGAGCACGAGCTCGGCGAGCTCAAAGAAAAAAGGCACTGGCTCAATCTCGAGCGGCTGTTCATCGAGCAGCGCGTGTACAAGCGCATTGAGGATGCCACCACCGACGAGGACGTGAGGCGAGAGTGCTACCTCGGGCTGCGGCCCTTCTTCGACAAGCTCGAGCGAGAGGTGAGCGACGAGGACATCAAGAGACTCCTCGATATCCCCATCCGTCGGATTTCGCGCTTCGATATCGAAAAAAACAAGCGGGACCTCGAAGACAACGATATCGCCGTGGCCAAGGTGGAGGTCAAGCTCGCGCGGCTCACCCACACCACCGTCCAATACCTCAAGGGCCTGCTCAAGAAGTACGGCGGCAACTATCCGCGGCGCACCGAAATCACCTCGTTCGAAAGCGTGGACGTACGGGCCGTGGCTCGGCAGAACATCAAGGTGGGCTACGATCCCGAGACCGGCTACTTTGGCTGCGAGGTCAAGGGCAGCCAGTACCAGCTCACGGTGAGCGAGTACGACCGCATCCTCATCATCACTCGAGACGGCGCCTTCCGCATCACCGGCCCTTCGGACAAGATGCTCATCGAAGGCGAGGTGGTGTACCTCGACCTATTCGATCAAAACAATGGCCAGACCTTCACGGTCGTTTACCGCGACAAGCAGAAGAACGCTTTTGCCAAGCGGGTTCAGATCAAACGGTTCATTCGCGACCGCGAGTACGAGCTCATCAAGGACAAGGACGGCCGCCTCGAATACCTCATCCCGGGCGAGAGCAAGGGCCAGGTGCGACTCGACTTCGTCCCTGCCAAGCGCCAAAAGGTCTCGAACATCGTGTTCGACATGAACACCCTGGAGCTCACCGGAGTCTCGGCAAGGGGCACGCGCATGGCCCCCAAACCCGTGTCCAAGCTCCGCTGGCTCAAGGACGACGGCGCAACGCCTGCCACGCCGAGCACTGCCCCGCAGCCCGCCACCGATCCCCTCATACCCAAAGCCAAACCCTCAAAGCCCCCGGCGCCGCCTCAAGAGACCGAGCCAGAGTCGTCGAAAGACAGCGGTGACGCCAACGAGGACAAGGGCAAGGACCGCGAGCCAGACGACGGCGGTCAATTCTCGCTGTTCTAGGAGCCTGCCCCAAAAAAACGTTGTATTCTCTCCCCATGACCCCTGTCCCTCCACAGCCCTGGGTGGCCCTCATCGGTCCGGAGATCGAGGAGAATCTAGCACTGCGTTCCCTGGCCGCGTGCCTCACCCGGGCTGGCTACGGCACGGCCATTGTGCCCTTTGCCAACGGCTCGCAGTTGGGGCCGGCACTCGCCGCGGTGCTGGATGCCCCCTCGCCGCCGCTCTTAGTGGCCGTCTCGCTGGCCTTCCAGTGGCGGGCGCTCGACTGCCTGGCCTGGATCATGGCCTTGCGCAAGCGCGGCTTTGCCGGACACATCACCGCTGGCGGACACTTTGGCAGTTTTGCCCATGCCGAGCTGCTGCGGGACTTCATCGAGCTCGACTCGCTGTGCTGTCACGAGGCAGAGGAGACTCTCGTAGCCCTGGCCGATGCCCTGCGGGACAAGCGGCCTCTGGACGCGATTGCGGGCCTGGCCACCCGCGATCAGGACGGCAGGATCAGGCTCGAAGCACCGCGACCCATCCATGACCTCGCCCAGTTGCCCTGGGTGGATCGCCGCGGCGAGCCAGCCTCGTGCCTGGGGCATCGCGTGGCCACCCTTGTGGGAAGTCGCGGTTGCTACCACCACTGCTCCTTTTGCTGCATCGCCGCCTGGCACGCCCTCGGCGGTGGGAAGAAGTTGCGTCTGCGCCCTGTGGATGACCTGGCCGCGGAGATGGCTGTGTTGCACCATGAGCAGGGCATCGACATTTTTGTCTTCCACGACGACACCTTCTTCCTGGGCAGCGAAAGAGCGAGCCGGGAACGCATCGAGGCCCTGGGTGCGGCCCTGGCAGCTCGTGGGGTGCGGCGCTTTGGCACCGTGGTCAAGGCCCGGCCCAACGACGTCACCCCAGCGCTCTTTGCGGCCATGCGCGAGCGCTGTGGACTGCTCCGTCTGTTTTTGGGCATCGAGAGCGACGCCACCCAGGGTCTTGCCACCCTGGCCCGCGGGGTGAGCAGCCCTCAGAACCACGCCGCCATGGAGGTGCTCGACCGCCTGGGCATCTACGTCTGCTCCAATATCCTGCTCTTTGATCCAGATACGAGTTTGGAGAGCCTGGAGGCTAACCTGGTCTTTATGGAGCGTTATGGCGAGACCCCGATGAACTTCGGTCGTGTGGAGTTGTATGCCGGCACGCCGCTGCTCGGCCGGCTCAAGTCAGAGGGACGCGCTGTGGGCTCCTATCTGGGTCATGACTACAGCATGGCCGAGCACCAGGTGCAGCGGGTGTACGAGTTGGCCAAGTCCTGCTTCCACGAGCGCAACTTCGCCGATACGGCCCTGGCCAACCGCCTGATGGGCACGCGATTCGACGTGGAGGTCTGTCGGCACTTCCACCCCGAGCGTTTCGACCCGGCTTGGCTGGCCGAGGCCAAGGCCCTGTCGCTGGCGTTGGCGCGCGATTCGGCAGCCGGGCTGCGAGCCATCATCGCCCAGGCGCAGTCCCCAGCTCCGCAAGGCCTATTGGACGAGTTCGCCGCTGAGCTCTCGATGCGGTTGCGGACCACTGAGACCCAGCTGCGTCGCAGGGCCCAAGCTCTTGAAGAAATGGTGCAGGCCGCCGTGGGCCAGCGCTGTCATCACGTGCGTCCGCTCCTCGACAGCCGGCCGGTGTGGACCACCATTGCGCTTGACCAACCAGCCTAGGAGACACTCATGGCAACCAAGAAGCCTTCCCCACAGGCGACCAGGCAGCGAACCAAGGGTGCAGCGTCATCCAACAACGACCCCATCAATGGTGGCTCGACCGATCCCGAGGGGGTGCGACAGCGCGCCATGCAGCGCATGCGCAAGCTGGTCACCGCTTCGGCTCTCGGTGGCCTGGCCCTCGGCCAGAGCTACTGCACAGACTCCATGGTCTGCGATCCCTTGCCTCCAGGGATAGAGTGCAGCGAGGACATGAGTGCCTCCTACCTCATGGAGTGGATGTCTTGGGAGGCCCAGTGGGTCAACGGCACAGGCGGCCCGGTGGTCTCGATGACTGTCAACCACCACGATGTTGACGGAAAGCTTGCCTTTGGCAGCGAACCCACGCTGAGTGGGGCTACCCTGCTCAGTGTCGAGCCAACCAACAGTAGCCTGCAATTCACCTGCACCGTAAATGAGAACACCGACGAGGTCACCGCCACCGTGCCCTTCACCTGCGATGCCATTCAGACCGAGTTGCTGTTGCGGCTGAATGTCAGCGGTGAGCGTACCGTGGGCTCTGCCATCCCGATCTCTGCCGAGTAGGGCGCTCCTCAGAGCGGGTGATAAGAATGGATGGTCTTCAGGAAACCGGGTGCGGTTCAGGCTTGGGTATCAGCTTGGGTGAGCTTGAGATCTCCTGGAAGCGTTACTTCCAGTACTGGGCCCAACCCCGGAGGGCCTTTTCACGGACCGGGCTCACGTCGGTGCAACCCTTCATGATGCAGCTGGTGCAGTCCTCGTGCTGGAGCGTGAGCATGTGACCGAACTCGTGGGCCATCGTGCGGACGAAGGATTGTGCGCAGGCATCCGAAGGAAACTCTGTGAGGTTGCGTTTCGTCGGTGTGCCGCCACCGGCCTTGTTGGACCAAGATCCGGCGATGATCGCGCTGCGGGAGAGCATCGCGACCCCCTGGATGGTCTGTCCGTAAAACGGCACGATGTAGATGTGGATGGTCTTGGTCCCTGTGCGCTTGCTGGGATCAAAGAAGTTCCAATAGGCTATGTGGGATTGACTATTGTCGCGATCGCTTGCCCAAATCGTGTTTTTGAGCTCCTGCGCATTCGACGGGTTCAGCGCGTCCTCTTCGACGACCGTGACATTCATCACCACGCTTTTCTGCGTAGGTCGCTTCCAGAGCACGTTCGCGTTACCGAGTGCGCTGTACACATTGCTCACGGTGACGTGATCGTTGTTCATGACGAGCCCGCTGGGGGTGGTTTGGGAGAACCGACGGAGGATGTGCACGACGGTACGCACGCTCTCGTCGCCCCCGCTCACGCCACAGGTTCCCTCTGGCACGCCGCAGCCGCATTCCCCTGGCTGGGTTTTATTGGGGTCGTTCGGACACGCATCCTGGGACAGGGATGCCACGTCCATTTTGTCCAAGCTCAGTGAGCTGCTGGTGTTAGACGAAAGGCGAATCGTGTTCGCGCCCGATTCCAGTGGCTTGGAGATCGCCGTCGTCGCCCATTTGGACCATCCGCCCGTCGGGGCAAACGACACAGTGGCAACATCGACGCCATTGATGCGCAGCGTTGCCTGACGCGTGCTGGAACCGCCATTGGCATATCGAAAGGTGAGCTGATACGTCGCAGCCGACGCGACGTTGACGTTGCTCCACTTCAGGTAAGCGCCGCTGCTGCCGTAACTCATGTAGCCCGAGCCCGTGTATCCCGAAGAGCTTCGGGAAACCTGACAACCACTTTGGGACGTGTAGCTCTCGGCTTGATAGACAACGGGCGGACCTGCTGCCGTGGCCCGCGCCGAGGCGGAACCGTCGGCGAAGGAATCGGATTCGAGAGAATCCCCGGTTTCGCAGGACAAAGACCCACACAGAGCGAAAGATCCGAAAAGAACGGCAATCAAGCGTGCGTGCTTCATGCGAGCCTCCTTTTCCCATTCTCGGGAACCCAAAACCGATTTGTGATGACAAAAACAATCAGCGTTGATTCATCACGCCGTAAGCCAACTCAAGAAACATGCCAGTCGAGTTCGAAAGCCCGCAGTCCCTCAAAAATCAGTATTGTCGGCCATCCGTAGCACGATAAAACGGACGGGCCAGCACAGGCTGCGTCCGATTGTGTCACACGCGCATGACAAAGTGACATGATCGCGTCGCATAACCACGACAAGGGAACCCCCAGGGTCTGACCCCATCACAGTTACGAAAACAACGCTCAAACGACCGAAAAATCAGGAGCCGCACCGCAGCGAAAAAAATGCTCCGCCCTGTCTGGGACAGGGGTGATCCCTATCCTAAAATTCCGCGGAATTCCGCCTGGACGCACCGGGGACGAGAAGGTATAAATCACTCCAAATTTTTTGTGCCCAAACGATGAGGGAAAGACATGAAAGCTGCACAATTTGCAAATTCAATTCGCAGAAATCTCTCCATTCCTCTCGCTTGCGGTTTGTTTGCATGCATATCTTTTCAATCGTTGCTCTCAAGAGCAGGGCAATCCAATGACTCGTGGCAAGCGACCAATCAAACGTTGACGGTCGAAGAGGCCACGAAACGCTTCGAACAAACGCCGGAAGGGCTGTTCTTGCTCGACCCCAATAGCAACGATCCGACGGCAACGTTGCCGATGAGTGCCCTCGACTACGGAAAACCGACGCTGGTTTACGTGCACGGATGGCAGAACAAGCGCATCCACATGCCGGACGTCCCCAATCGAAAACGTTGGGGCGAGACCCACAACCTCCTGATCATGCGATGGCACAAACGGGCCTTTGACGACAGCCACGAGTGTCCCGTCGCGTTGTCAATCGCGATTAAATTGCTGGGAGTGTCCGTTCCTCTACCGCCAAAGAAAGTCTATCCAGAGGGATGTCCCAAGTCCGCTGAACAAGCGATTTGGGGCGGGGCCGATCCGACGGGCGAGTTCTTTGTCCGGCAGTGGAAGACGTTTTTCGGTCAACATAAAGGATACGAACAGGAAATCCGCGTGGTGCCTGTGAGCCTGGGAACCCAACCCACGATTTACATGACCTACAGGCTCTACGAAGAAGAATGGCCCGGGTCCAAGCCCAATCGATTGGACCTCCTCGATTCCTATGTTGGAATGCAAATCGTCGATGGGACAGGACAAATGCCGGCGGACTCTCCTTTCCCCATTCCTCCCCATTCGGGTCTACCCCCAAGCTCAAGCATGGGAGACTTCGTCGGTGCGCACTCGTGTGATGAACAAAGCGCTGGAAAACACATCGTCTGCGTCGAAGAGAACGCGCTGTACTGGTTGAAGACGTTTTACGGTGTCGCGATCATCTCTTATTGGACAGGGGTCAATTTCCGGCTATTGCCTCAGCTGGGAGGAAGGATTCCGCAGTTTTCACCGGTTCTGAAGCTTTCAACCGATTGGCTCTGTTCACGCGACTCCTTGAATCTTCTTGACACGAAATCGCCGCGTTGCCGGTGGCTTATCAAAGACAAACTGAACGAAGTCGGAGCGGGTTGGCACAATGGAGCCGTTTGGGGATA
>JALOQD010000181.1 GCA_025453525.1 Myxococcota bacterium
GCAGGCCCCGTTCTACCGAGTGCCGCGCGGCGCTGCTCACCGAGCTCGAAAGCCGAATGACCGCTGCTTTCCATGCTAGGGCTTCTTAGCGGGTCATTGTCTTTTAAGCCCGCGACTTCTCCAGATAGTATTCGTAGTTGCCTTCGTAGACCCGCATGTGGCCGTGGTCGAGCTCGAAAACCCGCGTCACGAGGGAGCGCAAGAAGTGCCGGTCGTGGCTGACGAGCACCACGGTGCCGGCATAGCGCCGGAGCGCATCGAGCAAGATCTCGCGGGACTGGATGTCGAGGTGATTCGTCGGCTCGTCGAGAATGAGAAAGTTCAGCGGCCTTGCCAGCAAGGTCGCGAGCACCACCCGGCTCTTTTCGCCACCGCTGAGCACTTCCACGCGCTTGTCCACCGCGTCCCCCTGAAACAAGAACGCGGCGCACAGGTTGTGGATCTGACCGCGAGGCGCCATGGGAAGCTTGGCTTGCACTGTCTCGAACACGGTCTGTTTGGGGTCGAGCACATCCAGGGCATGCTGGCTGAAGTAGCCGAAGCTGACACCTGCGCCGAGCGTCAGGACTCCGCTCGTGGGGTCGGTCTTTTGAGCCAAGACCTTGAGGAACGTGGACTTGCCCGCGCCGTTGACACCCAGCACGGCGATCTTGTCCTGTCTGCGGATGAGCCCGCTGACCCCGCCGAACACTGACCGGCTCCCGCCTTCCTCCTGGGGCCAGGCCTTGGCGAGGCCTTCGAACTTCACCACTTCGTCTCCGCTGCGCGGCGCCTCGTTGAACTCGAAGCGAATCACTCGCTGCTCTGGAGGGATCTCGACGCGCTCGATCTTCTCGATCTTTTTGACTCGAGACTGGACCTGCGCCGCGTGGGACGCCCGGGCCGCGAACCGCGCGATGAACTCTTCGTCCTTGGCCACCGCCTCCTGCTGCCGCCGCGCCGTGGCGATGAGCTGTTCGCGCCGGATGTCTCGTTCCCTCTCGTAAAAATCGTAGTTGCCGCTGTAGGTGATGACCGCCTTGTTCGCCACTTCGATGGTCCGAGTGCACAGTCGGTTCATGAAGTCGCGATCGTGGGTGGTCATGAGCAGCGCGCCCTTGAAATCGCTGACGAGCCACTCCTCGAGCCAAATGATCGATTCCACGTCCAAATGGTTGGTCGGCTCGTCGAGCAGGAGCACGTCAGGCTTCAAGGTGAGAATGCGGGCCAGCGCGATCCGCATCTTCCAGCCGCCGCTGAACGTCTCCACCGGACGGTTGTAGTCCTTTGGCCCAATGCCCAGACCCGTGAGCATCGCCTGAGCTCGGGTCTCGAGGTCATAACCGCCCCTGTGCTCGAACTCCTGCGTGGCGTCGCCATACCGTTCGAGGAGCTTCGCCATGGCATCGTCGTCCATGGGCTCGCTCATGGCGGCTTCCATCTGGGCGATCTCGCGACCAAGCCGTTGGACGTCCTGCGCCACGGCCATGACCTCCTCGAGAGCCGATCGGCCGCGCATGTCCCCGACGTCCTGGGAAAAGTATCCGATGACCAGCCGATTGGGGCGGCTCACCTCGCCCGCATCGGGTTGCTCCTCGCCGCTCACGAGCCGAAACACGGTGGTCTTGCCAGAGCCGTTGGCCCCTACGAGTCCGGCACGGCTGCCCGGGAGAATCTGGAAGCTCGCGTTCTGGAAGAGGATCTGTGACCCATACTGCTTGGTAATGTTGGACAAGTGAATCATCGCGCGCTCCCAAAGAGCGCATCGGCGGGCTTATGTCAAGCATGCAAATCGTGGAAAGGGAGCCCGCCCCTTCTCCAGCTTCTGAAAAAGTTGTAGGCGCGGCCTGCCGTTGCTATGAACATCGTCGTTGGGCCGAAGGCTTCCATCGCGGCCAAGGAGGACATTGAACATGACGATTCTCATGCGGGCTCTCATCTGGTCCATCGCCATTCTGGTCGCTGCGTGTGGCGGCGACAAAAACCAACAAGCTCCAGAGGCGACCCCCGAGGCCGCACAGAAGAGCGCCGCAGCGACCAAAGAAGCGCCAGCGCCGATAGCCGCGACGAGCAGTGGCAAGGTGCTGCTCGTCACCCAGAGCGAATTCAAACCCGACGACAAGGGCGACTACACGGTTCCAGACAAAGCGGTGATGCTCGTGCTGCGGCCCTCGGGCGAAACCTATACAGCCGAACGCGTCGAGGATGGCCAGTCCAACGTTTTTCACAAGGCGTTACCCTACGGCAAGGAAGGTCTCCTCACCATCGGCGCCAACGAGGCCATGCTCAAGCTGTGGACAAAGGGCGACGCCGCTTGGTCCGCGCGCACCCTTTGGCATCCGACCTTCGGCGGCAAGTTCAACCGACTGCGCGATTTCGAAATGGCCGACTTCGACGGCAACGGACAGCTCGACCTCGCCATCGCGACCCACGACCAAGGCGTGGTGGCCGTGATGATGCGCAAAGGCGACGCGTGGGAGACCCTCGAGCTCGACCGTAAACCAGAGACCTTCGTTCACGAAATCGAAATCGGCGATCTGGACGGCGACTCGAAGCTCGAGTTCTATGCCACGCCCAGCGAGCCCAACACCGCCTCGGGCAAGGACCAAGGCGGTATGATTGTGCGCTATGCCTGGGACGGAGCGAAATTCGTGCGAAGCGAGGTGGCGTCTTTTGACAAGCGGCACATCAAGGAGATCTTGGTCGCGGACCTCGAAGGCGACGGCCGCTCGGAGCTCTACGCGGCCCTCGAAGCGCAGATGGGCAACGGTGGAGCCATTGTCGCTCCGGTGGAGATCCGCCGCTTCGATTACAAAGACGGCAAATACGTCGGCACGCTCGTAACCACTATCAACGACAGATTCTGCCGCTTCCTTTTGGCCGGCGACATCGATCACGACGGCCAGGCCGAGCTCGTAGCCTCAGCCTTCTCGGCTGGCGTGTGGGTCATTGAGAAAAAGGGCAACGCCTACGAGCCAACGTGCATCGACAGCCAGTCCGGAGGCTTCGAGCACGCGGCCACCCTCACGGACATCGACAACGACAGCAAGCTAGAGCTCTACGTCGCTGACGACAAGAACGGGGTCCTGAGGCGCTATGACTGGAACGGCTCGCAGTACACCTCGAGAATCATCCATCGCCGAATGGTGCCTGGCCAGGCCATGGTCTGGAACATCACCGCCGCTTCTTTGTAAAAAAATCACGCTCGGCGCGGCTTTCTTCTTGACGCCAAAAGTGCGGAATGCTACCAAGCGGCATCTTTGGAATACCTGGACATTCTGCAGGTTGTCCATGGAATATTTATTAATATTTATGAGACTTTACGAAATGAAGGAGATTTTGCCAAGCCATTAACATGAAGAGCTCAAGGGGTTTGTTTTTTTAGCCTAACTGTGGGTCGATCAACATCACGAAGCTATGTTTAGCATGCTTCCATTAAAAAATTGGAGAGAGTTAACATGTACACCTATGCCTTCCGTTCTCAATTGTCTTTTCGCGCGCTCAGCATTGCGTCTTTGCTGCTTTTAGCTGGTCGCCTAGACGCTGCGACATATCAAGCAGAGAAATTCTCAAAGACACTCAATTGCAAGTCAGCCACTAATAATGCCGGCTATTCTGGCACGGGCTTTGTCGACATGGGTGGGCAGAATAGTTGGTTCAGATGGAACTCGATCGACGGAGGAGCAGGAGGCGCACACAAGTTGGCCTTTCGCTATGCGTCTCGCGACGCAAGTCTGGGTACTCGCGACTGCACGATTTCTGTCAATGGGGTTGCCGTCGGCAGTGTTGGATTTCCGCACACTGGAAGTTGGACGAGTTGGTCGACTGCTACAATTAACGTCAACTTGAAACCCGGCTTGAACCTCATCCAAGTCACGGCGAGCGGCACTAAGGGCGGTCCCAACATCGACATGATCGAGGCTACGAGTCTGGACGATGGATTCGAAGCCCTTGGAGACAAGAAATTTGCCGTTGTGCTGCTCGATTATGCCAATGATGGTTCTGCTCCATCCGTTGCATCCATAAAAGAGGGAATGTTCGATTCCGAATACTCTGTGGCAAATTTCATCGACGACGCTTCTTATGGAAAAACAACCATATCCGGGGATGTTTTTGGGTGGATTGTTCCCTCTAGGCCCCTGGCTCCGGGAGCAGGGTGGGAAGCTTGCTGGCCCACCGATGAGGACCGGTTTGCGCTGTTACTCAAGAAGTATCCTCGTGTAAATCTCAATAGCTATGACGGATTCATTTTTTACATCAACCGTCCAGCGAGCTCGGGTTGCACCAATTTCGGAGTGGCAAACACCGTGGGACTAGAAGAGCGCGAAACCTACACGTCTTTTGGTGTCATCGACACACGCATTCTCTACTTTTCCACGGATTTCTATTTCCCCTATCAGGCCTACAGCGGCATCACCGATTCAACTGCGGCTCATGAAATCATTCACGCGCTCGGCATCTATGCCCACAGCAATTCCTACACCTGCGGCGCCAAGATCCTTTCCACGGATTTCAACGAATGCGAAGTTCAAGAGTATGGCGACATTTTCTCCATCATGGGGCTCAGGAGTCAAGCGAGCTTCCCGGACGTTGTGACAAGCGAGCGGTTGGGGTGGATGGACGAGACCATGATGTCAATCGTAAAAGGGAGCGGTGAGTTCACTATCAATGCCCTGGAAGGTCAACTGGAGAATCTAAAGGCCATTAAAATTCCGCTGAAGACTCCCATTGCCATCGGATACAACACAAAAATCGACCACCTATACCTCGAATACCGCGGAATGACAGGCTTTGACGAGCGCAACAGCTTCTTTCGAGACATCGCCCTTAATAGCGGTTCCAAAACGACCATTAATAATATTCATGGCGTTCTCATTCATGGCGCCGATTGCGGTACTCATGATGGACAATGCGTACCATACCTACTCAACATGCACCCAAACAGCATAGATGCCGCTTATTCTCCCAACAAAGTGGCCAAGGCGTACCTCTACGAAGGAAAATCCTTCAAAGTACCGTTGAACAACATCAGGATTTCCGTCCTCGACGTCAACGCCGGGAACACGGTTACTCTCAAGGTTTCGACCTGGTAAAACCTTTTCAGAAGTTACTGTTCTTGGACGTCCAACTTCTCTCGCCATGCGCGCTCTTACATTCGAGGTAGACTCTTCAGGTGGCCGTGGTTTTTCCAATCGTAACTATCCTGTGCATCGGCGCCGTGGCGCTGGTAAGCGGCTTCGTGCTGGGATATCGCCGCGGAGGAACCGTGCGGCGCGCCTTCCTGGCGCTGAGCCAATTTGTCCTCGTGTCTTTACTCCTGCAATGGATAGCGCTCATGCCAGGCGTAGCCAACAGCCTGCTGGAGATCCTGTTCAGGCTCCAGGTGGGATGCTGGCTCGGGTCGGGCGTGATGTTTTTGTGGTTCAGCGCCGCGCTGCTCTCGCGTCCCATCGATGCTTGGAGCATTGGGCTCACGCTCGTTGGCCTTGCCAATGCGGTCATCGTAGCCGGAACAGACTTCGTGGTGCAGGGCTATCGAGCCGTGCCAGGCGGACTCATCGCCATCACCCATCCACCCCTGCAGGCCCTTTCCACAGGCATTGCGCTTCTTCCCGCAGCCGTGGCCATCGCGTGGATCGAGAGACAACGACGCTCGTCCCACGCTTCGGAGCGCCGCGGGTTGCTCTTCATGTCCCAGCTGGCGGCCGGCATCTCGGCCGTCTTGGTCGTCTTGTTTGAGTTCATCCTGCCCTGGAGCGGCCTACTCGTGGACTTTCCACACATCAGCGCGATAGCCCTGTCCATAAGCCTTCTGACGGCATACTCGGCTGTACGGCGCCACACCCTGTTGGAAGTGACCCTCGTGAGCACAGCCATGCCGCTCTATGAGCGACTTGGAGATGGCGTCATCATCGTCGACCTCGCTTCTCGAGTTCGCTGGGCCAACTCCGCCGCACGGGTGCTCCTCGCCTCGGACAGGGCCACCCTTGTCGGCAAGACCGTCGATGAGCTATTCAACTCACCCATTCCGCCTTCCGATTTCTCTGGTAGGCTCATCACGGTGGGCGAGGGCGGCTCTTCTCGCCATCTCTCGGTGACCCAGTGGCCCAATGAGCTCATGGGTATTCCCCTGGGGCGGGTGCTGCTCGTCGGCGACGTCACCGCACAGCTCCAAGCTCAGGCGCTCGCACGTCGAACCCACGACGAGCTCGAACGCGAGGTCGAGCTTCGAACGACCGAGCTCATGGCAGCTCAGCGTCTAGACGCAGCGAGGGCCCTATCTCGGGGCGTGGCGCACGTCCTCAATAACCTCCTCGCCGTCGTCCTCGGCCTCGGAGAGTCGGTCCGCGATATTGCTGGCAAGATGCCAGGGATCAGCGAGGACATTGGCGAGTTGCTTCGAGCTGTAGAACGGGCGAAGGACATCGTGCGTCAAATCGAGCCATCGACGCCCGACGGTTCTGGTCGCATCGCCGTGATGTTGCGGGATCTCGTCCATCAAGTTTGGAGAGACGCCACTCTCGGCCTGCCGCCCGGAGTCACACCGCACATGGATTTGGAATGTGACGGTCAGGTTCTCGGAGATCCGACTCAGCTCCACCAAGTGCTTCACAACCTCGTCAAGAACGCTCGCGAATCCCTGGCCGGACGCAAGGGCGGGCTCAGCCTCAAGCTCATGGAAGCGCAAATCGTCCCGAGCGCCGACCTCTTGTCTCCTGACCTCGTTCCCGGTCGCTACGCCCGCATTGATATCTCCGACGACGGGTGTGGCATTCCTCCAGGCGATCTGGAGGAGATCTTCGAGCCTCTCTACACGACCAAGGCGGCAGACCAGGGAACGGGTCTCGGGCTGTTCAATGCACGCCGCATCGCCAAGGAGCACGGCGGCGCGATCTCGGCTCGCAGCCAGCTGAGAGTGGGGTCGTGTTTTACCCTTTGGCTGCCCCTCATGGACCAGCAATTGCCCCACGGCCCTTTGTCGAGCGTCGCTTTCTTGGGTGGCACCGAGAGCGTTCTCATCGTGGACGACGAACCCCGAGTCGCCGAAGCCACCTCTCGCCTGCTCATTCCCCTCGGGTACGACGTGACCATCGAAACCGACCCCAGAAAAGCTCTCGAGCGCCTGGCCAGCTCCAACAAGTTCGATGCTCTCATCTGCGATCAAGTCATGCCCGGCATGAACGGCACTGAGCTCATCGCCATTTTGCGCAGTCTGGGAAACCGCACGCCCATCCTCCTTCTGTCCGGCACCACCGACGCCTCGCTCGTGGAGGAAGCCGACCAATTCGGAGTGCGCACTGTGCTGCGCAAACCCGTTTCTCGTGCGTCCCTGGGCCGCGTCCTGCGAGAGGAGCTCGACCGATGAGCCTGCTCCTCATCGCCTGTGCGCTCTCCCTCGTGATCTACCTGATGCTGCTGGGCGCTCTTTGGGTCCAGGACCACAGGGGCCTCGCAAACCACAGCCTGCGTCTGTACATCGGCTGCATGATCCTATGGGTCTGCGCCGAGCTGATGGAGGCCCACCCAGCCTCTCGCGAGCACCTTTTGGCCTTGCAACGCCTCATGGTTTTTGCAAAGACAGCTTGCCCGTTCTTCTTCTTGAGCTTCGTACACTCCTTCACCGGGCGCACCCCAGGGCGTGGATTCTACGCACTGGCCGTAGCGAGCGCCGCGGCGGTAATCCTCGGCTCGCTTACAAACCTCGTCATCGCAGACGTCGAGTGGGCGCTCACCGGTGTCATAACCCGTCTGGGGTGGGGCTATTGGCCGGTGGTAGCGGTCGTTTCGTTGAACGCCGTGGTCGCGTTGTATCTGCTGGGTCAAGCCCTGGTGCATGAGCCTGAGCAACGCAAACGCGGAGCGCTCGCCATGGTGGTGATCGGCGGAACCTTTACCCTGCTCATGGCGCTGAGCCTGGACGTTTTTCTTCCCTACTTCAATCCCTCGTTCGACTGGTCTGAGTTCTCCTGCTGCATCAGCACGATCTTCTGTGGCGTGGTGTGGGTGGCGATGATTCGCCACGACTTCCTCTCCTCCACCCTGGAGCAGGTGGCCGAGGATCTTTTTGCCCGCTCGGGTGAAGGCATTGCGCTCGTGGACGCCGAACAGATGGTCAGAAGAATCAACCCCGCAGCCGCGTCATTGCTCGGCCTGCCCACGATCGGCGGTCCCTGGGCGGCCGAGGTCGTACTGCCTGGCTACAAGCCCAAGGCGACGTTCGCTCAACGGGTGATCCAACTGGAGACGACCGGCCAAAAGCGTATGCTCTCATTGTCCCAGTCCACTCACGAGGGCGTCATCGCCGGCTACGCCACGGTGCTCGTGTACCGCGATATTTCCGAGGACCAGCGCATCCATCGCCGCCTGGAGGAGGAACGCATCACGCTCGAGAAAGAGGTGGCCCATCGCACCGCCGAGCTGGAGCGCACTCGGGAGCGCGAAGCACTCGGCGCAGTAGCGAGCAGTGTCATTCACGACTTCAACAACCAGCTCTTTCCGATCATCAGCATCGCCGAGCTCGTGCGTGAAGACCTGCCGGAAGAGCACCCCGCCCGCCTCGACATCGATGAGATGATCCGCGCGGCGAACCAGGCCGCAGAGGTCGGACGTCAGCTCCTGGGCTTTACCCGGCGAGTCGAGACTCGCAAGGGACTGGTCGATCTCTCTGTGCTCATCCAAGAGGTTCACCAGTTCCTAAAAAGCTCGGCAAAAAAGAACGTCTCGCTTTCTTGCGTCATCGAAGCCGAGCCGGCATGCGTCATCGGTACTGCCGCCCAGTTTCGCCACGCGATCATCAACATCGCCACGAACGCGCTCGAGGCGATCGACCCAAAAGGCGGATCGGTGGAGCTTCTATTGTGGCGTTCGGATCCCAGTCTTGTGACCCAGAGATCCAAACGCAACTCAAAATTCTCATCTGTCCGCGTTTCCAATGTCTCATCGTTTGTGGTGACGGTCTCGGACACCGGCCCGGGTATTCCCGAGGAGAGACAGCCCCTCGTATGCCAGCCCTTCTTTACCACCAAAGGAGGCTTGGGCCGCTCTGGCCTCGGGCTGACCGTGGCGCTGCACATCGCCGAGCAACACGGCGGAGCCCTGGAGATCTCGTCCAATCCAGAAAAGGGCACGAAGGTGAGCCTCGTCCTGCCAAGCCTCGCCAGGCCATCTTGGCTCACCGAGGTGCAAGAAAGCCCCCATTTGTTTGGCCGAGAAAGAATCCTCGTCTGCACTCCACGAGAGAGCTTCGCCGCGGATCTTCCGCATGTGCTCGCACCCCTCGGATACCAGCTCGTCATCGTGGACAGCGAAGCCAAGGCCCACCGCGTGATGCGTTCGGAACCTGCCTATTAAGATTTGTACATTGTGGACTCCGAAATCTGCGAGTAGTCCGTTCGAGAGATCTTCGAAACCTCGGCACTCTACCGGCCGGACCTGCAGTTACTCGAGCTCTGCAGCGATGCCGAGCTGGCCACGATGCCGCCACGCTCCATGGAAAGAGTCCCGCGGATCTCCAGGGCCTCATCTCGGTTGGGCCTGGCAAGAGCTGTCAGAGACGTGCTCGGAAAGCCTCTGCGATAGAGACGCTGCGTCGTTTCTGCTCTGAAACTTGGGGTCGGAGTTTCATCCCTTGTGGTGAGCGCCAGCTCATGGGGTCTACTCTGTAAGTCGCGGGGTCTGACACTTACTCCTCTGTTACTCCTCTGTGTACTCCTCTGTGGACGCGCTCGAAAGCTGGCTCAATTGGCCGAGAATGTTGCTTAATTGATCACGCATGTTCTATTTCCTACTTCCACGATCTACCCTGTGAAACCTATACGCAAACCGATTATCGATCGCTTGCGATTGAAAGACGTCAGGCTATACTCGAAGAGGAGGTTCCACGCACTTGCAACAAATAACCACAACACCTGAATCTTGCACAAACCATCAGCCGGAAACGCGGAAGCTCGCGCCAATGCGGGCCATCAGCACCTGTACTCAGTTTTCCCAGAAACAACGAACAGGTAGTTTGCCTTTTTCCGGGAAACCCACCATGCAGCCGTATCGTAAGCGCCTTGGTGCGTTTCTGCTAGCTCGTGCGTTCAAGATTCAGCTAGTAATGACTCTGGCACTTTTGCTCTTGGCGATTCCTCGGTCTGGTCAGGCCCGAGACGCTGAGCGACATCGCGGATTGGATTTATCTCTATCCTCTGGATTTACAGGATGCACCGATCAATTCTGTGCTACTTATGATCCGGCCGCCTACTTTCGTATCGGCGCAATGTACCGCATTGTGCCGTACTTTGGCTTCGGGGCCCATATGGGTTTCCAGTTTTTCAAACCCGATAAGCGGGCTCGTCCCTGGGCAGAGTTCGGTTGGTCTACAATCCTGGGGCCCGAGATCCTGGTGGGCGGTCCGGCCTTCATCTTTTCCGACATGCTGGATGCCATGTATCGCGACGGCCCGCTGGCCACCCTGGCCGCCGCGGCCGGCGCGACTCTCGTCGTGCTGCTCCTCGGGGTGCGCCGCCTGGCCGGTCCCACCCTGTTCTGCGGCGCCCTCGGCACCCTGTCCATGGTCGCCATCGCCTCGCTCGTGGGCGTCAAGGTCAACTTCCTCGATTTCGTGGCCCTGCCCATCACCATCGGCGTGGGCATCGACTACGCCGTCAACATCGCGGTACGCGCCCGCCAGGAACCGCGCCTCGAGCGCGTGGTCGGCGCGACCGGCAGCGCCGTGCTCATCGAGTCCTACACCACCACGGTCGGCTACGGCTCGCTCTTGCTCTCGCGCAACCGTGGAATCCACTCGTTCGGTCTGGCCGC
>JALOQD010000182.1 GCA_025453525.1 Myxococcota bacterium
CCTTCCTCTACCCGGCTCTCTTTCTGCTCGGCCAGGCGCTTGAACACCTCGCCCAAATGCCGTCGTAGTTCGCCGTACAGCGTCTTGCGACGGCATTTCGGAATGAACACAACATGGTACTTGCACTCCCACTTCGTGTGACTCAGGCTCTCTCCGTCGTCCATAGGTTCTCCTTCCGTGTGCTTGGCGGCTCACGGTCGGAGTCCCTGTGGGCGACTCCTTGAAAAGTCAAACTGAGACTGTCTCCCCGGCAGAGCCGGGGGTTTACCTTTTTAATTACGAGGTCACCGGTCTCGATGAGGAACCAAGTGCCTACGAACGTCGACTCACCATCACAGTTCCAGATCCCCTGAACCTTGGGAAGGAGGCGACGCTCGTCAGCACCATGGATCTCGAGCAGAATCTGGTGCCGGTCTCCATTCACACCGTCGACGAGCACGGGGCTGACCTCGCCACGACAATCCAGTGGTGGACGCCGGTTGGTGGCCGCCGCTACCTGGATTTTTGGAACTACGATTATCAAAACGCCGTTTCCAGTGTCACCGAGCTGGATTTTCCAGTTGGGCAAACTTTCATCGAGGCCTATTCCGGAACCTGGTTCTTCGAATACCCTATTCTCAAGGCCAAAAAAGAAATCCTTCTCGAGGTGCCGCCAGAGGGAACGAGCATTGAGCTTGTCGTGCCCTATAGCTTCCGCACAGCCGAGCTGGCCATGCTCGAGGGCCTGCTTGACGACATCGAGGGTTGGCACGTCGCCGGCAAACCGTTCCAAGACACGATCTCCGACCTGCGAAGCACGATTGCGACGCTCTCGAGCGACGGTATCAGTTTTGCCGATGCCGAAATCATCAAACGTTTGTACGTGACGCTCTCGGCGTTCGCCGCTGCAGCGGAGTACGCCCAATTGGAAATCACCGCATCGATCTCCGATTTCAAAGACATCGTCCGTGATTTCGCTTCTGTGGTGCAGCAGGTCCAAGCCCTCGATGAAGCGGCGCAGCCAGATTGGACAGAGCTGTTGGACCTGGTATGCGACGTGCTCGGGCGAGGCCAGACCACTGCATTAATGGAGTCGGATTTTGCGGATCTTCGAACAAGTGGTCGGTCGATCCAATCACCGGCCTGGAATGCTCTCCGAGCGCAAGCGGCGATCGAGAATTGGGCTGATTCTCTAGAAGGCCTGCAAGCCATACTCCAGCCCGTGTCGACCGCCGCACAAGCGCTCGCTGTGTGCTACCCGTCCTTCCAAGACACCGCAGACACGCTGCGGGCGTTTGGTGCCGTCCTCGACGCCATTCAAATCCTCCCCTTGTCGATCGGTTTTGGCCTGCAGATCGCGGCTCTCGACACGCTCGACGAGGCAGCCCAAACTTTCCGACAATCCGTCTACAAATGAGGAAGATTCTGTATCCAGTTCTTAGCCGCCGACGGGTCTGTATCTCATTGTCCCTCCAGGCAAAATTGTCGGATTTTTACGGAGTGGTAGTCATACTGGAGTGACGTCATCGGGTGAAATGGAAACCGTGATTTACACTTTACACCCTCGGTTGCAAAAAAAGTGATTTCGCAAATCAAGACCCAGTCTTTGTCTACGCAGAAATAAACCAACTCATTACAAAGAGTTGACCTTATGCACATCGACTCACCGTTGGGACGCGGCTTTTTTGGCATCATTTTTGAGGCGCTAACGTAGTCGTTCCCGATGAGCCGTTAAAAAGAAATACGGCCCTTCTTCACCAGAATGAAAAAAGAAAGGATTCGCCATGAAGACCCACGACCATAAAAATGGACTTTTTATGCGAACACTGATCAAAAACATCTCGTTATCCTTTTGGATTTGTCTGGTTTGGACATGCGGCTGCGAAATGGCAGATGATGCGGACAATGCCAATGACTCGGGGTTTCCGGAAAGGGATTTGGACACAGCCTCGAGCCTGCCCTACAGTATGCCGAGTAGCTTCAGTTGCTCAAGCAACGTCTGCACTTGGACCTCCGAACCAATCAATATATCAGGTGCCTCTGAGGTGCTTATTTCGGCAGATGCAAGGGGAGACCAATACGGCCAGTTCGAAAGCTCTGACTACCTGAAATTGCGTTATAGCGTCGATGGCGGAAGCTGGACAACGTTCTTCTCCCACACAGACGATTTGGCACCCCGGACTGTAACCAAATCTATTTCCAACACGGGTGGGAACACTATACGCATAAGAATTACGGCAAAAACGAGCGCCAGCAATGAGTCTTACAAGGTCAATGGTCTTTCGGTTAAAAGCCCTACGACCGACCCTGCGTGCCTCGTCGTCGACCCCTACCCTTCGAAGCTTCAGAATCCCGAAACCCTCAACGCGGCCCAAGGAAAGCTTCGCTTCGTGGCTCGCGACGGAAACACCCTGACCGCGTACACCCATCGCAGTGCCTCGTTCGATGCGAAGACAGGGAAGATCGTGTTCATCATGCATGGGGCTGGCCGCAATGCCTCCAGCTATCTCGATGCCTGGAGAAAGTATGTTGAGCAAGCCGGCGCATTCGCCATTGCGCCTGAGTTTCCGACGAGTCTGTATCCGGACTCGGAAGACTACAACCTGGGTGTTGGCACAGCAGGAACGCCCTCGGGTTCCACATACGATCCGAGCGAGTGGCGGAACCCGAACGATACCACCCACAGTGAAATCGAGCATTTGTTCGAGGCCGTTCGCAAGGCGCTAGGCAACGCGACCTGTCGCTATGCGATCTACGGTCACAGCGCTGGAGGGCAGTTCGTTCATCGCCTGGTGACCTTTCGTCCTGACGCTCGCTTCTCCAGGGCAGTGGCTGCGAACTCGGGCTGGTACACACTACCAAGCACCGGAGGCGGTCGCGATTCGAACTTTTACATGCCTTACGGCTTGCAGGGGGCTCCGCCTGACGCAACAAGGCTAGAGAAGATGTTCGGGCGCGATCTCGTGGTCTTGTTGGGAGAGGACGACGTGGTTCGCGATGACGATTTTCGTACAACGCGTCAAGCAGATGCTCAGGGGCTCAACCGGTTCGAGCGCGGCAACTTCTACTTCTCCATGGCCAAGAAAGAAGCCAGCGCTGCAGGAGTGGCGTTTCGGTGGACCCTCGACACGGTTCCCGGCGTAGCCCACAGCAACAGTGGAATGGCAGGGGCTGCCGCGAAGTACCTCTTCGCGCCGTGAACGGAAAAGACTTAAACGTCGTGTTCTTAACGTTTCCATATCATCGAACAATGTGAAATGCCCGGCGAAAGCCTGGAGTCAGGCATCCCGCGTCGCTGCTTATGGGGCATTTTCCGTGGGGCTTTTCTGAGCAAACGCTCATGGGCGCAGTCGCGACCACCAATGAACATGAAAATGACCCCGGCGCGCAGCGGGGTAGCCTAGCGAAAGCTTGGAGTAAGGCATCCCGCGTTGCAGCCGAGGGGCATTTTCCGGGGCTATTTTCTGAGCAAAAAGCTCTTGACACACTGCACTATTGGCACCAGGCTGGAAAAAACCCTGCTGGAACAAAGTCGTTTCCAGGGAAGTGAAACGCTCGAGGGGAGGGAAGAAAAATGACTAGCGATCGCATCTACGAGCAACTCAGGCCGCAGATAGAAGCTCTTGCGCCGCAAGACCTGCGAGGTCCGATGGCGCCCATGGGCTACTACCTGCAAGAAGCGGAAGACCTCTACTACTGGACCCAGGCCGACAGAGCCACTCTGCGCACCACCGGCCTCGAATGGGATCTCGTAGATCAACTTCCCCAGCGCATTGCCGCTACCCGCTATGCGCAGTCCCTTTGGAATGCCTCTCGGTTCAACAGGACCGATTCCCTCAAGCAGTACATCCTGCTGCTACCCGAAGCTTACAATCAGCGCACAGAGCTCGAGCGGCACATGAAGTTTGCGTTCCACAACGAGCCGCAGGTCCTCGAGGGCATGCCCTGGACCACGGACGATTTGGTGGACACCCAGCTCATCGGCAACCTTCGGGCTCTATGCGCCTATGCGAACGAGCACCGGAAGATGCTTCTGAAAGTGGGAATGAACCCCGAAACCATCGCCAAGGCCGAACACCTGGCCGAACGGCTCGAGACGCTGCTCCTCACGGCCAACGAGCAGTCCCCCGAGGCCTTGAGCGCCAAGTCCATGCGCGATGCCGCCTACTCGTACCTGCGTTTGGCCGTGGAGGAAATCCGGCGACATGGACAGTATGCCTTCCACGGCGATCAGGAACGAGCCGAGGGCTACACCAGCGCGTACAGCCACACCTATCGCCGTCAATCCGAGCCGCCGCTGTTCCACGGAGCTCTGTAAAAAATCACTTTTCGAGAAGCTTGTCCAGATAAGCAATCCACTGGTTCATGCCCTGCCCTGTCTTGGCCGACACCTCTAGGATTTGGGCAGAAGGGCGAACGCTTCGCACGGAATCGCGGATCTTCTCGAGGCTGACCTCGAGGTGGGGCAGAAGATCGAGCTTGGTCACCACGGTCAGGTGCGCGTCGTGGAACAGCACTGGATACTTTCGGGGCTTGTCCTCTCCCTCGGTGACGCTGAGCAAGGCCACGCGCACCGACTCGCCCAGATCAAAGGCCGCTGGACACACGAGGTTACCCACGTTCTCGATGAACAGGAGCTTCGTTCCAGGCGGAACCACGTCTTTGAGCAAGCCGCCCACCTGCTGAGCCGAAAGGTGACAGGCGCTGCGAGTCTCGATTTGCCGCACGGCCGCGCCCTTGCCCTGCAGACGCCGCGCGTCGTTGTCGGTCTGTTGATCGCCTGTGATGACCGCCGTGGCAACCCGACCGGCCATGGCCTCCAGCGTCTTCTCGAGGAGGTAGGTCTTTCCGCTGCCTGGCGAAGAGATGAGGTTGACCGCCACCACGCCGTGCTTCTCGAAGTAACTGCGATTGGCTCTCGCCTCGGCATCGTTGTGAGAAAGGACTCGCGATTCGAGGGAAACGGTTCGAGTTTTGGGATGTGCAGGCTCGTCGCGGGTCATGGCCTCGCAGTGGCACCCACTGTCGAAGTGCACATGAATGTGGATCTCCCTGCCGCCGGCAGAAAGGCTCACCGTGTGCTCGTGGTCGTGGTGATGGCCGTGGTCGTGGTGGTCGTGGTGATGCCCATGATCATGGCGATGATGGCGATCGCCTTCGTGCTCGTGCCCATGTCCGTGAGGGTCGGTTTCGTGATCATGTGGATGCTCGTGAGCGTGGGCAAAGTAGGCCCGCTCGTTTCCTTGCTCACAGCCGCAGTCTCGGCACATTAGAGAACCTCCATGGATTTGAGGGTAAGGGCCTTGCCCCGCGCGACCTCCACATCGGTGGAGTTACAATGAACGCATACCATGACAATGTCGTCAGGGATGGAGAGTCTCCGGCACGCAGAGCAAAGGAGCTCCAAGGGTTCGCGCTCCACGACGAGCCTTGCGCCCTGGGCACAGGTGTCTTGGCAGGCCATCGAAAAAGCGAGCTCCAAGGCTTCGATCTCCACACCACTCAAGTCGCCCAGCACCAACTCCACGCTTACGACACAGGACGCCTTTGCCGCCAACGCGGCCTCGCACACCTGCTCGACCAATGCCGTTGCGATAGAAAGCTCGTGCATCAGCAGATCCTCGGCAAAAGCTCGCCTTGAGGGACGTCCACCAGTCTCTTGCCGCCGATGGCGGTCTCGAGAACGACGCGCCCCGCGTCCTTGGTCACTTCTCCAATGATAGCAGCGTTCTGGCCCTGTGGCAGCGCCCGCCAAGCCGACAGGATCTGTTCGCTGCAACTGCGCCGGCAGAGGAGCAGCATTCTTCCCTCGCAAGCCACATGCAACAGATCGATGCCCAGAACTTCGGAAAGGGCTGCGGCCTCGCGCCTGTAGGGGATGAGGGTCTCGCGGAGCAGCACACCCACGGCTCGTCCTTCCACGGCCTCGTTCAGCACTGACGCCAAGCCGCCGCGGGTCGGATCGCGCATGAAGTGCACATCCTTTGCCCATGGCTCCGCCGCTTCGACGAGCCGAATCACCGGCGCCGTGTCACTGACAAGGCCCTGGCCAACAGCGAGCCCCTCGCGCGCCGCCATCACCGCCATGCCGTGATCGCCGATGGTGCCGCTAGCCAGGATGACGTCCCCAGGCTCGAGGCGGGACGGGCTGAGCTCGAAACCTGGAATCGCCGTGCCGATCCCCGCCGTGTTGAGGTACATACCGTCGCACTGCCCGCGGGACACGACCTTGGTGTCGCCCGTCACGATCTTCACCCCGACCTCGAGAGCAGCCGCGCGCACATCATCGAGCACTCGACGCAAAACGTCGAGCTCGAGGCCCTCCTCGAGAATGAGCGCCAGAGACAGGTACGCCGGTTTGCCCCCAGACACGGCAATGTCGTTCACCGTGCCGTGAACGGCCAGGTGCCCGATGCTACCTCCGGGAAACAAGAGGGGCTGGACCACAAAGCTATCTGTAGAAAAGACGATGCGCCTACTGCCGAGCTCGAGGCTCGCCGCATCTGGCAGGCCTTTGAGAGGCCCGTCGCCGAAACGAGAAACGATTTCCTCATCTATGAGACCTCGCGACAACCTGCCGCCCCCGCCGTGTCCCAAAAGAATTCTGCTCGGATTATTCACTGATTTCTACCTCGAGTATTTGTAATAGGCCGCGCAGCTCCCCTCGGAGCTCACCATGCACGGCCCCACCGGATGCAGCGGTGTGCAGGCCTTGTTGAACAACCCGCACTCGCTGGGGGTGATCTTGCCCTTGAGCACATCGCCGCAGCGGCATCCCTTGTCGGGAGGGGATGAGGGGATCTCGATATCGTGGCGCACCGCGGCGTCGAAGTCGCGTACGTGCGCTCGCAGGGCCAGTCCGCTCATGGGAATCACTCCGATGCCCCGCCACGAAGCATCAGCCGGCTCGAGGAGCTCGGCCATGAGCGCCTGAGCCGCGAGGTTGCCCAAGGGCTTCACAACGCGGTCGTACTGGTTCACAAGGAGCGATTCCCCTGCCTCGAGCTGGCGCGCGAGCTCCGTCAGACCAAAGAGGATATCCAGCGGCTCGAATCCGGCAACCACGCACGGGATGCGGTTTTGCTCCACGAAGGGCCGATAGGCATTGGCTCCGATGATCGCGCTCACATGGGCTGGGCACAGGAAACCGTCGACCTCGACCTCGGGATCCGCGGCAAGCGCCGAAAGAGCCGGGGGCACCAACTTGAATGCCACCAGCAAGCTGATGTTGCGCAGATTCCGCTTCTGCGCGTGCTTGAGAATGGAGATGACGCCTGGCACGGTGGTCTCGAACCCGATGGCGAGGAATACGACCTCGCGATTTGGGTGGGTCGCCGCGTAATCCACGGCATCGAGGGGCGAGTAACACACCTCCACCCGTGCGCCCTGGGCTCTTGCCTCTGCGAGCGTTCCCTTGGCCCCTGGGACGCGCAGCATGTCTCCGAACGTGGTGATGGTCATCCCAGAGGCGGCCAGGGAAAGAGCCGCGTCCACGTAACCTCCATCGGTCACGCACACCGGACATCCCGGGCCGCTGATGAGCCTCACCGACGGCGGCAGAAGATCTCGGATTCCATACCTGGCGATGGCCATCGTATGGCTGCCGCAGACCTCCATGATACGCACCACTCTTCCAGACTGATCGAGCTTGTCGCCTATGGCGCGGAGCATCTTTTCGAGATGAGCGGCGGCGTCTTTGTCGCGAAACCCCGCGATGTACTTCATGCGCCCTCCCCTCGCTGGGACGCGGCCATGCCGGCAAACAGCTCGAGTCTAGCGTCGGCTTCGGCCTCATCCAGCTTTTCGATGGCAAAACCGGCATGAACGATGACGTAGTCGCCAACGCTGGCGTCACCGACCAGGGAAAGATCGACGCGATACGTCGCTCCGTCGAGGTCGCACTCGCCGCGACCGGCTTCGTCGATGCAAGTGATCTTCATGGGCACTGCGAGACACATGGCTAAAGCGCTCCTCCTGCGAAAACTGCCTGACCAAACGACACGCCGCCGTCATTGATCGGCACGTCCCTGGGCAGCAGCACTTTGAGCCCCTCGTCGACGAGGCGCCGCGCGAGGCTGGTTACGAGTAATCGATTCATCATCACGCCACCGCCCAGAGCGACGGTGTCGATTCCGGTCTCGTCGCGACCACGAGTGGCAAGCTCGCACAGAGACTTTGCAAACGCCTCGTGGAATCCCCGCGCCACGCCTCCGCGATCCGCTGGATCGACTGGATGTTCAAGCAGGTCGACGAGCAGCGGTGAAAAGTCGACGGTCCACAAGTTGTCCCGGCGTTCGAGGCAATAGGGGTTTCCCCCGAGATCCGCGGCTGGCGCTCGACGCGCGATCGCTTCGAGCCAGATCGCCGCTTGACCTTCGAAAGTGATCCGCGGTGGACATGCGCCGAGCAGCGCGGACAAGGAGTCGAACAAGCGCCCGGCCGCGTGGGACCACGGACAGTTGATGCTGCGCGAGATCTGCAGTTTCCACGTTTCGAGCTCGGCCTGCGTCGCACCGAGTCGCGACAGGAGCGCCGCAGGGACCGGCAGAGCAGCGGCGAGACATCGAGCCACGAGCTGCTTTCCCGGGTGCAAGGTCGCGGTATCGCCTCCAGGCAGGGGCGCCTTGGCCAGAGTCCCGAGCCGTTTCCACGAAGAGGGCTCGACGCAGAGCAGCTCGCAGCCCCAGATAGACCCATCGGTTCCGAGGCCCGTACCATCGCACACCAGGGCCAGACTGCGCGCGACGCCGTGCTCGCCCATGACAGCGGCTGCATGCGCAACGTGATGCTGGACCTCGACCACGTCCAAGCCGCGCTGCCGGGCATACGCCACCCCAAGCCTCGTGGAGTGCATGTCAGGATGAAGATCGACGGCCACGACCTGCGGCTCGCGACAGAAGAACTCGGGCAAGCGCGACGAAACGAGCTGCAATGCATCCACGGCCTGCGGGGTTTCCAGATCGCCGATATGAGGAGAGAGGACAGCCTCGTCATCGTAGGCAAGGCACAGCGTGTTCTTGAGCTCTGCGCCCATGGCCATCACGCACCGCTCAAAGGGTCGAGAAACCGAAATCGTTTGCGGGGCGTAACCCCTGGCGCGGCGAAGGATCTGGGGTCCGAGGGTCGAGCAAGCGACCAGTGAATCGTCGCAGCGCAGATGGATCTCCCGATCGTGCACCAAGAAGAGGTCCGCGATGCCGCAGAGCCTTTCCAAGGCCTCGTCGTTGTGAATGCAGATGGGCTCGCCGCCCTTGTTGCCGCTGGTCATCACGAGCAGGTCGAAAGATGCGAGAGGGTCGCCCTCGAGCTGCTCGAAGAGCAATAGGTGCAGGGGGGTCGTGGGCAGCATGAACCCCAAGTTGTTCGTCCCTGGAGACAGGGCTTCCGGCACCCTCGCTCGGTGCTCGGGCAGGTCCAGAATCACAATGGGCGCTTGCGAGCTCGTGAGCAACGCGCATTCGGCGTCGCTCGGCTGGCACAGCCTGCGAATCACTTCCAGGTTTCGAGCCATGACCGCCAAGGGCTTATGTGGGCGCGACTTCCGTTGCCTGAGCAACCCGACCGCCGTTTCATTGAAAGCGTCTACGGCTAAAAGAAATCCGCCGAGGCCGCGCACGGCGAGGATCTGGCCTCTCGCCAATGCGGCGCGGGCCTCGATGAGCGGATCTCCCAGAACCCGCTGCCCATTCGGAGCGAGCAATGACAGCCTCGGACCGCATGTAGGACACGCGATGCTCTCTGCGTGAAATCTGCGGTCCCCGGGATCCTCATACTGCTTGCGACACTCGGCGCAGAGGGGAAAGGCGCGCAGCGCCGTGCGCTCCCGATCATAGGGCATCGAGTCGACCACCGTATAGCGAGGCCCGCAGTTGGTGCAGGTCGTGAACGGATAACGGTAGAATCTCGAGGATGGATCGGCCACCTCTGCTCGACAATCGACGCACAAGGCGAGATCCGCGGGGATCGAGACATGCGGTCTGTCTGTCGCGGCGCTTTCGCGGATTTCGAACCGGACCTCGGGCGCTAGGAGGGGAACGTCGCGGCGCTCGACCACCGTGAGCTTGGTCAGTCGGGCCGCAGGAGGCAAACCCTTGGGCAACTCCTCGAGAAATCGCTCCAGCTGGCCGACCTCTCCCTCGAGGCACAGGCGCACGGTGCCTGATTGATTCCGCACCCAGCCGCCCACTCCTGCTCCGCGCGCCAGACGAGCCATGGTCGGACGAAATCCCACGCCTTGGAGGATGCCCGCCATATCGACTGTCACACGCTGGTAGCTGCTCATCGTTGTACGACTCCCGTTAGCGCCACCCCTTGTAAGGTCCGCACGCAGGCTTGGCAACGGAAAAACAGCTTGCTGGTAGCGCTGCGCAGGCCTAGACGGACCAATCACCTCGATTTTCACCGAGGTAATTCGCGTAATCGATGAGGTGCAGCGCCTGACCAGGAGAGAGGTTGAGCTCGAAAAAGAGCGGCTGATTGATGGGATCCACGAGGGCGCGCTCGCAACCTATTCCAGCGTGGCCGAGCAGAAGGTCGGTCACGTTCAGTGCCATCGCCATTTTCTCGCAGTGGGCGGCGAGCTTGGGTTGGTGATGGAAACGCACGGATTCGGCGATGATATCCTGCATCCCCCATTTGCGGCACACCACTCCGCCAGACTGGGCATGATAATGCTCGATGACAGGCGCCAGCAACTCGAGGGACGGGACAGCGATGCCGCGATTGCGCCACGAGTCGCCGATGACACCGAGGATGATCGCCTCGCCCATGTCGTGGAATAG
>JALOQD010000466.1 GCA_025453525.1 Myxococcota bacterium
CGGTTCCCAATGTTCTAAAGGCATTGGCCCAGGGGCCAGAGAACATGAAGACGCTGAACGTGGAAATCGTGGTTTAGCAATTTTAGTTAAGTTTGAAAGGAACGTCCCCCAGGCCGAAAGGAACGTCCCCCAGGCCCCACCCAGGCCCCCCAGGCCGTCCCCCAGGCCCTCGAGCAGCGGGAATCAGGAAATCTTTAGAAGATATCGTCGATATTGGGCGCGCTCTCGGCTTTGTCTTTGCTCTCTTCCGGTTTGCTCTCTTGCGCCTTCTTGCCTTTGCCCTTTTTGTCTGCCGGGGCTGAGCCGCTGCCTTTGACAGGCGAGCCTGCCGGAGCAGGCGTAGCGCTGCCAGTGTAGGAATCGATCACCGAGTCGTTGTGATCCGAGGCGTCGCCGCCTGTCACCGATTCCACCATGGTCGACACATTCTCTTTGGGACGGCCCTCTGTGCGCCCCTGGTTGGGCCGCAGCTTTTGGAGGTTGTCCTCGGCGACCCGGGCGCTGAATACGAGGCAGTAGACCCCATAAAAACCAGAGCGATCCTCAGCGTTCATATACGTGTTTTTATCCTTCCACTTGAAGGTCACGAATTGGCCGTCGGCGCTCATAATCTCTTTTCCCTGCCCAAATCGGTTCGTCAAGGTGCCCACGTAGGCGTCGAAATCGAGATTGTTGATCTGGTCCTTGCGGAAGGCGCGCAGCCGCTTCCAAAAACGACCGTCGAAAAAGAACATGTACTCCACGTACTTGCCCCCATCCCACATCAGCATCGACTCGTTGTTGTTGTGGGAGAACTCGTTCTCGATGAGCGAGCCCTCAAAGCCGGTGCGCTGGCCCTTGAACTCCACGTAGCTTTTTTTGAGCTTGGCGATGTCCCGAAGCATGTCGCCGCGAATGCGGTCTTCCTCGACGAGCCCGCCGGCCTGCTTGAGCTGGTCGGCGTAAGCCGCGCGCACCTGGTGCTCGAAGAAGGCGATGACGCTCTTGTCGGTCATGCCCCAGGGCAGCCCTTCCATCTGATCGGCAATGGCATCGGAAAAAGGAATCGCCATTTTCGTGGGATTGCCCTGTCCCTTGCCCTTCTTGCCTTTCTTGCCCGGGGCCTTCTCGGCTTTCTCCGCTTCCGACTTGAGTCCGTACTGAGCGCCAGGCACCTTGAGATCCTTGACATTGTAGCCAGAGGGACCGCTGTCGACCGCGTCCCCTTTCAAGCTCGTGTTGGCTGCTCCCAAGGGATCGAGATCGGCCTTCGAAGTGCTGGGGGCCTGACCCGGCTCGGCCTTGGCTGCTGCCTTGAGGGTGCCGCAGCCCGCCGCAAAAAGTGCGATGAGAGCGACGAGCGCGACGACTGTGACGCGAAGCATGCTGAACATGGAACCTCCTCCTTGAAACGACCCATCGTTCGTTCGACCCGTGTCTCGTTGCCCCATGATACCAGGGACCAAAGAGCGAAAAAAGGGCTCCCAGCTCATGTCGCTGGGGGTCTGCTGCGCTTGGGCCTCGAAGGCTCGAACCTGTGAGAGACGCCGCGGGACGCCTCCCTGCGCATGGCTTCGGCGATGAGCCTGCCCATCTTGACGGGCTGGGGCTCGGCCTCATAGAACTTCTCCCATGCGTAGTGATACAAGTCCTGCAGCCGCGACGCCGTCATTTTTGCCGGCTGGAACACCACTTCGCCGGCCGTGTAGCGGTCCCAATCTCGGTGCAGGATGCGCCCCTGCTCCTCGAGCTGATCATGGACGCGGGTGTGCGGGAACGGCGTGAGCACCGTGAACTCCGCGAGATCGAGCTCGACCTCGAGCAGGAAATCGACGAGTCGCTTGATGTCATCTTCGTCGTGCTCATCGAGTCCCAGGAGAATCGTGCCCTCCACGGCCACGCCGCGCTCCTTGAGCCTCTTGATGCGCCGCCGGATGTAGTCCGACGTATCGAACACCGCCTGATACACCCACCACAAACCCGCCTCCACGGCCGCGTCGAGGACCTTGTCGTCATCCTCCACCGGATGGCTGATGATGCTGCGCTTCAGCGGCGCGAGCGCCCGAAAGAGATCGAGCTCCCATTGATTGTCCTGGGCAAGAGAGTTGTCCACGAAAAACAAACGATTGTTGGGGATGGCCTCGACCTCGGCCACGACCTTGTCAATCGGCCTGGGCCGGAACGAACGACCGCCCAAATAGCGCACGCAACACGGCGGGCAGTTGAAGCGGCAGCCGCGCGAGGCATGCACCAGATCCACCATCTGCACGCCGCGATAGTTGTAGCGCTCCCGATGCAGAATCGAACGCCGCGCCGTGCCCACCGATTCTATTGGGACCGGGGCGTCTAAATAGTCATAGACCTTGGCGAGCTTGCCGGCCTCAAAGTCGGCGAGGACCTTCTCGAACCGCCCTTCGACCTCACCGATGAACACAGCGTCGGCGTGGGAGTGGGCTTCCTTTGCATGGAGCTGCGTCGCGATGCCGCCGAGAACGACCGTCATTCCGCGAGCGCGGAAGTGATCGGCCAAGGCAAAACCGCGGGGCGTCTGCGCTGTGAGCATCATCGAGATGCAAACGAGATCGACTCGCTCCTCCAAATCGACCTCATCGACATTTTCATCAGTGAAAAGAATCTCATGGTCAGACGGCACAGCAGCGGCAAAAACGACGGGTCCATGGGGAGGCAAGTGGAACTCCCGCTGACCCTCGAGCTTTTTCCACGTGGGATAAATGAGACGAATGCGCATGAATGGCATCTTATTCAGATGGCGAGGTCAGCACAACTTCATCGTCTTGCTCTCATAGCCTTCCTTCGCAATTTGGTAAAAAAAGTCAAAGGAGCCTCACCCTACCCCGTATTCCTTGATTTTATAAAGCAGGGCCCTATGGCTGATCTCGAGGTGGCGCGCAGCGGCCGTGCGATTGCCGCCGGTCTTGGCCAAGGCCCGACGAATGAGCTCCTCCTCGATGACCCTGACCGTCTTCTTGATGGACAGCTCTCCTTCTCCAAGGCTCAGGCGCACGGGGTCGGCTAGATCCTTTACCTGCTTGGGAAGATCGTCCACGGTGAGCTGGTCTCCCTCGGCGAGCACCATGGCCCGCTCGATGGTGTTCTCGAGCTCTCGCACGTTCCCGGGCCAGGCATAGGAGATGAGGAGTTTCTCGGCCTGATGGGTG
>JALOQD010000183.1 GCA_025453525.1 Myxococcota bacterium
CAGTTGGCCCTGCGACCTGAGCATACGATTCGGTCTATAAAGAGGTCGATGGGAACAGGCCGGGTGACGAGACTTGGAGACCGCGACTATTCACCACAAGAAATCTCGGCTCTGATTCTCAAACGCCTGAAAAGCGCGGCAGAGGCCGCGGTTGGAGAGCCGATAGTCAAAGCAGTCATCACGGTTCCCGCGTATTTCAGCGATGCGGCGCGCAATGCTACGAGAGAAGCTGGCCTCCTTGCCGGGTTTCAGGTTGAGCGGATCATTCACGAGCCAACCGCTGCGGCTCTGTGCTATGAGAACGAGAATGGAGCCAGCCACAAGCATCTCGTTTACGATCTCGGCGGAGGCACGTTCGACGTTTCACTCGTGAGAACCAGCAGCGACGTCACCGAGGTGCTTGCGTCGCATGGCGATACCGCACTGGGCGGCGACGATTTCGACGCACTTCTCGTCGGTTACCTGGCTCGTCGTTTCGAGGAACACCACGGATTCGATCCGCGGGGTGAAATCGTAGCGGCATCCCGCTTAGCGAGCGCTGCTGAGAATTGCAAAATTGCGCTTTCGCGCGAGCCGTATTCGAGAGTGCGTCTCGAGAGCTTGGCAACAAGGGACGGGGTGGCCCTGAATCTTGACGTCGAGGTATCGCGTGAAAATTACGAGGGAATGATCGAGACCCTGGTGGACAAGACACGGGACTCTGTGCAACGCACGCTCACGGACACCGCCCATTTGGCTCGAGATCTCGATGACGTTCTGCTTGTGGGTGGATCGTGCCGCACTCCTTTGGTGTGGCGGATGTTGGAAAGGGCATTGGGGATAACTCCCCGCATGGAAGTCAATCCAGACCAGGCCGTGGCGCTGGGAGCGACAATTCATGCCGCGCGGTTGGCAGGGGATGAGAGCAAGAGGATCTTGGTGGACGTCACGCCGTACACCTTCGGTACGGCGTGCTTCGGACCGCTGAACGGTCTTCTGAGCACGAACTGTTTTGTCCCACTGATCCGACGCAATTCCCCGTTGCCCGCCCGTCATACCGAGGTGTTCTTCACAATGGTAGACGGCCAGAAAGCCACAGACATGCGCATCTACCAAGGCGAGGAAGAAGACGCCTCGAACAACCGACTCATCGGCCGATTCATGGTAGAGGGCCTCGACGAAGACGCAGCGGCAGGCAGCGCAGTTCTTTGCGACATGGCGCTCGATCTCGATGGGATTCTCCACGTAGAGGTAACCGAGAAGCATACTGGGCTGCGCAAGAAGGTCACAGTGACAGACGCTTTTTCGTGTCTTGACGAAGGGCAACTCAGCGCGGCCCAGCGAACGCTCTGCGCGGCGATGGGTGAGAGCGACCCTCTGCCTACCCCCGAAAATGCGGTTTCTCTGCCGGACGATGCGACGGATGAAGAGCGCGCTTCATGGGACAAGGCGCTGACACTCATCGCAACAGCGCATGGAAAAATGAACGAATTGGACGCCCAGGACCGCGAAGAGCTCGCGGCTCTTTCTGCGGGTCTGAACTCTGCGCTTTCTGCCATGGACTTTCCCACAATCGACCGCGTTGGCCGGGAGCTCCAGGATGTTCTCTTCTATGTCTCCTGACACAGGTATTCGACTGGCCCAATGCCCGGTGTGTCGAGCCAAGCTCCGTGGCGATGAGGCGCGCGAGGAGCCTTGCCGTCGCTGCGGCGCCGAGCTGCATTCGGTGCGAGATTGTCTGAACCTGGCCACAGATGCCGTCGCTCTATCCAAGCAGATGTTGGCCAGCGGCGATTTCGAGTCGGCGCGGCGATGGGCGACTTGGGCGGTTGGTGCAGCAGATACCCCGCAGACACGAGAACTGTGGCGATTCGTTTCGGACCGAGTCCCAATGGAGAGGGATAGTGAAACCCGCTCCAATAGCTCCTCGCGATCTGGTTCACCGTTCTAGAGCAGAAAATCGATCTGCTGCACCGTGCCAGCGCCGCCGTCTTCTTCGAGGTACACCGACGTGGCACGGCACCACAGCGGCCTCCTCGCCGCTCGGCGTTTCGGGGGTGTAGGGGGTCTTGGCAGACAAAAGGGCGATCGCGCCGACATTGGCCTGCCGCAGGGAACGCAAGGTATCTGCGGCATCGGCTCTCCCAGTCCACACCGAAAGCTGGTCGTAGACCGCGTCCGCTTCGTCTATCCAGCCACTGCTGTCGTCGTCGTGGGCAGAAAGCTCGACGAATCCATCCCCGGTGGTCGGCCCAAACAGCTCGGAGCCATTGTCCACCTTTGTGACACCTCGGTCTTCTGCCGACTCACCTGCAGGCTCACCTCGAAAGCGATGTCCTTGCCATCTGCCGTGCTACGAGCGCCGTCGCCATCCACCCAGGCGCGGAGTCACTCCTGGGTCTGCGTCACTTCGACCTTGGAATAGGATGACGAAAAACAGAGCTGGGATTGGGCGATGATCAAAGTGCCTCCTTCCGTGGAAGCGTTGCCAAGCGCCATCCGTAGCGCCCCTCGAAGTGAAATGCCTATCGTGAGCACGCACTCCTTGCCTGTTTGATCGGAAACGGGTATTGAAAACTTAGTCATTCACACTGCAATTCCTGCGATTCCAGTGTCGAGAGGCAAAAAAGGATTGAGGCGAAAACGCCGTGGTCTTCTCCGTTTTGTTCCCTATACTTCTCCAAAGGGATCACAACCCTGGGCAAGAGGCGAGGATGGAAGACCAAGAGCTGGAAAGAATGAAGCACTTCATCGAGACAGCGCAGAGCGCTAGCCTCGAAGAATTTCGCGCGCTGTACCCCGCCCCGTTGCTCGTCGCCATAGGAGGCATCGCCACAGAAGGCGATGACTTCCTCACGCGCTCCATGGCCAACATCCGGCTCTTCGAAAGCGGCGAAGCGGCAGACACATTCGACCCGAATACTCGAGTCTTCCCAGTCGTGAAACGCCCTGGGCAAAACCCCTACTCGAAAATGATCATCATCGGGCGCTCGGCCGCCAGCGACATCTACATCAATAGCTCCGAGGTATCGAAGATGCACGCTTACTTTACGTGGATGGACCTCCCTGAGGGAAAGCAATTTCAAATCGTGGATGGCGGGTCGCGCAATGGCACCTGGCTGAAGGTGAAAAAGCTTCAAGCCCATGTGCCCCAGCCGATCGAAAGCGGCCAGGTGATCCGTTTGGGCGCATCGATCTCCCTAGCGTTCTACTCCCCCGAAGGTCTCTACGCTCGGCTGCATTCTCTACCTCACTGAGAGGTTGGTCCTTCGGGGCCTACTTCAGGAGCTTGTCGAGCTTCTCTTTGATCGCTTCCTTGGTTTCGCCGACCTTCTCCTGGATGATGCCGTAGAGCTTGTCCACCGAGCCTTCTGCCTTCTTGAAATCGTCGTCTGTCAGCTCGCCCCAGGCCTTTTTCGCCCTGCCTTTTATCTGCGCCCACTTTCCTTTGATCTTGTCGGGATGCATGTGGCTCCTCCTGTTCTTCTCACCCTGCCGGTTTGATGAGACCCGCTCTATTCGATGTGCGTCGGAGCTGGCCACTCCTTCCGGTCGCGAGCCGCCAGCCCTTGAACCCAAAACAGCTTTAACAAGACTCTAGCACTCGTTCGGACGAGAGCTACAGCGGCCTTCTGCGGCAAGAGATGAAAGGGTATCCCCTATCTCCGCGACGACAGGGATTTCGCGATGCTCGAGGCTCGTTTGCGGATCACGCGATTGGGATCGTTTTGGGCAGCCCGCTTGAGATACGGCAGCGCTGGGCGACCGATATGTCGAAGGATGAAGGTGCGCGCCTTGGAATGGCTCTTTTCAGCGCCGAGCATGGCGATCAGATTCTCGTTGAGGGTCTTTTTGCGCCGCAACCCTGGGTTGAGCCGGATCGCCTCGCGGTAGAGATCCATGCTGTCCTTGAACCACGCCTTTTCGAAGAATGCTTCACCGAGCATATAAGGATAGAGCGCACTATTGGGGCTATTGCGCCGCAGCGTGCGCAGCGCTGCGATGGCTTCGTCCGCCTTTCCTGCGGCGAGGAGCTCGCGGACCTCGGCCAGGGATTGAGAATCCAAGGGCTCGCCCTCTTCGATGAGCTCAGGGTCGGAGTCTGCGGCAGAATCGTTTTCGGCCATGCAGCCTTCTCTCAAACCGAAAAGGCCGGCGAGCCCGGTTTTCTTTTGACCATCCGCGTTGTCGCCCTGCGGCTGCTCGGTCTTGGTCATGAATGGGAAAGACGGCAGCTTGAAGCCCGGCTTATCTTTTTTGGGCGTGTCATTCAGGGTGACGAGAGAAGGAGCTAAATTGTGACGCTCGATTCCTACGATGAGCCAAACGATGAGCGCGAGGACCCCCACCACGGCGATGAGAGCCGTCGCGGTCATGGCCGAACGCCTCAACGGAGCTGTGGCAGTGGTCACCAGCACCGTCGGAACGTCTTGCGCTGTGATCCCAGAGGAGATCTGGCCCTCTGGGACGGCCAAGAGCGCATCCACGAACTCCTTGGCCGATTGGAAGCGCTCGTCCGGTTCTTTGGCAAGGGCTCGAGCGACGACCGCCTCGAGCTCGGTGGAGAAGGCCTTGCCGCCTGAGGCCACGGCCAGAGTGGGCGGAGGTTTGTCCCGGTGCATCTGCATGACTCTGAACGGGTTTTCGTCGTAGAAAGGCTTGCAGTCAGCCAGGAGCTCGAAGAGCACGACACCAGAGGCATAGAGGTCGGAGCGGGCATCGACCGGGTTGCCCTGGGACTGCTCGGGCGCCATGTAGTTGGGCGTCCCCATGGCCATGTTCGTGGCCGTGAAATTGGCTTCTGGGCCCGCATCCAGAAGCTTGGCCAGCCCGAAGTCGAAGATGCGGACGTGATCGCCCATGCCCGTGGCTTCGCTGAGCATCATGTTGTCCGGCTTGATATCCCGATGGACGACGCCTTGGTTGTGCGCATGGGCCAGAGAGGCGAGAAGCTGCTTGACGATGTTGAGTGCGCGACCGACGTGCAGCGGACCTTCATCAAGGATCTCCCTCAGCGTCTTCCCGGTGACGAAATCCATGACGATATACGGCACATCCTCTACACCAAAGTCGATCACAGACACGCAGTTGGGATGGGAGAGCTGGCTCATGGTCTTGGCTTCGCGCATGAAGCGCGCAGTGAACTGCGGGTCGTCGGTAAACGGCTGCAGCAGGAACTTTATCGCCACCGGACGTCCGAGCTCAACCCGCTCCCCTTTGTAGACGACCCCCATGCCGCCCTCGGCCAATCGCTCGGTGACGCGGTAACGGCCACCGAGAACAACTCCGATGTAGGCGTCTTCGCTGGATGCGTTCATGCAGGAGCTTTGGCCTCTTTCCTCTGGGTGTCTGGGCTCGAGAGACAGTGTACCGTGGCGAGCCTGCTTGATCAAACCTGGCAATGATGTATCCGCGGGGTCGTAGGGAAAGAACGGCCTGCTGGCCACGATAGGGTTTCTAGCGCGCTCCGCGAGGGCTGCTAATAAATATGGAGCGGGGTTGGGATACTCGAAAGGAAGACGCTCATGCTGTCCATCGGCAATGACCACGCTGGAAACCCTTCGAAAAGGGCCCTGCGGCTCTCTTGCGCGTTCTTTCTTTTGACCACAACGCTCTTTTCGATGCCGCGAGCGGCCAGCGCCGCCGAGCCCATTGTCCTAGACGACAACTTGAAAACGAGCGTTCTCGGCAAGGAGCTCGACATCCTCGAAGATCCCACGACCAAGCTCACCGTCGAGGACGTGACGCTCGGGCCACAGGCAAGCGAGTTTAGGGTAAACGAAAAAGCAAAACCCAACTTCGGCTTTACCAAGTCGGCCTTCTGGGTGCGGTTCTCCCTGCAGAACAACAAGGATGTCCCGCAAGATATCATCCTGGAGCTCGACAACGCCATCCTGGACGAAATCGCGCTTTTTCAGATGAGCGAAAGCGGCGGATTCTCCGTGCAGACCCTGGGCGATAGACACCCCTTTGGAAACCGAGAAATCCGCAACCGAAATCCGGTCTTCAAGCTCCACGTTCCGGCAAAGACCACGCATACGTTCCATGCCAGGCTGTTTACAGATGGCTCGATGAATATCCCTCTTCTGTTGCACAAACCCGATGCCTTTTTCGCCATCGACCACAACACCCAAATCGCCTTTGGTTTCTACTTTGGAATTGTGTTCGTTATGGGTCTGTACAACCTCTTTCTGTTTTTTGCCGTCCGCGACAGAACTTACATCTACTATGTCGTTTTTATAATAGGCGTGTCTTTTTTCAACATGACGATTAGCGGTTTGGCGTACGAGTATCTTCTCCATTCCATTCCGTGGCGCACGTTCGTCGACAAGTCGCTGCTGTTCTTCATCGCGCTCATAGGTGGCCCAGGCTGCCTATTCACCATTTCGTTCTTGAAGACCAAGGAAATCTTCCCCAGGCTGCACAAGCTTCTCGTCGGTCTCGCCCTGTCCTTTGCCGTGTTGTTCGTCGCCATCATTTTGGGTCCCTACGGACCGATCTCCTTGCTGTGCGCTCTGATGACCGTGACCTGGGGATTTGTGCTCACCGGCACCGGTATCTATGCCCTGGCCAAGGGGTACCGCCCCGCTCGTTTCTATGTTTTGGCGTGGATCGCGCTCCTGACGGGCTGCATCCTGCAAGCCGCCCGCCTCCTCGGGCTCGCGCCCCAGATGTTCCTCACCATGTACGGGATGGAGATCGGCTCTGCCCTGGAGGTCATCTTGCTGTCCTTGGCGCTCGCAGACCGCATCACGATCATGAAACAGGAAAAGGAGCTCGCTCAGCGCGAGGCCATCGAGAGCTACAAAAAGGCCGACAAGATCAAGAACGACTTCCTGGCCAACACGTCTCACGAGCTGCGTACTCCGCTCAATGGCATCATCGGCATTGCGGAGTCTCTCATCGACGGCGCAGCCGGAAGCATGAACAAGACAGCCAAGGAAAACCTGAGGATGATCGTCGGCGCTGGACAAAGGCTCTCGACCTTGGTCAACGACATCCTCGACTTTTCCAAGCTGCGCAATCGCAACTTGGATCTCCAGCTCAAGCCCATCGCGCTCAAGCAGCTGGTGGACGTGGAGATCGCCCTGCTCTCGCCGCTCATCGGCACGAGGGAAGTCCACTTAAAGAACGAGGTCCCCGAGAACCTCATCGCGGTCAAGGCAGACGAAAACCGCCTCATCCAGATCCTCCAAAACGTGATCGGAAACGCCATCAAATTCACAAAGGCCGGACGCATTGTGATCACCGCGGAGCACAAGGACAAAAACGTCGAAATAAAAGTCATCGACACTGGCATCGGCATTCCAGCCGACAAGCTCGAGGATATTTTCATCGCGTTCGAGCAGGCAGACGGAGGCACGACCCGCGAGTACGGCGGAACGGGCATTGGACTGTCGATCACCAAAAAGCTCGTCGAGCTGCACGGCGGAACCATCTTTGCGCAGTCCGAGCTCGGCAAGGGCTCGATCTTCGTCATCACCCTGCCTGCGACAGACGAGAACGCAACCGAGGCGAGCGTATCGAACAAGCTCGATTATGTGGCGCGTCCCATGGACCTAGCGGCGCAAGACGAAGAAGAAGCAGTCGAAAGGATCCCTGCTGCCTCTGGACGCGGAATACACATCTTGGCCGTGGACGACGAGCCCCTGAACCTCAAGGTTCTGACCAATCAGCTCACGCTCAACGGTCACAGGGTCAGCGTCGGTCGAGACGGAGAAGAAGCGCTGCGGTTCATCGAAGAGCATGGGAAACCCGATCTCATGCTCCTCGACGTCATGATGCCGAAGATGACAGGGCTGGAGGTGTGCCAAATCCTGCGCGAGAAATACTCCGCCACCGAATTGCCCATCATCTTGCTCACTGCCAAGAACCAGCTCACAGACCTCGTGAGCGGGTTCTCCGTGGGCGCCAACGACTATCTGACCAAGCCTTTTTCCAGTCGCGAGGTGCTCGCCCGCATCCGCGTGCACTCGCAGGTGTCTGAATTCTCCTTGGCGCTGGCCCAGGCCAACGAAGAGCTTCGAGTGCAAATCGCCAAGCGCTCTGAGCAGCTCTTTTCCACCTTGGCGATCCTTGGACAGGGCACCACTGAAATCCGCGCGCTCGAACGAGGGAAGGTGATCGGCGAGCGCTACGAAATCAAGAAGCGCGTGGGCGAAGGCGGAATGGGCATTGTCTACGAGGCAAAGGTGCTCGCCACTGGGAAGCAGGCTGCCTTGAAGATCGCCAAGTCCGGCGACGCCCGCGCCCTGTCCCAATTGGCTCAAGAAGCGCGGATGGCGGTTGAGGTGCTCCACGAGAACGTCGTCCGAGTGTTCGATGTGGACGTGGCCCCAGAAGGCTTCCTGTACGTGGTCATGGAGTATCTCGAAGGAAAGGATCTCTCGGACCTGCGAGAGAACTGGGGCAACCTCGAGTGGGGACTCAAGGTGCTTCGCCAGGTCTGCTCCGGGCTGCACGAGCTGCACAAGCACAACTTGGTGCACAGGGATCTCAAACCGACCAATCTCATCGTCATCAACGGCGACTCCAACCGAGACTTCAGGGTGAAAATCACCGATTTTGGCATCTCCAGTTGGGCTGTGGCTCAAAATCTGCCCAGGCTCTCGGAGAGTCCACACGCTCCGTTCCTAAGCGGTGATCCTGCCCTGCCGGCAGCTTCAGACGCCCCCAAGCCACCTCCATTCGGGAGTCCGACTCGCGCGGGGGCAGCCTCCCCTGCCTTCCCCCAGGCGTTTGCCCTGGACGGAGAGGATACCGCGCCTCCTGCCCACACGCTGCACGGTAACCAGACCGGCACGTTGCTCTCCTACGATTGGGCCGGCACGCCGCGGTTCATGTCTCCAGAGCAGCTCCAGCGGGGGGAACAACCTGGGAAGGCCACGGACATCTGGGCGATCGGCGTGATCGCCCACCGGATCCTCGCCAACCAGTGGCCCATCGAAGAGGAGTCCTTTGCCGATCTCCTCACCGGAGTGGGAACCCCCAAACCCAAGCCCATAGGCCAGGTGCTTCCGGGCCTCAATTCAAAAATCGCCGCAGCCATCGATCGGTGCTTGGACTACAACCCCAACCTGCGCCCATCGGCCAAAGAGCTCGCGGACCTCGTCTAAGCTATTGTCGATTTGCCCTCGCCACGGTCCTGGGTTGCCCTTATACTTTTTTACTCATGAGTTGGGCTCACTAAGGAGAAGGTTGGATGGCTGCTGAAGAAACTTCCCTGCGCATCAAGCACTTTCTAGATGCTGCGAAAGGCATGAGCGCGTCTGAATTCATCGAACGCCACCCAAGCCACGTCATGGTCGTGGTGGGCAGCGTGGCCCAAACCGATGGAGAGTTTCTCACGCGGGCGGCAGCGTCGATAGCCGACTTCGCGCAGATGAAATCCGCGCTCCAACTGGATCCCAATGCACGGGTCTTTCTGGTTGAAAAGCGGCCCGACGCAAACCCGTACTCAAAAATGATCATTATCGGCCGCGCCCCTAATTGCGACATTTCATTGCCCAGATCCGAAGTTTCGAAGATGCACGCCTTTGTGACTTGGACCGACGCCCCAGAGGGCAAAACCTTCATGATCGTGGACGGCAAGTCGCGCAACGGCACATGGATTGCCAATACAAAGCTTCCTCCCAACACCCCTCGCCCGCTGCAAAACGGCGATCTGATCGGGTTGGGACGAACCGTTGGCCTGCACTACTACAATCCCGCAGGGTTCTTTTCCGCTCTCTCCAAAATGACTGGGTCATAGAAACCGCCCAAAGATACCTTTTCATGGCGGCTACCCGAGGGTAGTCTCCTTTTTTTTCTCTAATGTCAAAAGCACGCATCAAGACCTTTGCGGAGCAAAAAAATGAAAGACCAGAGAATCGCCGTCGTCGGCGCTGGCGCGGCCGGACTCACCGCTGCCCAGGAGCTGAAAAAGCGCGGGTACCAGCACACCACGGTCTTTGAAAAAGAAGAGGCTGTCGGCGGAAAGGTGAGCACCTATTTCCTGGACGGCAAGCCCTACGAGCTCGGCGCCATCTGGGCCACGACCGACTACAGAACCGTCCATGCGCTCAGCGACGAGCTCGCGGTGCCGCGCTTTGCGGCCCAACCACTCGCAATGATGACAGCGCAGGGCAAGATCACGGATCTGTTGACCTTCATTCTAAAGGAATACGGTTTCTCGAGCTTGGCGCGCGATTCGCTCCATTTTTGGACGCTCGGTCTTCGTCACTCGCGCATCAAAAAGCCTGGTTTCTCCGGGTATCCTCCAGATTTCTTTTTGTCTCTCGATGAGCTCGCCCGAAAGTATCGATTTGGCGCGCTCGCCTACGCCATGGCCCCGACCATGTCCGCATGCGGCTATGGCTATTATGAACAGGCCCCCGCGCTGTATTGGATGAAGTTGATGGTGTTGCTCTTTACGTTCGCGCTGCGCAGCGGGGGACTCCGAGGACAACTGAGGAGCTTCGACAACGGCTTTCAATCCCTATGGCAAGAGGTTGCCAAGGGGCTCGATGTCCGGACAGGCTCGCCCGTGACTTCGATGAAAAGATCCGCTCGTGGCACTGCAGCGGCAAAGATCGAGCTCACGGTGAACGGAGGCACTCACGTTTTCGACAAAATCATTGTCACGGTCCCACTCGAGACAGCCCACGAGTTTATGGATTTGTCCGTCATGGAACGAACCCTCTTCGGTAAGATACGCACACTGCAATACGTTGTGACCGTGGTCGACGCGGACTCCGAGGCCCATGTCGCCTTTACGAGAAACATCAAGCGCTCGATACCCTGCGCAAGGATCTGTTGGAAATCGGCGTTTGCATCCAAAAAGTGCATCTGCAAAAGGTTTGGAGCTATTTCCCCCATGTGGTTGGGCAGGATCTCCAAGACGGCTATTACGACAAGCTCGAGTCCATGCAGGGCGATCGAGGCACGTATTACGCCGGCAGCCTCCTGAGCTTCGAAACCGTGGAGCACACGGCCGCGTATGCCAAAGACCTCGTCGGAAGGTTCTTCTAGCAAGGCGCACGCGACCGACATTTGCTCGGGAGGTCATAGACGCGATTTCACGATATGGGCTAGTATGCGCGCCCATGAAACCGATGTTCCTTTCCATTTACCTCCCTTGCCTTGGGGTTCTTCTCTGTCTTGCGTCCTCGACGACGAGCGCGGCCGAGCGCCCTGCCGATAACGTGGATCTCGACTCTGGTTGGAAGGACTCCTTTCGCCTGGCCTCGGCAGACGGCAAGTTCTCCTTCACGCCGCTGGGTTTCGCCCAACCGATGTTCAATCTCCACGTTGATCCAGAGGCGACGCCAGCCTCCGAAGGCTCTGGATTTGTGCTGCGGCGCCTGGCCATCGGCTTCGATGCCCGATTCTACGGCCGCGTGCGCGCCTTTTTTATAGCCAACCTCGCTCGAGGCAACCTCGCCATGTGGGACTATTTTGCCGACATTGCCCTGGTGCCCGACTGGCTCATCGTGCGCGCCGGCAGGTTTCGGCCTTGGCTCGCGCGGCACAGGCTCGTCGCCGCTTCCATGTACCAACTTCCCGAGCTCAGTCCAGCCATGACCGAGGTGCTCGAGATCGGCGACGGCCGCGATTTGGGAGTCGGTCTGTTCGGCATGCTGTTTGGTCACCTGGAGTACGGTGTGGGCGTCTGGAATGGCGAGCAGAGCTTCACCTTGGATAGCCCTGGGATCATCGGCGAAGAGGTCGTGCCGGCCAATACCGATTTCGAGGTGGGCGGCCGCCTCGTCTATCATCCGCTCAATATCTTGTCCTGCGCGGAGGAGCCGGACTTCTCGGCTTCGAAAGACCCGCGGATGGCCTTTGGCGCAGGAGCCATGTTCAATCGCCGCCACGGCCTGCGCCTGCAGTGGGATCCGGCGGACGACACCACAGTGACCGCCTACCGCGATCAAGTCCTCAAGCTCGGAGCCGAGGCCGGGTTCAAGATGTCCGGGTTCTCGCTTGCCGCAGAGCTGTTCGCAAAGCGCGCCTTTCTCATCGACGAAAAGGACGCGGCGGTGCAGGCTGCTTTCGACGCTGAGCACCGCGGCGACTGGGCCCTCGGCGCCTACCTTCAAGGGGGTGCCTTCGCGGTTCAAAAGAAGCTGGAGATAGCAGCCCGCCTCGACTATGCGGACGAAGCGCTCGACCGCAGCGGCCTGGACCTCTATCCGACCGCCGGCCTTTCCTACTACATTTTTGGCTATCACCTGCGAGCTCAGCTCATGTATCGCCTGGCTTTGCGCATCGATTCAAGGAGTGAGGCCGGCCAGGAGCTGCCCCCGACCCACGATATTTTTTTCATGCTGCAGGGCGCGATCTAACAAAAAAAAGCAATCGGTTTGATTCCCGCCATGAATTCGCGCTAAATTATCGTGGTTCGATCAACAAATGAGGATTTTGGACCAAGGAGCCCAACATGAGCGACCCGAACTTCCCTGGTCAGATGGACGATGACGATCTTCCCGACGTTCCGGAGCGGCCCGAGCCCAAGGAGGACTATTCGCCCAGCCCACTGGATGCAGACGATGTAAAGGTAACGAAAGGCAACAGGGGCGCGTATATCGTGGCCTCGCTGATCTTCGTGCTCGCCGGTGTCGTCGGTGTCCTTTGGTACATGAACAAGCAAAGCGAGGTTAAATGGCAGAACGAGCTCAAGCACGCCTTGTCCCTGCCGGACGGCGAATTCGAGCCCGCTCTGCGCAAGATCCTCGAGCATTGCGATCGCAAAGAAATCCTGTCCCAAGCCGCTCTGGAGCTCGGCGAAGCCAAGGACGTCCAGGCCGTCCCGCTCCTCGTCAGGGCCGTCTCCCAAGGGGGAGAGGTCGGCATCGAGGCAGCCAAGGCCCTGGCGAAGATCGGCGGCGACGAGGCCAAGTTGGGCGTGAACGACATCTACGCCCAAATGACCAAGTCCGACGAATTCGCCAAGGCAGTGTATGCTTGGGCCCTCTGCATGCTGGGTGACGAGCGAGGATTCTCGCCACTGCTCGAGGCTGTGGGCAAGCGTGTCATCACGCCGCGCAGCCTGCCGGATTTCAACGCCGACGTGATCGTGCGCATGGGCACCACTGAGCGCCTCTTCGAAATGGCGAAGAACCCCGATGCCATGCTGCGCATGTACGCGGCCATGGAGCTGGGGTTCCGCACCGACAAAGACCCGGTTCCGCCGCTCCTCGAGCTGCTCAAAGACAAAAACGACGAAGTCGCTCGCGCCGCGGCCATCTCGCTTGGCCGCACCACCGACGAGCGGGCTGGACCGGCCCTGCTCGCAGCCATGGAACGCTCCGATGCCCTGCGAAGCGCCATCGTCTCGGCTGTCACACAGTCCGTAGGCGCTCCTGGGCTCGAGGCCATTTACAAAAACACCAAGAACCCCACCTATAAGTACGAAATCGTGGGTAAGCTGAAGTCCCTGCGAGATCCTCGATCAAAAGATTTACTGTTGTCGATTGTCAACGAGCCCATCCCGACCACGGGCGACCCCAATCCCGCTGCCGACAAGGAGCGCGAGCAGGGCGACAACATCCGCAACCAGTCTTTGTGGACCCTCGAAGACCTGGGCGATCCACGGATCGCGCCGATGATGGTCGAAAAGACGCAGTGGGAAGAGAAGACCGCTGAACAGATTCCAGATGACGCAGTGCGCTATCGCACCAACGACATGCAGCGCAAGATCGCCAACGCAGTGGTCAGCTGGTTCGGCAAGGTGCGACCCGAAGGCGCCTCCGACGACCTCATGAAGATTTACGAGGCCAATCAGCCCTATTCCAACACTCCCGAATGCGCCCAGAAGGTAAAAGTCGACATCGGGCCGCTGCTGGATGCCATAGGACGCACCGGTGACAAGCGCTTCTGCAAGCTCACCAGGCCCTTCCTCGACCAGGACGAGAAGTTCTACTTCCAGTCCGCGGCGATGGCTTATGGGCGTCTGGGGTGCGATGACGGGGCCAGGGAGTTCATCAAGCGCCTGCAAATGACCGCAACCGAGCGCAAGGAGAGCAAGTTCGCCACCCTGCTCGAGAGCCGCGACTGGCAGATGGAGGATCGCCTCCAGGAACGCCGCAACTCCGTGATCGCCCTGCGGTTCCTCCGGGCCAAGGAAGCGTCCGCGGCTCTGCTCGCGCTGGTCCTCGATACCAAGGACGATGCCGAGCTGCGCACCGAGGCAGGCATCTCCTACGCCTACTGCGCCGACGACGCCGGGCTCGAGATCGGCCTGCAGAAGATAGCCGATGAGAGCGTCGACATGCATGCTCGCGTCAGCCTGGCCAGCGGCCTGCGGTTCCATCCCACACCGGCAGTGCAAAACGCCATGCTCGCGTTGCTCGAGGGACAGGGCAATCCCCAAATCGCCAAAGCCGCGGCCATGGCTCTGGGCGCCGCTGCCAACCCAGAAAACGACGCGCGCGTCGCCAAGTTGCTCGAAAGCCCCGACGAGCAACGGCAGAGAGCCGCGGTGCTCATCACGCTGCTCGGAGGCAATCCCGAAACAGCACCGAAGATTGTCCCCTTCTTCAAGGGCGAAGAAAACAAGCTGGTTATCAAGGAGTGGTTCGAGGACTACCAAGCCGAGATCACCCGCGAGAACTTCGAAAACAAGTCCTTGATGCGTCGCCTGGCCGTGACCCGCGCCCTGCTCGAAGCCACCGCGGGCAGCGACGATGAGCTCATCTGGCCGTGGAAGCAGGTTCTGCAAACCCTCAAGTCCGGCTCCGAGGATCTCCCCGGCGGTCTGACCGCCCGCGAGGTTCGGGAATTCCTGGCAGAGGCCGTCCGCACGGACGACACCTACCGCATCCTCGCCGGTCGTGCGCTGGCCGGCCTCGGCGAGCGCGGCTACCTGCTGGCGCTGCAATCTGAGAAAGGGCCCCAAGCCCTCGCAGCCCGCAACGAACTCACAGAGCTCAACTCCCAGTCCAATTGATTCCACGCGGCTTGAGCGGGCCACGGCTCGCGACCCCCATTTTTTATTCAGCGGTCATTCTCGAGGCGGTGGTGCTCTGCGGCCTCGTGGCCTCGACCCGGGACTGTCGAATCGCGATCTCGAGGCATGTGCTCCTCTACATCGCCGCGGCCTTGCCCTTTGCCTTGGCCCTCATCGCCGCCTCTCGAGCCCAGCTGCCAGGCCTTTGGGGAGTGCTGCTGCTCTCCATGGCCATGAGGGGCATCGCCTTTGCCGGTCCTGTTCTCTTGAGCGACGACATCTATCGATATGTGTGGGACGGCCGCGTCAGCCTGGCCGGAGTCGACCCCTATGCCCATCCTCCCTCGGACGACGCGCTGAGCTCGCTGCGAGACGAGAACTGGGCGCGCATCAACCACCCCACCATGCGCACCATCTATCCAGCAGGCGCGCAGATGCTCTTCGCCGGCCTCGCCTGGCTCGCGCCCCACCCAAACGGTTTTCGCGCGGCCATGGGACTGTTCGACGTCCTGGTGGTGGCTCTGATCTTTGCGCTGGCGCTCGGTCCCTTCGACTCGACCCTCTCGTCGGAACAGCGGCGAGGGCATGCCGCAAGGGCGGCGCTCGCCTACGGGCTGTGTCCCCTGGCCTGCGTCGAGAGCACCATGTCCGGTCACCTCGACTCTGCCGCACTGGCAGGCCTTCTCAGCGCTTTGGCGCTCCTTCGAACCAAACGCATTGCCGGCTTTGCGGTGGGGCTCCTGCTCGGGCTGGGAGCCGCCATCAAGCTCGCTCCCACTCTCGTGCTTCCCTTTTTCGCACGCCGGCGATGGACCGCGGCGCTCGGTTTCGCCCTGGGCGTGACCATTTTTTTTGCGCCCTTTGTTCGAAGCGGCCTAGACGCGTTCGAAACTCTCGACGCCTTTGCGCGCAGGTGGGAAGGCAACGCTGGTCCGTTCGCCCTGGTCAAGCTCGCCCTTGAAAAAACGATCACAGCACTCGCCGGCGCGTCCTCCAGTGCACAGATGGTCCATCTGAGAAGTCTGGACGAGCTCGCGCTCGCCGTGCAGGGCACGTTCTTCTCCCTGCACAAAGACGGGCCAATGGATCCGCAGAGGCCCGGCGCCTTCCCCGTCACTGACCTCGCCCTTGCCGGCACCAAGGCCCTCGGCGCCCTCGCTCTGCTTTCCACTTGTATCGCGGCCTGGAGACGCCGCGGTGGCCCACTCGACCAAGCCTACCTCGTGCTCGCGGCCCTCGTGCTCGTCAGTCCGGTGCTCCACCCGTGGTACGCCCTGTGGGTGTTGCCCCTGGCTGCAGTGCGAGGAGTCTGGCCTTGGTTTGCCTTTGCGGCGGTGTTGCCGCTGGGCTACCTTCCCCTTTTTTCATGGTGGACTCGAGGCGCCTGGCGCGAGCCTACCTGGTCCATGGTCGCGCAGACTGGAACCTTGCTCGTGGCCTTTGGGATCTGGGGTTATCAGCGATTTCGAAAAAGCAAGAAATCATCGAACCGCTTGTGAGCTCAAGAGAATCGATGATACAAAAAAAGACACGTCACTCGAGACATGGTTCTCGAAGAACAGGGAAATCCGCTCCTTGCGCCCGGAACTCCTCAGATCCTATGTCTCATTGCGCGACAGAGTCGATAGGTGGAGTGCGTCCGCACTGGCTCGATATGGCGAATTCATACACTGTATGCCGGGTTGTTCGTCCTGTTGCCAGGCAGGGCTGACGGTTGTGATGATCGAAGCCATAGCCCTAGGCGAAGAGCTCGGCGTTTCTCTAGACCGCATTTACCTTCAAGCAGGGCAAGCGCCCCTTTCGACCACAGGACGCTGCTCCCTGCTCACCGAAGAGGGGTTGTGCTCGGTCTACCGAGCGCGTCCGCTGCTGTGCCGTACCCACGGGCTCGCCCTGAAATCCGCCGACAGACCCGACGTCTCTCACTGCGAGCTCAACTTCACCCAAAACCCGCCGCACCTGTCGTCGGTGCTCGATGTCGATAACCTGCACACCGCTCTGTTCGCCGTGAACCTCGAGTACTGCCACAAGCTCGGCATCGACCCTCTGTCGCGCATCGCGCTCGACAGACTCGCGGCCTTGCGCGTCCGGGTCGAGCCCTGAGAGCTTGTGAAAAAATCTCCTCGGTCGCATTTCGGCCGAATTCGGGCGTTCGCTGCGTTGCTTCTCCTCGACGTATCGACGAATACGCCTCGTCGTCGGTCGGAGATTCTTTCACAAGCTCTGAGCCTTTTTTTTCAAACCACCCAACCAATCGTCTGCCTTAGAATCCGCAAGTTGCGAGCCCAGTATTATTCGCCTATATTCTTTTCACTAGAATGTTTGTAAGGAGGATCAAATGGCCAAAACGGTCTTCGGAGTGCCCGGAAGCGGACAGAACTCCCAAGGTGGCGACGCCGTCGCCCCGGGCGGTGTGCCTGGAGCGGGCGCGCAGGGCGGCATTGCTCAAAAGGGCGGCAAGACAGAGGCATTCGCTCCCATGAAGAGCCCAACGCAGTCGGCTCCCAAGCCCGCTGCCCCGGCCGCCGCTCCGCCTCCAGCCGCGCCCAAGGCTGCGCCGATTCCAGCGGCCAAGCCGGTCATGGCAAAACCCATTGCCCCAGGAACCTCCGCGCCGGTGGCCAGTGCAGGCTCAGCCAACAGAACGATGTTCGGCATGCCCGCAATGAAGAGAGCCGTGTCGGACCGACCCCCGGATAGATTCGAGCCCGCCCTGGAGTCATCGATTCCAACGCCTCGTCCGGCTCCACCCGCGCCGCCAGTCGCTGAACCGCCAGACGCGTTCATGCCGACCCAGCTGGGAATGGCCCCTGTGAGCCCGGCAGAAATCGCGGCAGCCAGCCACGCCACAGCTCCGGTTCCGGCTCCTGCTCCGGCGCCAGCGCCTTCCCCGGCGATGCACGCCCCTGTCCCTGCAGCGCCGAGCTCCATACGCATGCCCATGAACGAAGACGAGAGCTTCAATACAGGGCCGAGCAAGGGCATGCTCGTAGCCATCATCGCCGGCGTAGCGGTGCTCTTTATCGTGGCCATGCTCGCAGCGTTCTTCTTCTTCATCAAACCGAGGATGTTCCCCGCCTTCGATCCGGCTACCTTGCCCACAGAGGTTCAACCTGCGGCGCCGTCCTCTCTGGCACCCACTCCAGCCCAATAGCTCAAAAAAGCCACGCACCAACCGACTGGCATTTCCACCAAGTCATGAAAGACTTCACCTTGTGGAATCGGGCAAGAATGTTTGGCAATCGCGAACGAAACGAGCGACGTATTCATGAAATCCTCTAACACCAATATCACCAAGCATTTTCTCAAACCCGACCAGCTGACGAGCCGCGTGCCGGACCAATGGCTGCCGTTCACGACCACAGCGGAGCTCCCGCCCCACGACGGACTCCTCGGTCAGGATCGGGCTATGCGTGCGGTCGATGTGGGGCTCAACATCGCCACGCGGGGGTTCAACATTTTCGCGGTCGGCGAGGCTGGGTCGGGAAAAACTTCCACTTTGCAGCGCATCCTCGAGGCTCGCGCAGCCAAAGAGCGCGTGCCTTCCGACGTCGCGTACGTCTACAACTTCCGCACGCCAGACCGACCCCGCGCGCTGCTTCTCCCCCCAGGTCGCGGCCGAGAGCTGGCGGCCGACATGGAGAGGGTCACCCAGGAGCTGCAGCGCATGGTGCCACGCGTGCTGTCCGATGGGGCCTTCGGACACCTCCGGGCGAGCATCATGGCCGACACTCGAAAGAAGGCCGAGGATCTCGTCGGCAAGGCACGCACCGCCGCGACTCTGCTGGACCTGCGCATTGACGAAGACGACGAAAATCTGCGGGTCATCCCCCTGGTGGACGGCGAGCCCATTTCCCCGGAGTCCTACGAAGGCCTCAGTGAGCGCAAGCGTCGAAAAATCGAGGCGAACATGATCGCCTTCCAGGAGCACCTCGATGCGTTTTCCTACGGTCGAAGGCAGCTCGAAAGAGATCACAGCGATCGCCTCTGCAAAGTCGAGGTGCGCGCCATTCGCCCCATTGTCAACGAGCTGTTCGGCGAGCTGCAAAATCGCTATCGCAAGCTCGGTGAAAACGTCATCGACTATCTCACTCAAGTCCGCGACCACGTTCTGGCCAACCACCTGACCTTCATGCCAGCCGAGGAAGCCGAACACTCCGGCGAAGAAGGCGGCGAGGCGCCTCAAGCCGACGATGGTCCGCTGTCCGACTCCTCTCTCGCGACCCACGGCGTGCACATCGTGTACAGGGTCAATGTGGTCGTCAGTCACCAGGAGGAACGAGGCGCACCCGTGGTGCTCGAACGCGTGCCGACCGTCTCGAATCTCGCGGGCTACATCGAGTACCGCGAAGCGCATGGAGGACTCGTCACCGACCACACGGGGATCCGCGCCGGCGCTTTGCAACAGGCCAACGGCGGCTACTTGCTCGTGCAGGCGCAAGACATCCTGTCCCAAGACGGCGCCTGGGACTGCCTCAAGCGCGCCTTGCGCCACAAGGAGATTCGCATCGACGAAGGAGCGGTCGCGGCCGAGGGACGACCGCGCATCGCCGGCACGCTCAAGCCTGGAACTGTTCCCCTGCGGCTCAAGGTCATCGTGGTGGGCAGCCTCGAGACCTATTATTTCCTCAAAATAGAAGATGACGAGTTTGGGAGGCTGTTCAAGGTCAAAGCCGACTTCGAGCCCTCCATGGAGCGCACCAAAGAGAACGTCATGGGCCTGTCTCGGTTCCTCGGACAGGTATGCCGCGAGGAAGGGCACCTGCCCCTGCACCGCACGGGTATGAAGCGCATCCTGGAGTTCGCCTGCCGAAGGGCAGGCAACAAAGCCCGGATGACCACTCGCTGGGCCTCGTTGCTCGACCTCATCGCCGAGGCCAATTTCTTTGCCCATCATACGCGCGGCAGGGCCATCCGCGCCGAGCATGTGAGCCAGGCGCTCGCCGAGGCGAGATTGCGCCACGGCTCCATGGCCGACGCCTACCACCGAGAAGTGGAAGAAGGCTCCATCCTCATCCGGACCGGAGGAGATGCCGTGGGTCAGATCAGCGGCATCGCGCTGTACGACATCGCCGGCTTCTCGTTCGGTATGCCCATGAGGATCACGGCTCGCACCTATGCGGGAAGGCGCGGAGTGGTGAACATCGACCGCGAGGTGCACCTATCGGGCGCCATCCACGACAAGGGCGCGCTCATCCTCGTGGGCTATCTCGGAGGTCGCTACGCCCAGAACCAAACCTTGGGTCTCTCGGCCTCGATCACGTTCGAACAATCCTACGACGAAATCGACGGTGACTCGGCTTCCAGCTCCGAGCTCTACGCGCTGCTCTCGGCCTTGTCCGGCTGTCCGATCAAGCAGGGCATTGCGGTCACCGGCTCGGTCAACCAGCTTGGCGAGGTGCAACCCATAGGGGGTGTGAACGAAAAAATCGAAGGCATCTTCCAAATGTGCCGCGCCCGTGGGCTCACCGGCGAGCAGGGGGTGATGATTCCGAAGTCCAACGTGCGCAACCTCATGCTCGACCAATCGGTCATCGAGGCGGTGCGCGCCGGCCAGTTTCACATTTACGCCGTGTCCACGGTCGATGAAGGCATCGAGGTGCTCACAGGTGTGCCAGCCGGTCACCAGCGCCACGACGGCTCGTGGACAGCCGACAGCATCAACTTCCGCGTGCAGCGCAGGCTCGAGGAGCTCGGCCAGATCGCCATTCGGGAGCGCGCCGCCAGCACGGCATTGGATCGATATCTGTGAAACGCCGGGGCGACTCCCAGCACCGCTATAAAGGCCAGACAGAGGAGCCCCAGGTTCGCCCTGCCCTCGTGACCACCTGTCTCGAGCGGCTCGGCCTTTCCGCTGATGGACCCACTGTCGAGTCTCTGGCAGCCTATGGCACCGAATTGCTCCTGTGGAGCCGCAGGATCGATCTTTGCGGCGCGCGTTCGGCCGAGGACTTCGCCAGCGGTCCTCTGTTCGACGCCTTGACGCTGGTTCCCCTGCTCGAAGCTCGAGGCACCCTGCTCGACGTGGGTTCCGGAGGCGGCCTGCCCGGTGTCCCGGCGCAGCTCTTTCGACCCGAACTGGCGCTCACGCTGCTCGAGCCGCGAACCCGACGAGCCGCCTTTCTGCGGCACATCTGCGCCAAGCTCGGCCTGCCGTGCACCATCCGAGAAGGTCGCCTCGAAGAGCAACCCGGCCTGTCTTTCGACAGCGCCGTGGCCCAGGCTGTCTGGCCGCCACGAGAGTGGATGGAAAAGGCAGCGACGGTCGTGCGAGCAGGGGGCGCGGTGTACGTGCTGAGCGCGGCGCCTCTGACTCGCGACATGTTACCGCAGGGCGCCACTGTCGAACAGGAGCTGCGGTTCGAGGGGCGCAGCCTCGAACGCTGGGCCGCGCGGGTGCGACTTGCAGGATGACCACAGGGAAGGCGTTTCCTCGCCAGCTCACTACGACACGGTGCGATAATCAGGGCCTTCTTTGAGCCCGAGGGTCGCAAGGTGCTCTCGGATGCGGTCTCTGGGCTTCCGAGAGCCCACGGCCACGAGCAGGTATTGCCCCGGGATGCCGTGGCGCAGCGCTTGGTAGGACAGCACCTTCGCACCTTGGCGCGCGCGGCCGATCTTGTCTGGATCCACGTCGAGCCATGCCTCGACACGAATGCCCACCTCGGCCAAGGCTCTGCCCCAGACCTTGCCGGTGGGACCAGCTCCCCAGATGCACACGTTCTTCTTACCCAGTAGAGGCCCCTCGAGCAGGGCCGCGCGCCTCAGCTCGACAAACCTGCCTGGCGCGTAGCGGCCGTCCGTGCGAGTGAGGCGACCTTCGCTCTCTGTCCAGTCCAGCAGCACAAGCGGCACCTTGGCAAAATGACACCCGGCGTTGTGCAGCCGCAGCCACAAACCGTAGTCCTCTGGCCGGCCGTCGTCGATGTACCCTCCCACGGACTCGTAGGCGCTCCTGCGCATCACGACCGTGGGATGGCAAACGGGGCTCTCGACGAACATGTCGCGCTGATGATCCTCGGGCTCGAGGAGCTCGTTCATCCAATCGACATAGGCGCGCATTCCATCTGCTACGAGCGCCTCGGGCACGCAGCGCACCAAAGTGGCGACGAGCGCGAGCTCTTTTCGACTCTCGAGAAGCGCGACTTGCAGCTCGAGCCTTTGCGGGTGACTCCAGTCATCGGCGTCCATGCGGGCCAAAAGCTCGCCGCGCGCCTCGTTCGCGAGCCGTCGCAGAGACTCGACGAGCCCGACTCTCTGCCCGCCCATTCTCCG
>JALOQD010000184.1 GCA_025453525.1 Myxococcota bacterium
CTTGGCGCTGTCGAGGGTCGCCTGGAAGTTGGCGCGCTCGCGGTCCATCTTATTTATGACTATTAAACGTGGGATGCCGAGCTCTTCGGCGGTCTCCCACATCTTTTCGGTCATGACCTGAACGCCGTCGACGGCGGAAATGGAGAGCGCCGCAACGTCCGCGACATGCAGCGAGGAACGTGCATCGAAATAGAAATTGTTGTCGCCGGGCGTATCGAGAAGGGTGACCTTCTTGCCCTTCCACTCCACGGCTGCCATGGAAGTGGTGATAGAGCCACCGCGTTTGATCTCTTCGGGTTCGAAGTCAAAGTTGGAGGTATGCTCGAGCACGCTGCCGAGGCGGTTGGTAGTTCCGGCATTGAACAACACGGCCTCGCCCAGGGAGGTCGGACTCATACTGTTTCATCTAACCCTCCGCGACCTTGCCGGTTGCACGCAAGGTGGATCTGAAAAAAGACCAAGTCTTCTAAGATAAAAGCTCACCCCCGTCAATCGCCATACCGACAGAGTGAAATCTTTAGTTGAACCGGCGAAGGACTGGTGGTATTTAGTCCGTCCCTTCGAGGTGTGGTGCCTTTGAGGGAATACGCACGCTCCATCCGTCCGCTGGTGAATACCACGCCAGAGGCGGCCTGCGCCTGGGTGCTTCTTTAGGGAAGTCGGTGCGGGGAGAGGGGCGGAGGGCCGCCGACGCTCCAAGTCAAAAGGCGCTCGGCCAAACAACCCGGAGGAAATTATGGAAGAGTCAGTCCAGGCCGATCGGCCACAGTCCCCGTCCACCATGGAAGCCGCGATGGCGCCAAACAGCACGGCAGCCTCCTTGCGGGAATTGCTCGAGGCTGGTGTGCACCTCGGGCACCGCACCAAGCGCTGGAACCCGAAGATGCGCCGTTTCATCTATGGCGCGCGCAACAGCGTGCACATCATCGATCTGCGCCAAACTTTGGAGCTCTTCAATAAGGCTTACGACACGGTCCAGAACGTCGTCGCCAAAGGCGGCCATGTGCTGTTCGTCGGCACCAAACGCCAGGCTACGGATGTCATCCGCGAGGAGGCCACTCGGGCCGGGATGCACTCGGTGACCAACCGTTGGCTCGGCGGCACGCTCACCAACTTCCGCACCATCAAGGGCACCATCGACCGCATGAAGGGCATCGAGACCATGCGCGTGGACGGTACTTTCGACAGTCTGACCAAGAAGGAGCGACTCGGGCTCGATAAAGAGCACGCGCGCCTCGAAAAATTCGTCGGCGGCATCAAAGAGATGGGCAGCCTGCCGTCCATCGTGTTCGTGGTCGACCCCAGCGTCGAGGAGATCGCCGTTGCCGAGGCCAATACCCTGGGCATCACTCTCATCGCCCTGTGCGATACCAACTGCGATCCCGATGCTATTGACATCCCGGTGCCGGGCAACGACGACGCCATTCGCTCGATTCAGCTCATCACGAGCCGCATGGCCGACGCCTGCATCGAAGGCGTGAAGCGTCGACGCGAGGTGGTGCGCAACACCGCCGGCGAAAACCAGGGCCCTGCCGAGGCCGGTCCGTCCGTGGAAGTGGCTCGTCGTCCTCGAAGCGGCGGCGGTGCTGCGCCCCGCAAGCCCCGCGAGGAAAAGAGCGACAAGAGTCAGGCCTGAGTCCGACGATGACTGATGAGACCTTTTGCGGCGCCGGCGATCCCGGCCCTAGGGTCTCGAAGAGAAAGGATAGTCACATGGCAATCAGCATGGAAATGGTCAAGGAGCTGCGCGAGCGCACGGGCGCCGGCATCGTGGACTGCAAGAACATCCTCGCCGAGACGAACGGCGACATCGAAAAGGCCGTGCAGGAATTGCAGAAGCGCGGCATCGCCAAGGCCGCCAAGAAGGCCGGGCGCATCGCCGCAGAGGGTCTCATCGGCCACTACATCCACATGGGAGGCCGAGTGGCTGTGCTGTGCGAGATCAATTGCGAGACCGATTTCGTATCCCGCGGGGATGATTTCAGAACCCTGTGCGAAGACGTATCGATGCAGATCGCGGCCATGAACCCTCTGTATGTCCGCACTGACGAGATACCAGCCGAAGATCTCGCCCGTCAGACCGAGATCTTCACGGCCCAGGTGATCGACGAGGGAAAGCCGGCCAACATCGCCCCGAAGATCGTCGACGGTAAGCTCGCCAAGTGGAAGAAGGAAGTTTGTTTGGTCGATCAGATCTTCATCAAGGATGATCAGAAGACCATCAACGATCTCGTCACCGCGCTGACCGCGAAAACCGGCGAGAAGATCGCGATTCGCCGCTTCGCTCGTTTCGAGGTGGGTGAAGGCCTGGCAAAGCGCGAGAACAATCTGGCCGCCGAAGTCGCGGCCATGCAGGGCTAGAGAGCCTGATGAGCCTTTCTGCCGCAGGCCGTAGCGTCCTCCTCAAGCTCTCGGGCGAAGTGCTCGCAGGACCGAGCCGCACCGGTCTCGACCCCGCGACTCTCGACGCGACGGCTGAGCAGCTCGTGCGGGCCGTGGCGATGGGCGCCAAGGTCGCGGTGGTACAGGGCGGCGGCAATATCTTCCGCGGCCTGGGCCAGGCAGCCCGCGACATGGATCGCGTGAGCGCCGACCAGATGGGAATGCTGGCCACGGTGATCAACGGTCTGGCCCTGTGCGATGCCGTGCGCCGCAAGGGCGGCCAGGCGCAGTTGTACACTGCGTTTTCCATCGGGCCTGTGGGACGGCTCTACGTCCGCGACGCGGCGCGACAAGATCTCCGAAGCGGCAACGTCGTGATTCTCTCCGGCGGCACCGGCAATCCGTTCTTCTCCACCGACTCGGCCGCGGCTCTTCGCGCGGCCGAGCTCGGCTGTGAGGTGTTTCTCAAAGGCACCAAGGTCGACGGCGTCTACGACGACGACCCTGAGAAGAACCCGGCTGCTCGGAGATTCGACACTCTCACTCTCGACGAGCTCATCGAGCGGCGGCTGCGGATTATCGATCTCACGGCCGCCACCTTGTGCCGCGAAAACGGCATCGATGTCCGCGTCTATCGGATGACAGAGGCAGACTCCATCTATCGAGCCGCCACGGGCGAGCCGCTCGGAACTCTGGTACGCGCCCGCTAACGGCTCGCTTTCGGGCACGGGGGGGGCGCCTTGCACAACACGCACGGCACACAAGGAACTAGAGAAACATGAACGACGACTTTGACGCGCTATTGCGCGAGAACGAGAGAAGCGAGAAGTCGGTGAAGGTCGGTGACCGCCTCGAGGCCACGGTGATCCGCATCGGCTCGGAAGATGTCTACCTCGATCTCGGTACCCGCACCGAGGGGCTTTTGCCCAGGGACCAACTCGAGCTGTCAGGCCAAACGCTGACCGTCGGCGAAAAGGCGACTGTGTACGTCACGTCCTTCCGCAGCGGTGCGGCCATCTGCACCCGCAGCGTGGGGGCGACTCCGTCGCGCAAGGGCCGAACCGACGATAAGAGCGCCAGCTTCGAGGCCCTCAAGGAGGCCTTCGACTCGGGCATGCCGGTGGAAGGCACGGTCAAGGAGACCAACAAGGGCGGTTTCACCGTGCTCGTCATGGGCCAGCGAGCCTTTTGCCCCATCTCGCAGATCGACAACCAATTCTGCGCCGATGCCACGGTGCATGTGGGGCATACCTACGCTTTCGAGATCACCAAATTCGAGGAAGGCGGCCGCAACCTCGTGCTGAGCCGCCGGCGCATTCGCGAACGCGAGGCCCAGGAGAAGAAAGAAGCTGCCTGGCAGACCCTCGAGGTGGGCCAGACGTTCGAAGGAACCGTGGCCAGCCTGCGACCTTTTGGCGCCTTCGTAGACATCGGTGGCGTGGATGGGCTCGTGCACGTATCCGAGATCTCTCACGAGCGGGTCAACGACCCGTCCGAAGTGCTCGAGGTGGGTCAGCGCGTGACAGTGGCCATCAAGGAGCTCGACCGTGCGCGCGGCCGCATTTCCTTGAGCCTCAAAGCGCTCACCGCCGATCCGTGGGACGGGGCAGCTGCCGAGATCGCCCCTGGCAGGGTCTACAAGGGCACGGTGCGGCGACTCGCCAAATTCGGCGCTTTCGTCGAGTTGCGCCCTGGCGTCGAGGGTCTGGTGCATGTGTCCCAAATGGCCGCGGACAAGCGCGTCAATACGCCCCGCGAGATCGTGCGCGAAGGCCAGGAGGTCGAGGTGCGGGTCCTCGAAGTCAGCGCCGGAGATCGGCGCATCTCACTGTCCCTCATCCTCGAGGCCGAGGACGAGGATTGGAGAAGCCAGCTCCCGCCGACGAGCTCAACGTCGACCGGAGGATTGGCCAGTCTCGGCCATCTGTTCGAAAAAGCGCTCAAGAAGTCGTAGAGCTCTCTCTTAAGCATGCGAATCGTCGCCGGCACGGCCAGAGGGCGGGTTCTACGAGCCCCGAGCGGAAGGGACGTGCGTCCGACCACCGACCGCGTCCGCGAGGCTGCGTTCTCCATCCTCTTCGATGCGACCCGCGGAGCCACGGTGCTCGATCTGTTCGCCGGCAGCGGCGCCCTGGGACTCGAGGCCTTGAGCCGCGGCGCGAGCCGTGCGGTGTTTGTCGAGCATTCCAAGACCGCAGCGGCCATACTGCGGCAGAATGTGGAAGCCTGTGGCTTTGTGGGCAGGTCGAAGCTGCTGTGCTCCGATGCCCTGCGAGCCTTGCGCAGCTTTGCCCAAAGCGAGCGATTCAATCTCGCATTTCTCGATCCGCCTTACGATACTCCACTCGTGGAACAGTCGCTCGCCGTCCTCGTCGAGTTGCAGCTGCTCCTGCCCGAGGCGGTCGTCGTTGCTGAGCAGCGCATTGCAACGCCTCTTCCCTCCTCTGCGGGCTTGCGGCTGTTCGACGAGAGGCGCTATGGTGACACGGTTCTACGGTTCTTCACGAATTCATAAGGTGGCTCGAGCTTTGAGCGCCGAGCCTTTGGAGCAAGGAGCCGCGCGACCCATGAGTCACATCGCCCTCTATCCAGGGTCCTTCGATCCGTTCACCAATGGACACCTTGGTATCGCTCAACGTGCGCTCCAGGTATTCGACGGCATCATCCTCGCCATCGCCATCAACAGCCGCAAGACGCCGCTGTTCTCCGTGGACGAGCGACTCGCCATGATTCGCGAGCTCTTTGCCGACGATTCACGAGTGCAGGTGACGGCTTTCGAGGGCCTCACGGTGAAGCAGGCCCGCGCCATGGGCGCCAAGGTTATCATCCGTGGGCTGCGCGCCGTAGCCGACTTCGAGTATGAGCTGCAGATGGCCAACATGAACCGCAAGCTCGAGCCCACGGTAGAGACCTTATTCATGATGACCTCGGAGGAGTATTTCTTCGTTTCGAGCCAAAACGTAAAGGAAGTGGCTTTCTACGGCGGAGATATCAGCGGGCTCGTGCCGCCGTTCATCGACTCGCTCATACGGGCCCGCGTCGCGCAGCGCTGAGATCCGCCCCCTCGCCACGCAGACAACACCGCGGCCGCGGCAATGGCGAAAAAGAGCGCCGTCGTCAGCACCGTGGCCATGGTTCTCAACTCGATGGACAAGCTCGCCTGAGAAACCGCAACGGTCGCGGCGCTTCCACCGGCAAGTGCGGCGAGCCTCCATCCCAGAGCCCCATTGCGACCCGAACGGCGCCGACGGTCCCCTCTGCGGGGCGCGAGCTCCCGCGCAGCGATGAGCAGCACCGCGGTGAGCAACCAGAGCATCGCCGCTTCGCTCCACGAGCTGTGCTGGCTGCTTCGAAACGAGGCAGGGGGCAGCCACAGGACCACCATTGCGGCCATGCTCGGAAGGGAAGCGAGATCGCGCCATGCCTTGGACAACGGACCGCTCCCGCGAGGCGAGGGGTAGAGGAGCGACAGAGTACAGAGCAGCACGGCCAGATGGGCCGGAGAGAGAAGAGCCGAGGCAGGGACGAAGGATCCACCTCTGGAAAAAGACGAGAGCCAGGCCCCGCTGCCACCACCCCAGAGAATGGCGACGAGCGCCGATGAGGCGAGGACGAGCAGCCTCAAACCGACCCTCGCCGCGCGAGGCTTGAGGGTCGCCTCGGCAGAGAGCTCGTATCCGCAAAGCGCCACGGCCGCAGTCCCGAGGAGGCAGACCAGGAGCGCCGGCCTGTGCGTCTCCAAATTTGCGATGAGCGGCAACAGAGCAACTGGCAGGCTCACCAGGGCTGCCACGGCCAGATGGGCTGGGCCGCTCTGACCGATGGAATGGTCTCTGCGGCGCGGGGCGGCGAAAACGAAGAAGGCGCCCAGAAGCGATGCTGCCAGCGCGAGGGCGAACATCTCATCGTTTTCCAAGGAAAGCGGCGCATGCATGCGCAGAGGAACGTTGCGCATTTCCCCGGCAGCGCTGACCACTTCGAAGACATGAGGCTTGGAGGCCTCGATGCCCCCGAGCTCACTCAAATCCGCAAGGCTGCGACCGTCTACACCGAGCAGTCTATCCAGGGGCGCCATTCCCGCTCGGGCTGCGGCAGAACCCTGCATGACAGTGGCGACGACCAGTTCACCGGCCGCCCCTGCCGGCGATAGGGACACGCCCAGGGCTTCTAGGTAGCGCTCAGCCTCCCGGGCGCGCTCTGCAGCGACGAGCACGGCGCTGCCGCTGGGCCTCAGCTCTAGGGTTACGGCCCCGGAACGCGCCTCCATTGCGAGCTGGGCGCCGGGTGCGGCCGGAAAGCTCGCCGTGAAGTGGCCGCGAAACACGACCGGTTCGTCCGTGAGCCGCGCCATCACAGAGGCCGTGGTTTGGAGCTCGATGTGCGACGGGCTCGTTGCCGAGGCCTCGAGACCCACGCGCTTCGTCCGCGGTCGGGCGAGACCGGTGGGGGTGAACGTACCGTCCAGCACGAGCTCCACCGGTCCTTCCACGAAGCCTTCACCTTGCAGGAAAAGGACGTCTCCCTCCTCGAGAATGTCAGGCCCCACCTCGTCGATGGACGCGAGCTCTGGCATTGCCGAGGAACCACAGCCCGAAGACGGGCCGATGGTCATGGCCGCGAGAGCGAGCACCCAGCCCCAAGAATTCATCGGGACAAGCGCGCCCATGGGCAGTTGTCGTTCTAGAAAGCGATTCATCTCTCGACACAAACTACAGTTGCCGCAGGTCATCTGGCCAGTTTTTGAGCAAGACCTTGGGGCGATCTCCCTTTTCTCCCGCCTGCAAGGCATGGTACACGGGGCGGTCGCCGCGGCCCTTTGAGCGCTTGCACCCACGGCGGCAAAGCGAAGAACTGCCATGTTGCTCATCCAGAACATCACTTACGCCGTCGGCGGCCGCACGCTATTCGAGAGCGCCACGGCCCATGTGCCGGCCGGCCACCGCGTGGGCTTCGTGGGCCCCAATGGCTCTGGGAAGACGACGCTCTTTCGCCTCATTTTGGGTCACAGTGCCCTGGACGGAGGCGAAATCCGCGTCCGCAGCGACGCTCAGTTGGGGATCGTGGCCCAGGAGGCGCCTGGGGGCGAGGCCACTCCGCTCGAGACGGTGCTCGCGGCTGACTCCGAACGCACGAGCTTGCTGGCCGAGTCGGAGACCGCGACCTGCGCCAGTCGCATCGCCGAGATTCACGAGCGGCTCGTCCACATCGACGCGCACTCTGCGCCGGCGCGGGCCGCGCAGATTCTCGCCGGGCTCGGCTTCGACGAAGCAGCTCAGGCGCGTCCCTTGCGCACCTTTTCGGGAGGTTGGCGCATGCGCGTGGCCCTGGCCGTGACGCTCCTGTGCGAGCCGGACCTGCTCCTGCTCGACGAGCCGACCAACCATCTCGATCTCGAGGCTACGTTATGGCTCACGGATCACTTGCGAGCCTATCCCAAGACGCTGCTCGTCATCAGTCACGATAGGAGCTTGCTCAACGACGTTTCGCAATCGATCTTGCATCTCGACGAAGGCAAGCTGGAGATGTACTCCGGCGGCTATGATTCGTTTCAGCGCATCCGGGCCATGCGTCGCGCTCATCAGCAGGTCCAAGCCGAGAGACAGGAGGCCGAACGGGCCAGGCTGCAGGCGTTCGTAGACAGGTTCAAGGCCAAGGCCACCAAGGCCAAGCAGGCTCAAAGCCGCGTCAAGCTCTTGGAGAAAATGGTCCCCATCTCCGTCATGCGCGGCGGCCGTCGCGTGGAGTTCGACTTCCCGAGGCCCGTCGAGACCGCCTCGCCGCTCATCAAGCTCGAGGGCATGGACGTCGGCTATGTTCGCGGGCAGCCGGTGCTTTGCGACGTCAATTTGAGCGTCTATGCCGACGATCGCATCGCGTTGCTCGGCGCTAACGGCAACGGCAAGACCACGCTCGCTCGGCTCATCGCCGGGCACTTGCGGCAGGAAAAGGGCGATGTCGTGCGCTCGAGCAAGCTGAACGTCGGCTACTTCGCCCAGGACCACTTGGATCAGCTCCAAGCCGAGCGAACGGCGCTAGAGCATATCGCGCGTTACATGCCCTCTGCGCCCCAGGCCGAGCTCCGGGCATTCCTGGGTCGGTTCGGTCTGTCCCAGGGCAAGGCCGAGGTGCCGGCTGCGTCCCTGTCGGGCGGTGAGAAAACCCGTCTTTCCTTTGCTCTGCTCGGGCTGAAGAAACCCAATCTCCTCATCCTGGATGAGCCCACGAACCACCTGGACGTGCAGTCTCGTGAGGCCCTCATGGAGGGGCTCAACGAATACGAGGGCGCCGTGATCCTCGTGAGCCACGACCGTCACCTCATAGAGGCGACCACCGAGCAGCTCTGGCTGGTGCAGGAAGGTTGCGCCAAGCAGTTTTTCGGGGACCTCGACGAATATGTTGCGCTACTGCTCGAACGCCGCAAAGCCAGGCGAGCCGAGGAGGCCGGTCGGACAGAAGGGTCTGAGCGCGCTGACCGCAAGCAAGTCAGGCGAGACAAGGCCGAGCTGCGAAAGAGGCTCGCCCCCTTAAAGATCGCGGCGCACAAGGCCGAAGAGGTGCTGAGCGCCCTCGGCTCCCGCAAGGCAGAGGTCGACGCCGAGCTGTCCGACCCCAAGGTGTACAGCGGCCCAGCGCACCTTCTCGCGCAGCTCGCCAGGCAGCAGCGCAAGCTCGAGGCCGAGATCGAGCAGGCCGAGGAAGCCTGGCTCGAAGCCCACGGCGCGTATGAGGAAGCGCTGGCCGAGGAACAAGCCGATTCCTGACGTGTGTTGCGTCGTTTAGTTGTTTCTCGTGTTTCGCAAACCTTATAGTGGCGACATGCGATCCTCTGGACGGGTGCTTGCTGCTGTGGCTGACGAATGCCTATGGCGCTTATTGGATGAGGCGCTTACGGGTTTGGATGTGGTCCGCATTGCCTCGGATGACGCGACGGTCATAGCCGCAAATGCCCAGGTCATGACGCCACACCTGGTGTTGTTCGACGCCGGTTCGGGACAGGATTGTGCTCTCGAGATCATGTTGTGTGTGCGCGAGGTGGCCAATCACGAGTCGCTGTCCATTCTCGCTCTATTCGATCAGGTGGACGATACAGCGCTCGTCCGTCTGTTCGAGGCGGGCGCCGATGACGTGGCGGGTCGCGCGTTTCATGCCGTCGGCCTGCGGTCCCGTGTCCTTGCCCATTTGCGCCGCATCGAGGCCCTTCGCAGACGCACACGCATCGAGCGCGGGCTCCTCGACAAGGCCCTAATGGCCGAAAAGGCCACTGCCGCCGCTGAGTTGGCCGGTGCTGCGGCCCATGAGCTGAACCAACCGCTCACGAGCATCCTGACGGCTCTTGGCTTAACGCGACGCATCATGCCCAACGATGCACGTCTGCAACAGGTATTAGAGACCTTGGAGCAAGAGGCCAACCGCATGGCCGAAATGATCCGCAAGCTGTCCAACTTGACGCGGTACGCGACCAAGGACTATGTCGGAGCTGCAAAAATCATCGACTTGGACGTGGCTCATGGGGATGGGACCGGCGATGATTGAAAAGCGACGCAAGGTCGAAAAGCCACGCAACGAGACCCTGCCTCATCGGGAAAATCACGACTCACCTCAGCCTCGCGCGAGACGGCAGCGGCGCAGCGCCTCTGATCTGCTCTCGGCTCTGGCTCACCTGGCGCGTGACCTCGGCGATACGCGCCACGACGAGGACAGCGTTGCATCGCTCGCCGAGGCCTGTCGCCGCCTCTTCCCCGGCCGCCTCTTCGACATCCACCTCGTGGACCCTTTGACCGGAGAGGTTCGCCAGGTCTATGCCAACAGTCGCTTATCGCCTTTGGCCCGCGGTCGCCTGATCCTGACCCAGGGCGCGCTTGGCGAGGTGGACCCGGCAGTGCTGGCGCGCGTGAAAGGTCACCCTTTGTCCATCGATGTCGTGCCGAAATACGAGAGCGTTTTCGAGCAAAGCGCCACGGGCTTCGACGTGGCGATTCACGATCATTTGGCCCTGTACGGCAGTGTGCGCGTGGAGTACGAGCGTCCTCCGACCCAGGCCGAGCTCGCGTCGGACAGGAGCGCCGTGACCCTGCTCGTGCGGCTGATGAGCAACTCTCTGCGCGCCTCGCGCCTGCTCGAGGAGACTCTCCTGCTCAAGGACTACCTCGAAAAGGCGCTGGAGGGGGCCGAGGCCCCCATGGTGGTCGTGGATACCACGAGCCGCGTGACCTTCGTCAATAACGTTTTTGAAAGACTGGTTTCCCGCTCCAGGGAGGAACTGCTGGGAAGGCCATTCTTGGAGCTCATACCGAATAGAGACAGGACCAAGCTCAATGCTCTTGTGGCCAGCGTCCTGCGGGGAGGTCCGCGACGCAGCGTCGAGGTGCGCTATCCCAGCGAAGAGGGCCGACCTGCGCACCATTTGTCCTTCACCGCGAGGCCCATCGCCGGAGCGCGAGAGGAGATCGAGGGCGTCATCCTCGTGGGGCAAGAGCTCACGGAGCTGCGCAACCTCGAGTCCCAGGTGATCCATTCGGAAAAGCTCGCCACTTT
>JALOQD010000467.1 GCA_025453525.1 Myxococcota bacterium
GAAGACGTGGCTCAGGTCGACCTTGCTTGAACGCCGAAGACACTGTCCAAAAACCGGGGCAGAATCTGGGCCAAGAAACCTTCGGATTTCGACGGCCTACCCCAGGGGGCACCACGGGAAAGAACGCTGCCGCCTGGGCCTCCCTCCCCTGCGACCACTTCGCCGGCCTCGAGGTGCTGCTGCTGTTCGGTCGCAAGGACGCACTGGGCGTCGACAAGGCGCTCGCCCGGGTGCGCGAGACCTTCACAGAGACAACGCAGGGCGCGGCGTGGCACTGCATCCCGGACCCGGTGGCGAAGTGGCGCGGCCCGGGCAGGAAGAACGACGCCTGCCTCCAGGTCACGGTCGAGGCCCTGAGGCTGTCCGCGCTCGTCCCGGCGAAGGATCGGCCCAAGGGAATGGCGGGTGCGGGCCGGACCTTGCTGCGGGCCTGGCGCAATCGCGGCAAGGAGAAGCCCTACATGTTCGGCCACGGCAAGCGCTTCGTGGCAGGCAAGTGGCCGCCGACCTGGTACGACGCCCCTGCCGTCCTGGATGCGCTCGCGCCGTACCCATCCGTCTGGAAGGGCAAGACCGCCTCGGCCGAGGACAAGAAGAGCACCGCGGAGATCGTCCAGGCTCTCGTGACCACGTTCGCCGCCGACGGGATGGTCACGCCGCGGTCCTGCTGCAAGGGCTTCGAGGACTACTCCTTCGGGCAGAAGAAGAAGCCTTCTGCGTGGGCGACCGCTCGGCTGTGCGGGTTGCTGCAGGACTTTTCCACGGTGGCGGACACCGCCGGAGGTGAGCCATGAGCAAGAACAACACGCCCGAGATGATCGACGTTGGCGCCGAGAACGTCGACAAGACCGGCTTCTTCTGCTTCATGAGCAAGAAGAGATCCGAGGGCTACCAATGCAAACTCGCGACCTGTACGGTTGGTCCTCGGAGAAGGAACCGCAGAGGCCGCAGAACGCGCAGAACGGTAAGGTCGTCTGCCCACCGCCCAGTGGCGAACACCCCAAAACCCTGCGCTCTCTGCGTCTTCTGCGGTTTGTCTCTTCACCCAACCGCACAGGTCGCAAGCGTGGATTCATCGAGACCATCCCTGGCGAGCACGCGTGGCGTGCGGTTCATGCCGACGGCTACATGCTCATCCACTGCCTGTGGGTCGTCGGCAAGAGCAAGGGCAAGGGATTCTCCAGCGCGCTGCTCGATGCCTGCGTCGCCGACGCCAAGAAGCAGGGGATGAAAGGCGTCGCCATGGTGACCAGCGAGAAGGTGTGGTTGGCTGGCCGCCGCGTGCTCGACAAGCAAGGATTCGAGGGCGTCGATACGGCGCCGCCGGCCTTCTCCCTGATGGTGAAGAAGCTCGGCAAGCACCCGTCACCCTCGTTCGCCGGTGGGTGGGACGACAAGGCGAAGGCCTTCGGGAAGGGCCTGACCGTCATTCGGTCGGATCAATGTCCGTACATCGTGGACGCTGCCAACACGGCCGTGGCCGCGGCGGCGAAGGCGGGAATCAAGAGCCGGATTGTCGAGCTGCGAAGCCGGGAAGACGTCATGCAACTTTCACCCACGGCATACGGCGTGTTCGGCCTCGTCCTCGACGGCAAGCTCCTCAGCTACCACTACCAACTCGAAAAGGACCTACGGCCTCTCGTTCCAGGAGGTGTTTTGTGAAAGCAAGAAGGGAAGACAGCGAAACGCGATACTTCATTGACCTCGATGTGAAGACGCGCAAGGTGCTCGATTGGGGTTTCGACCAGAAAGACAAGCTGGTCAAACATGAACCCGCCAAATCATCTCACCTGCGCATCTATGTGACACGAGGGCAATTCAACAAGCTCGAGAAGAAGAAACTGGAGCTATCGCGTCTACGCGGCGCGTGAAGGAGCTCACTCAATGGGCATCACGTTCAACATGATCGGTTTGTTTGTCGGCGATCCGGCAAAGATGGCGACCTTCTATCGTGACGTACTCGATGTCGAGACGGATTGGGATGGCGAGGGGCCCTACGCAGAATTCAAGCACGAGGGAATCCGCTTTGCCATGTACGAGCGCTCGAAGTTGCCCGCATTGCTCGGACAGGAGCCTTCGTACCCAGACGGCCTAAACGGAACCTTCGAGCTCGCGATCAACGTCGGCGCGGCCCAGAACGTCGATGCCCTCTTCGATCGCCTGACAAGGCTTGGAGCTCGTACGGTCTATTGCCCCCGCGATGAGCCGTGGAAGATGCGTTCGGCCATGGTGGCCGATCCCGAGGGGAATCTGCTCGAGATCGCGTCGGATTTCTGGGAGTGAACCAAAGGGAGCCATGAACCAGGTCGTACCCAGTATGGGAGCCACCAATGAGTACCAGCCAGAGCACCATCGACTATCTTCTCGATCAGCTCTCGAGCTTGCCGAACGTCCGCGCACGCAAGATGTTTGGCGAGTACGCGATCTACTGCGACGAGAAGGTCGTCGCGTTGGTGTGCGACAACCAGCTGTTCGTCAAGGTCACGCCACGCGGACGAGCACTGATCGGTGAGCGCTATGAGGAGGGCGAGGCCTATCCAGGGGCGAAGCCATCGATGTTGATCGGCGCCGAAGAGATCGATGACGGCGAGCGGCTGTGCGAGCTCATACGGCTCACGGCCGACGCCTTGCCAGCGCCCAGGCCCAAGAAGCCGAGGATGAGGAAGAAACGGGAGAGATGCCGTGACTGCTGACCGCACATGCCTGCAGGCCGCCTACGATGTCGTGGCCGAACGTTATGCCGAACTCTATCACGACGAGTTGGAGCACAAACCTCTCGATCGGGCGCTGCTCGACCGCTTCGTCGAAGCAGTGCGTGGCCAGGGCCTGGTCTGCGACCTGGGCTGCGGGCCCGGACAGATCACCCGTTACCTACACGCTAGGGGTGTTGAGGTGTTTGGCATGGATCTTTCGGCGGCAATGATCGCCATCGCGCGAAGGCTCTCGCCGGGAATCAACTTCGTGCAGGGTGACCTTGCAGCGATCGACGCGGCCGACGGGACCTGGAGCGGGATCGTCACCTTCTATTCTCTCATCCACCTCCCCCGCAGCGAACTCGTGCCCACGCTGCGTGGGCTGCGGCGCGTCCTGCGCCCTGGTGGGTTGCTGCTTCTGGCCTTTCACCTCGGCGAGCAGAACCTGCACCTAGATGAATGGCTGGGCTACCGGATCCAGGTGGACGTCTGCTTCTTCCGGCGGGCCGAGATCGAGGGCTTTCTCGCCCAAGCCGGGTTGGAGATCGAGGAGGTGGTCGAGCGAGACCCCTATCCGGAGGTCGAGTACCAGAGCCGCCGCGCCTATCTCTTTGCGCGCCGGCCGGCACCACTCAACCGCACTGTGACCCGCCCCTGGCGAGAGGACGTGACATGAGCGACCCCGCGCCGAGGTTCTGGGAGATCTTCTTCGAACTCTTCGAGGGCCTGCCCCGACAGGGCCCTGGCAACCGCGCCTGCGCCGCGAAGGCGCTCGACCTGTGCCGTGGCCTGCAGTCGTCGCCTGCCGTGCTCGACCTCGGCTGCGGCGTGGGTGGGCAAACGCTCCATCTCGCCGAGCTTCTGCCCGGCGCCGTGATCACGGCCATCGACAGCCACACCCCAAGCATCGAGCGGCTGCGGGCGATGGTTGCCGAGCGCGGGCTCTCGGACCGGGTGCGGCCGATGGTCGGCGACATGGCGAAGCCCGAGATGGTGCCCGCCAGCATCGATCTCGTCTGGTCCGAAGGAGCGCTCTACAACCTCGGCATCGAGAACGCCTTGCGGATTTGTCACGGGCTGCTGCGCCCCGGCGGCTACCTCGCCTTCACCGACGCGGTCTGGCGCAAGGAGAACCCACCGCCCGAGGTCAAGGCGAGCTTCGACCTCGACTACCCGACCATGAGCCGGGTCCCCGACGTCCTCGCTGCCATCGATCGGAGCGGCTTCTCGCTCGTCGATCACTTCACCCTGCCGGACGAGGCCTGGTGGGACGACTTCTACACGCCGATGGAGCGACGCATCGAGGTGCTGCGCCGCAAGTACGCCGACGACGCCGAGGCGCTCGGT
>JALOQD010000185.1 GCA_025453525.1 Myxococcota bacterium
CTACAAGCTCCTCAGCGGCTGTCCCACTTCCAGAAGCAGCGCGACGAGGGCCTCCTGCAACGCCACCTGTTGGCGGGCAAGGGCGATTTCAGCCTGCCTCGCGGCGCGGCTCGCGTCGGTGATTTCCAGAGAAGAGCTCATGCCGTTCTCGTACGAGGATTGGGCGAGCTCCAACAGGATGCGGGACAGCCGGGCCTGCTCGTCGGCCGAGGCGAGGTCCGAAGCAGCCGAGGAGTAAGCCCGCTGCTTACCGCGCACCTCGAAGGCCAGGGATCGGCGAGCGTCCTGCTCCGCGATCTCGGCCATGCGCACCGCGGCCTTTGCCCCGTCGATCTGGGCATAGCGAGGCTCGGTGTAGAGGGGAACAGCCAGGTTGAGCAGGGCAGTGGAGCGGGTGCGATCCGTCGAGCCCGCCACTCCAGGCTCGGTGAACTGGTGGGTCAGGCTCCACGAAGCGGCGAGGGTCGGAGCCAGGGCGAGCCGCGCTGCGTCCAGGCCGTGACGGGCCTGCTCCACGGCCTTGGCGTTCGCTTTCAGGTCAGCGCGGTTATCGAGGGCTCTTTCCAGAAGGTTTTTTTGCGTGGCCCCGGCAGGAGCGCTATCGAGCTCGACGCTTTTCTTGGGGCACAGGGGTCCGTCCTGCCCGGTGAGCAACCCCAGCGCGTCGCAGGCACTGTCGAAAGCGAGGCGCGCAGCGCGCAATTCCCGCTCGATTTGCACGATCTCCACCTTGGCCCGCACCACCTCGAGCTGCCTTCCGACCCCGGACAGGTAGCGGGTCTCGGCCACGATGGCATGGCGCTTTGCCGCGGCCAGAAGGGCTTCCTCCGTGGCGATGAGCGACGACGCGCCCAGGCCGTTGTAGTAAGTGCGCGCCACCTGAGCCATGAGGGCGATGCGCGCGTGGCCTGCCAAATACTGCGCTTTTTCTCGTCCGGCGCGCCCTGCAGCGACATTGGCCCACATCGTGGGCGAAACGAGCGGCACCGACAACTGGACATTCCCCGTCAGGGTGTTCTGCGGCCTCGTCACGCCCAAGCCCGGGCTCGAGTCCTCGTGGTCCAAGTGCGTGAGCGTCATGCCACTGGTCGCGCTAGGCAGCAGAGCGCCCCAGGCTGAGTGCAACTGCGCCTTGGCGATCTCGATCTCCTGCTCCAGCCGCTGCAGGGTCGGGCTGCGCTGCTGCGCCAGAGAGAGGACCTCGTCGAGACTGGCTGTTCGCACTTGTGGGCCGTCTTGCGCCTTGGCCCCAGGTGAGGCGAAAAGAGCGGCGAGGACGAGGGCGGCGGTGGCCGAAGGAGGGATCGAGCGCAGCGGTCCTGGCCCAGGCTCGGGGTCTCGCCGGAACAGCCCTCGGGCCGTTTCGATCATCGAGTAGAGCACTGGCACCACAAAAAGCGTGACAAACGTAGAGAACAGCACTCCGCAACCCAGGCTGATGGCCATGGGCACCAGCATGCGCGCCTGCAACGAGCGCTCGAGGATCATCGGCATGAGGCCGCCAAACGTGGTGGCCGTGGTCAGGAACACGGCGCGGAAGCGGAATTTCCCTGCTCGCAGCGCAGCCTCGACAGCGCCGCACCCCTCGTCCCGATAGGTATTGGCCGCGTCGGTGAGCACGATGGCGTCGTTCACCACGACGCCGGACAAGGCGACCATGCCCATGAGACTGATGAGGCTCAGATCGTATCCCAGCAGCAGGTGGCCGAAGATCGCGCCGATGATGCCAAACGGGATCGACATCATCACCACGAAGAACGGCTGCGCGTAGCTCCCAAGGGGAATGGCGATGAGCACGTAGATGCCGAGCAGCGCCAGGAAATAGGCGAACTTCATAAAATCCAAGAACTCGTCGTTCGACTTTTGGCGGCCCGAGGACTGCGCTGACAGGCCGGGGTATCGGCCCTCGAGCTCGGGCAACACGGTCGAGAACACATCGCCGATGATCTCCTGGGAGTTCGACTCCTTCTCATCCACTTCGGACTTGACGCGAATGGTCCGCTTGCCATCGGTGCGTCGAATCACCGTGTAGGAATGGCCATGCTCCACCGCGGCGGCATCTCGCAAGGAGAGCTCTCCCCCTTTGGGCGTGCGCAGCACCAGATCCTCCACGCTGGCGAGCAGCCGCCTGTCGGCCATGGGCAGCCGCACCATGACCCGAAGCTCGTTGCGTCCCCGCTGTTGGCGAAGGGCCTCGACGCCGTAGAACGACGCACGGACCTGAGAGGCGAGCTCCGCGGTGGACAGGCCGAGGGCCGAAGCGGTGGGCGACAGGGTGAAGCTCCACTGGGGCTTGCCCAGTTCGATGCCCGGGTCGATATCCTTGGTGCCTTTGAATTCGGCGAGCCGTCCAGCCAGCTCGCGAGCCGCGTCCTCGAGCACGGCGGTGTCTCGGTGCGACAGCTCGATATCGATTGTGGCGCCACCATGACCGGTGCTCGAGTCGAACGAAATCGCCTCGACGCCTGGCACCTGGCCCACGGCCTTGCGCCAGCGCTGCGACAACTCTGCAGAGCCGATGGCGCGCTCTTCACCAGGCACGAGGCTCATGACCACCAAACCCCGATGGCTGCCTTGTCCTCCCTCGCCGTATCCCGCGATCGAGTAGATTCCCCGACTGAGCGTCATTCCGCCCGAATCGGCGAACGCTTGATGGGCCGATGCCACCACCCGGTTCACCACGGCCTCGGTGTCGTCGATGGAAGAGCCGAAAGGCAGGCGGATGTCCACGTTGATCCAGTCGGACTCCTCCTTGGGCCAGAACACGAATTTCAACCGACCACCTGCGACGATCCCCACACTCCCAATGACGAGGGCGATGGCCACGGCCAGGGTGATCCACCGCTCCCGCAGCACGCGCGACAACGCCGGACCATAGAGCTTCTCGATGAACCACTGCGTGCCGCGATCCACCGCGCGCTGTGGACGCAGCAGCTTGTTCAAGAGCGGTCCTGGGCTGCGCAGGGCCGCGAGGTGCGCGGGCAAAACGAAAAAAGATTCCAAGATCGAGGTGAGGAGCACCATGATCACCACCGCGGGAATGACGTACATGAACTTGCCGCGCGTGCCGGGAATGAACAGCAGCGGGAAGAAGGCGACGATGGTCGTAGCCACGGAAAAGAACACCGGCCGCGCCATGAGCCGCGCTGCCTCGGCCGCGCACTCCAGGCTCGGCCGCCCACTGCGCCGCAGCTCAAAAAAGTGCTCTCCCACGACGATGGCATCGTCCACCACGACGCCGAGCGTGATGAGGAACGCAAACAAGGTCACCATGTTGAGCGAGATACCAAACACAGGCATCATCAGGAGCGCGCCGAGAAAAGACGTCGGGATCCCCATCGCCACCCAAAAGGCAATGCGCGGCTCGAGGAACGCCCCGAGCAGGATAAGCACGATGATGAGCCCCTGCGTCGCGTTGCGCAAAAGCAGATCGAGGCGCTGCTGGTAGAGCTCGGACATGTCGCCCCAGGTCTGCACCGAGAGGCCAGGCGGCAGGCGTTGGGAGAGCTCTGCCGCAAACTGCTTGGCCGTGGCCGCGATCTCGGTGGGCGACTCGTCGCCGACGCTGTACACCTCGAGCACGACCGCTGGCTTTCCGTTGTAGCGCGCGCGCAGGTCCACGTCCGCGAATCCGTCGCGAATGAGGGCGATATCGGAAAGCCGCAGCACCGCGCCATCGGCGCCAGAGGCGATGGGGATGTCGCGGTACTGCGCCCCCAGCTCGCGGCGTTCTGCCGTGCGCAGCAGCACCTCGCCCGACGCTGTCTTGACACCGCCAGCGGGCATCTCCACGGCCGTGGCTCGAATCGTTCTGGCGACCTCGGGAAGAGTCAGGCCATGGGCGCGCAATTTCTCCTGGGGGATTTCCACGGAGATCTCGAAGGGTCTCACTCCGGACAGCTCGACGTAGGAGATACCGTCGACGTCCAACAAGCTGTTGCGCGCCTGTTCGCCCACCTCCCGCAGCACGGCTTCGCTCTGGTCTCCGAAGATGACGATGGAGATGGCCTCGGATCGGTAGGTCGGCGCCATGACGATGGGCCGTTCTGCCTGATCAGGCAGAGTGACGATGCGATCCACGGCATTTTTGACATCTGTCAGGGCCTTGTTCTTGTCGACCCCGTTGAGCAGCTCGAGAGTCACCGAGCCCACGCCCTCGGACGCGGTGGCGTTGACCTGTTTAACGCCGTCGAGGGGACGCAGGGCTTCCTCGAGGGCCAAAAGGATGCCAGATTCGACCTCAGAGGGGCTCGCCCCAGGATAGGGCACGGAGATGCTCACGATATCGGGTTCAATTGGGGGGAAGACCTCTTGCCGCACCATGAGGTTGGCCGACAAGAGACCTCCGAAGAGCAGCGCCACGAGCAGGAGATTCGCGCAGACCGGGTTTTTCGCCATCCAGGCGATAGCCCCCCGCAGTTGCGGTGACTCGCTCATTTTGCGCCCTCGACCGGCGGGGCCGCCGCGGCCTTTGCGCCTTGTGCGCTTTCGTCGCGCACCTCCAGTCCTTCGACCGGCGTGGAGAGCCGGCTCGTGAGCACGCGCTCCCCTGGCGCGAGACCCGCGGTGACGTAGGCTGTCAGGCCCTCGGTCCATCCCACGGTCACGGCTGCCTGTTCGAGCTTTCCGGCCGCGACGCGCCAAACGTGTCCGGTCTCGTCGATCGCGCTCTTGGGGATCGCCACCATGCCTTCGAGAGCCGGGCCTTCGATTTCGACATCCACATAGGCGCCGAGCAGGATCGGCAACTCGCTCGAGGTTTCATCCCCCAAAGGGTGCGGTATCTCCACCACGAGCCGGGCCATCTTGCCTCGTTCGTCGAGGTCGGCGAGCAACTCCACCACGCGGCCCTGGCGCTCCACGGTCACCCCGGGTGACACTTTCTGCACAATGCGCGTCGGCGAGCCGCCCTTGCCGTCAGGGCCGGGCCGCGAGATCCAAGGCAACCGATCCATGGGCAGAGGCACGCGCACCCAGAACGCCTCGCTCGCCACCAGGGTCGCCAGAACAGCGCCGGGCTGCAAGTACTGGCCAGCCTCGACAGATTCATCGAGCACCAGAGCGTCGAACGGAGCTGCCACCGACGTCCGCTGGCGAGAGAGCTGCGCTTGCTCCATGCGGCTCCTCGCCGCTTCCAACGCCACCGTTGCCATTTCGAGCTGCGCCTCTCGGAGAGCGAGCCTTCGACCTGGCTGCGAAGGCGAAACCTCCGACTCGAGCAGGCTCCACTCTTTCTCGGCCACTACCTTGCGCCCTGCCTCCTCCTCGAGCTGGAGCTGCGCCTGGGCCACGGCGGCCTTGGATTGGGTCACGGCGAGATCGTAGTCTCGCACGTCGAGGCGGACGACCAAATCGCCCTTGCGCAGTCGACCGCCGGGCTTCAGCCGCGAGCCCACGGCCACCACCTTGCCCGGCACCTCGGCCGATATGCGCACGGAACGAGCAGGGACCACCGTACCGCTGGCCATGACCTTGGCCTTGCCAGACGCAGCCACGACCTCGGTGGTCGTCACGGGGATCACCACAGGGCCGGACTCTTGCCTTGAAGGACTCTGCCGAGAGCTCACGAGCCACGCGAACACGCCCGCCCCAGCCGCGATGAGGAGCAAAAACACGAACGCGCGAAACAGATGCTTCATAACCGTCCTTTGTGCAGACCGACCCTGGCCCAGAGAGCAACTAGACCAAATGATATATTCCTATTTTTTTGAGAAGTTACAACTGCACGCCTGGAACTGGGGAGAGCTCATCAGAAATCGAAGAGCGTATCCTTGCCCGCGAGGACCTCGGCGCAGCCGATGCCATCGGCCATGCGGACCATGCGGAAAAAGCTCTTGGCTCCGTCCTTGACAGGGGTTTGGCTCGGGCTCGCCTGCATGAAAAGATCCCCTCCTGCGCTGGCGCCGAGGGTCACTTGCTCCATGTCCCAAGTCACGAGGCCCGCGATATGGTCCGAGTCGGTCATCTCACCGTCGAGCTCGCTCCAGTAGCGCTGCACCACGTACAGGTCAGCCTCCATCGGCCCAATGATCGGGGTGCCGGCCTTGCCCTTGGCGTGCACCGTCAGGCCTGGCTTGCCATCCTCGTCCCAGTCCTGCACGCGCTTGTCATTGGCGCCTGAACCCTTCTTCGGTAGAGCGTCGTTCTCTATGTCGGTGAACTGACTGCCGTCCAGACCCGAGAGCTCCACGACCCTGGGCTGGGTATAGCTCGTTCCGTCCGAATACACGGGTTTGTCGACCGTGGGCAGGGCGTCGAGATACGCCTGCGGAATCGAGATGGTCATCATCTCGGGGGTCGCCTTTTGCTCCAAACCGCAAATGGTCGTAGCCTGGACAAAGTGATCCCCTTCGGCCGTAATGACATTCAGGGTCCAGGCCTTTCCAACGTTCATCATGTTGATCGTGCCCATGACGCTCATGTTGGCTTGGGTCTGGATCAGGGCGGCCCAGGTGCCCACGAGCTCTCCCTCGCCCTCGCCTTCTCCCTCGCCCTCGCCTTCTCCCTCGCCCTCGCCTTCTCCCTCGCCCTCGCCTTCTCCCTCGCCCTCGCCTTCTGCACCCGTGTCGATGGGATCGTCGGAGTCACCGCAGGCACTGCCCAAACTCAGGGACCCGAGCAAGCAGGCAAACCAAAACGTGCGAGATAGTCTCATCTTTGTCTCCATAAATGGTCGTTGCGAGGCTCGACCAACCCGATCGAGCATGCCTATGCTCTCAAGTGTATATAACAGGACGAAACCGCGGGAAATGACTATCTTAAAGCCACGGCTCCCTGTTCAGCCGACAATCTCTCTCACCTTGGGCACGGTGTCTTCTGGCTTGATTTTGTAGAAGGTCGCGAGGAGCTTGCCCTGCTCGTCTATCACGAACGCGCAGCGAGTGATGCCGAGCGCCGTCTTGCCGTAGAGCTTCTTTTCGCCAAACGCACCGTACGCCGTGGCCACCGAGTAGTCGAGGTCTGACAGCAGGGGAAAGCGCAGCCCGTACTTGTCGTCAAACTTCTTCTGACGCTCGGATTTGTCCGGGCTGATGCCAAAGGCTTGGACGCCCAGTCGCGACAGATCGGGCAGCGCGTCTCGAACGCTGCACGACTGACGGGTGCACCCAGGGGTGTCGGCCCTCGGATAAAAGTACAATACGACCTTTTGGCCGCGATGATCCGACAGCTTCACGGTCTGCCCGTCCTGATCGAGCAGGGCGAAGTCCGGTGCGATATCTCCTTTTTCTAGTTTCTTCATGGTTCGCCTCTCCCTCTTGCAAAAAAACGCGATTTCCGTCCTGCACGAATAGAGCGTGCTAAACCAAGAGTGTTACGCCCGTGACTGGCAAGGAGGCTTGCCTTCTGTAGAGCATCGGACATGTGGAAGTGGGTCGACAAGCTCGGCGAAGCGTTTATCGGACTTTTGCATTATGTGCTCAAGCTCTTTGGGCTGCTCTACCTCTCGTTCAAGGTGGTTTGGACCGACCGGGACCTGGGTCAACGGGATTTCCTGCGCCAAGTGATGCTGCAGGTGTACTACACGGGCGTCCAATCCATCTTGCCCGTCGTGGTCATCGCGCTGATGGTGGGTGGGTTCTCCATCGTGAAAGGCATCGGAGGCATTGGAACGCTTTCAGGGGCAGACAACCTGGGGCGGCTTCTCACGGTCATCGTGCTGCGCGAGGTGGCGCCGCTCATCACCGGCGGCGTGATTATCACCCGGTCGGTCACGGCCATTTCCGCCGAGCTCGGTGTGATGCGGGTGCAGCGCGAAATCGAAGCCCTCGAGGTCATGGGCATCTCGCCCATCCGCCAACTGGTGACGCCGCGCATCTTCGGCGGCGTGTTGGCCTTGCTCTCCCTGAACATCGTCTTCGGCTGTGTCTCCCTGGGCGGCGGCTATGCTCTGACCCGCTCCTTGGTTTCGGTCCCGGCGAGCGTGTTCCTCCACTCGGTGTTGTCGGCGGTGACGCCCGGGGATATTGTCGTGTTCTCCGTGAAGATCCTCGGCACCGGCATCGGGCTATTCGTCATCGCCTGCTATCACGGCATGTCCGTCATGCGCGCCTCCACCGAGGTTCCCATCGCGGTGTCTCGGGCTTCGCTCGATTCACTGGTGTTCCTCTTCGTGTTTCAGCTCGCGCTCTCTGCGACCTTGCTCGTCGACTCGAGCGCGGTGGCGATGATCGGAGGCGTGTTGTGAGCTCAGCGCGCGCCTCGAGCGTGCTCAAGCTCGTGGACGGCCTGTCTTTCGATGTGTCTGGCTTCACGTGGAGCGTTCCTCCCCTCACCGTGGCGCAGGGCCAGTGGATCTCCCTGCAGCCCGACCGACCCGAGCCCGAGGTCGATCCCACCACTCGCCTGTCGCGGATCCTCGCCACCCTGGGTCCGCCCCTCGATGGCACGGTGGAGATCCTCGGTCGCGACGTGTACCGCATGGAATACCTGCCCTTGCAACGTCTGCGGCCGTCCATCGGCTTCGTCCACGGCTACGGCGGCCTTCTGTCGAATCGCACGGTGCGGGAAAACATCGTCCTGCCCCTGTCCATTCACGGCGGACTGTCCGCAGCGGAAGAGGAGAGCGTCATCGAACGCACCCTCGAGGAGTTCCGCCTCACCCGAATCGCTCATCTTCAACCCCACGAGATGGACGGCGCCACCCGCTGGCGGGCCTGCCTCGCTCGCGCGCTTGTCCTCGAACCCAAGCTCGTGGTGCTCGAGGGCATTGGGAATTGGGAGATGGACCGCGGTCGAGGTCGAGGCTGGTCCGTGCTGCTCGAGCGGCACCTCGCGGGACGTCACGCGATTGTCGTGTGCATGGCCCGGCAGCATCCTGAGTTCGAAGAATGGACCTTGCGGCACAGTGGCGAAATTGTGCGCTACACTAAGTCGAGCGACTCCATTGCGCCGCCAGGGAGCATGTAGGTGAGGATTCATCTTTCATATCGAGAACGCACGGCTGGCGTCCTCGTGCTGTTGTCCCTCGTCGCGGTCGTGGTGTTCCTCTTCGCCACCGTGGCCGAGAACCGTTGGTTCGAGAAGAAGGTCGCCTACCGGACCCTCGTCGCCCGCGGCGAAGGGCTGCGCGAGGGCTTGCCCATCCTCTTGTCCGGCATCGAGATCGGCGAGGTGGGCTCCATGGTCCTACTCAATGACAACCGCCTCGAGGTGGAGCTCCTCGTGCGCGAGCAGCACGCCGGCCGCGTCAAGCAGGGCTCGCGGGCTCAGCTCCGGCGAATTCTGGGCATCGGCGAAAAGCAAATCCACCTGGAAATCCCAGATCCCCAGGCGCCGGTGCTCTCACCCGGCGCGTTTTTGCCAGCCGACGAGCTGGCGGATCTCCTCGACACCATCTCAAACGTCGATGTCGCTCGGTATCTGACGACCCTCGACCGCGCAGTCGCGTCGATGGAGATCGTCACGACCAAGCTCGAAGAAGACGATCGCCTGTCGCGCATGATGGAGGCGTTCGATGAAGTCGGACCCACCATGAGCACCATGAATCGCCTGCTCGGCCGCATCGAGGAGCCCCTCGCCGAGGTGCTCGAGGACAAAAGCGTGCGCCGCACCTTCCAGGGAGCGGACAAGCTTTTCAATGACCCCAACACGAGGCGGGTGATGGGCGCCGTGTCCAACACCATGGAGGCCGAGCGGAGGACCCAGCTCATCGACCGCATGCAGCGCGTGTTCGCGCAGCTCGAGACCCAGCTCTCTGACTCTGGTCACATCAACCGCACCTTTGTGGCAGCCGACAACGTGCTCCACGACAAGCGTATGAACGCGTTCGTCGAGCAGCTCGGCAGGATGAGCGAGTCGAAGAAGCTCGAGAAGCTGGTGGACAACATGTCCCTCATCGCCCATGAGCTCGCCAAGATCGGCCCCGAGATGCCCCAGATGTCCAAGGAGTTCGTCCGCACCATGAACGAGGCGGTCATCGTCCTGCGGGCTCTCCAAAAGACCTGGCTGCTCAAGGACGAATCAGCCGAGGCAAAGAAGGGCCTGGAGAAAAAGTAACCCTCGGGGGGTCCTGAAACGCAAGGGGCGTCTTTCTCCGCGCTCTCCGATGAACGTCGCCACGGGGTCGAGCACGCAGCGGCGTCAATTTCCTGGGGATGCGCCTTACGGCTCCGGGAAGAAGAGCTCGACACACGTGCCACAACCAGGCTCGCTTATGATCTTTATCTTCCCGTTGTAGATGGACAGGTACTTGGCAGCCATGCCGAGTCCCAATCCGAGGCCGGTGCTCGGCTTCGTCGAGAAGAACGGTTCGAATACTTTGGCGAGCACTTCTTGCGCCATGCCCGGCCCTGTATCCTGAATCTCGAAGATCCGCCGATCCGTCATCGTGACCTCGCGGAGATGAAGACGCCTTTCTTTTTGGCCCACAGGCACCTCTGCCAGAGCATCGATCGCATTCGCCACGAGAGGCCCAAACACCGCGGACAAATGACTCTTTTGACATCGAAGCACGCTATCCTCAGGCACGCGCACGTCCACCACGATGCCCAGCTCCTCGATTCGCGACTGATACTTTTCGAGAATCTGGGCAATTGCCTCGGATACCCTCACCTCGTCCAACCCTCGCTTCTCTTTTCCGATGTCCGAATACTCCAAAATGGATTTGGTGACCAAGAGGCAGCGATCCACAGAAGCCAACGTTTGAACAAAGGCCTGTTCCACCAGTTT
>JALOQD010000186.1 GCA_025453525.1 Myxococcota bacterium
TCTGCGATGACGCTGCGCACCGCGGGCTGGTATTTGGCCGCAGAAATGACAACGGCGTGTGGGCTACCGTCTGCAGCGAGCTCGAGGGTTCGAGCGCCCGCTGGGATTAGCTGCCCATCGAGGCTCACCTGCGCGGTTTGGGGCGACAGGGTAAAAGTGAGGCGAATGAGCTTGGGACTCTGCTGGACCCGAGCAGACCGCATCACACTCCACGAGGCATCGAGTTGACTCAATCCGAGGGCTGCCTTTTGCACAAACAGAAACAAGCTCGCGGTGAGCTTGCCCGTGTTTGCCGGACCCTGCGGGGCCTCATAGGCGCCCCCTCGAACGAACGAGAATACGAGAATCAAGGTCAGGAGCCCCGTCCCCGCGATCACTGCACCCTGAGCCGACGATAGACGCTGGAGAGCTCGTTGCCGAGGCATCCTCTGTCGGAGGAGGACAAGCGCCTCAGAGAACGCCGACCAGAGGCGGTGCAGCTTGTCCTTGGACCTCAGCAGAGAGAGAATGTACTCAATGGTCTTAAGCCAAAGTCGCTTGTAGGCGGGCATCGTTCGCGATACGACTTCTGTCTGGAGCTTTTTCGCTTCGGCTTTCACCATTGAAATAGAGTCGTCTCGAACATGGGGAGAAGGGGTCAGCTCATCAGCCTCACCTGGCTTCTTGCCCTGGGTTCTCCGGCGCGAGCGGAACTCCTTGACGAGCTCTTTGTGCTTGGCGAGATCGCTGGCGAACAGTGACCGCATGAGCTTCGACAGGCCGTCAGAGCCCACTTGCGTGCCGGACTTGCCGATAAACCGCACCAAGTCCTTACGCATGGCTTCGGCGTTAGGGTATCGGTCCTCGCGCCGGAGGGCCATGGCCGTGAGGATGATCCGCTCGAGAGTCGGATGCACCGACGGGTTCGCCTCCCGCGGCAGGGGAAAGCGTCCGTTGAGCACTTTGTACAACTGCTCGGCTTCGGTGGCGCTGCGGAACGGCGGCGTACCGGTGGTCATGATGTACAGCACAACGCCCAACGAGAAAATATCGGCCCGGCCATCGAGCTCCGAGCCTCGGATCTGCTCAGGAGGAAGAAAGCCGATTTTGCCTTTGATAGTGCCGGCCACGGTCTCGGATAGGCGCCCCTGGGCATAGGCAACGCCAAAGTCGATGACTTTTACAAAACCATCGTACGAGATGAGAATATTGGAAGGCGAAATGTCTCGGTGAACAATATTGAGAGGCTGCTCATCGATACCGCGGTGCTCATGGGCTGCCTGCAACCCCTGGCACACGCGAGACACGACGAAGGCGGCCACGGGCTGCGAGATATCCACGCCCAAGGTGGCGGCACGGGAATAGAAAGCGCGCAGGCTCTGGCCATGGACGAACTCAACCACCATGTACAGCACGCCATCGTCGTGACCAACTTCGAAGGTCTCGGCCACATTGGGGTGCTGGATCCCGGCGGCAAGCCTCGCCTCATCCAGAAACATGTTTATGTAGGCCTCGTCTTCGGAAAGGTGAGGATGGATGACCTTGACAGCATAGAGCTTTTCGAACCCAGCCATGCCCGACAACCGAGCCACGTACACAGCGGCCATGCCCCCTTGGGCGATGGGGTAAATGATCTCATATCGCCCGACGTGCTGCCGTTGCGGTACGAGGTCATTCACACCCCCTGTCTGAGAGACAGAGGGTGTATTGCTAAACGATTTGGAGTTGCGCATCCACTCTCCAACCTAGCCGGCCAACCGCGGCTCTATGTTAGTGATCGTAACCCCGTAATTGTACGATGGCAAACGACGAGGTTCAGGCAAATCCCCCCCCCAACAACCCAATCGGCAAGGGCGCGGCCCCTGCCCGCCACCGGCGCAGCGATAAATGCCCGTGGCCGGGCTCCGTGTGTCGCTGGTGGCCGAAAGGCGGGGGGGATGTGGGGTTTGTGCGATCCCGTCCTACATCGTCTGTAGGGGGCGTGGGAGCCTTTGTCAGGGCTTCTCGACAATGGCGTCCAAACCACTGGTCTCGAGGATGATGAACTCCACTCGGCGGTTGGCCTCATAGTCATCGTCTGTCTGTTCGGGCTTCACGATGAGCTGCTTCTCGCCAAAGCCGACCGCTTTGAGGCGCTTGCGCTCGATGCCGTTGTCGACGAGATACTTGAGCACGGACTTGGCCCGACCATTGGACAGCTTGAGATTGTGCGCGTCCTTGCCTCTAGAGTCGGTGTGCCCCTCGATGCGGACTTTGATGATCTGCGGATGCTGCTTGAGCACCTCCACCACGGCGTCGAGCACGTTGTAGCTCTTCTCCATGATTTTGGTCTTGTTTGTGTAGAAATAGATCTTGTCGAGAATGACAATCTTCTTGCCCTCGACCTTGGCCATCTCATCCGGGCACCCGTCGTCGTCTTGCACTCCATTGGCCGTCTCTGGCTCGAGCGGGCACTTATCGTTGACGTCGAGGATACCATCTTTGTCGTTGTCGGGATCTGGACAGCCATTCTCGTCCTCAAAGGCGTCCTTGTCCTCTGGTTCGAGCGGGCACTCGTCGCTGACGTCGAGGATGCCGTCGCCGTCGTTGTCGGGATCTGGGCAGCCGTCTTCGTCCTCGAAGGCGTCCTTGTCCTCTGGGTCGAGCGGGCACTTGTCGTTGACATCGAGGATGCCGTCGCCGTCGTTATCGGGATCTGGGCAGCCGTCTTCATCCTCGAAGGCGTCCTTGTCCTCTGGGTCATTGGGACATTTGTCCTGGTAATCGAGGAGGCCATCGCCATCGGTGTCCTTGGGCGGCTCGGGCTCCATCTTTTTCGGAGAGGTGATCTGCAAGCCAGCCAGGAGGCGGAACTGCGGCATGCCGTAGCCTCTGGTGAGCCCCAAACCTCCGCCCAGGTTGAGATGGATCCACGACGCGGGGTAGATCCGAAGCCCGGCCAGGGCCTCCACCGGCGTTTGCCGCATGTGCGCAAACGGCTCGCTGGCCGTGGTGGCGGCCTGCCCTTCGCCGATGAGCTGCAGCCGCTCTTTCACGAACCACACCCACATGGCCCCGGAGGCGAGGATCTCGTCCTTGAGGGCGAGGTATTCTGTAGTTCCGTTCTTTAATTCCACGTCTTTCACGAAGCGATAACCGGCGTTCAAGGCAAATCCGAACCTCGACCATCCGGCGCTCAAGGCGAGCTGAGGAACGAAGGTCATGCCCGCAGAGCCGGCAAACTGATCGGTCTGCTTGCCGGTTGGAAAGGTGAGATAAGGCGCAAACGCAAACGCCAGCACCTTGCTCTTGGTGCGGGCGATCCGCAGCTTGGTGTAGAGCCGCAGGTCGCCGACGCCCATGGTGCTCGGCGCGCCTTGTCCTGCCAGCCCTTCGCCAGTCTGATAGGCGAGAAACGGCATGGCGATACCCCAGTCCCACCATTCGAATGGGCTGATCGCGCCGACCAAGTCCGCCATGAGGTGGTGCTCGACGACCTTGCGAAAAACCTCATTGGACAGTGAGGACCGAAGCACAAGCGGGTCTTTTTGATAGTGCACGAAAAGACCGATGCTCCAGGCCCCTTGGCGGTCGCGGGTGTCGCCCATGGCGGTGTTGTACAAATCGTTCATGAACGGCGAAGGCCGAAACGACTGTACGTTCACGATATCTTCGGCCTCGGCTCTCGGCGACTGCAGCAGCGCCACCGCGACGAGGAGCGTCGCCGTCACGCGAGCCAGGCAAGCAGTCGGAGTCGTGCGTCTGCGCCACAGAAGACCGAGCATGCCGAGGAGCACCAGCACCCACGAGCCACGGCCCTTGCCGCTGCCCGTGGCCGCTGCGCTGCACGAGCCGCCCGAATAGTAGACGTTCTCCTCACCCTGGCAGGCGGCGCCCTGTCCGTTTTCGTCGAGGTCCTCTTGATCCGCATTCGGGATCGTGTCGCAATTGTCCTGATTGTTTGGCACGTTGTCACCATCCTTGTCTGAATCGCATTCGTCGCCCAATTCGTCTTTGTCGAGGTTGGCCTGATCCGGGTTGGAAATGTCGGCACAGTTGTCGTCGTCATCGAGCACGCCGTCGTCGTCGGCATCGGCCACTGGTTCGCCTGTACCGGTGTCCACGCCTGTGCCGGTGTCCACGCCTGTGCCGGTGTCCACGCCTGTACCGGTGTCTTCACCTGTGCCGGTGTCCACGCCTGTGTCGGTGTCTTCACCTGTGCCGGTGTCCACGCCTGTGCCGGTGTCCATGCCGGTGTCGGTGTCTGGGAAGTCGTCTTCGCCGTTGTTGGGATCTGTGCCGTTGACGAGCACCTCATCACCATCCGTCACGCCGCCGTCGTCGGTGTCGTCGTCCAAGGGGTCGGTGGTGCCGATGTGGGCGAGCGGGCCCGTGCCGTGCACTTCGTCGCCGTCTAGAAGGCCGTCGTCATCGGTGTCTGGGTCGAGGGGGTCCGTATCTGTGCCCACGTCGAGGAGCCCGTCATGCCCTACCTCGTCGCCATCGATCAGCCCATCTTTGTCGCTGTCTTGAACCAGGGGATCTGTGCCTAACGCCAACTCTTGTTGGTTCGTGAGCCCGTCATTGTCCGAGTCGATGATGTCGTCGGCGCCCACGTTGGGGTCCGTGTTGTCGTACAGCACCTCGTCGCCATCCATGCGACCGCCGTTGTCGGTGTCGGCATCGAGGGGATGGGTGTCAACGCCGAGGTCGTAGTGGCCATCTGGGCCGACTTCAGAGCCGTCAGACAGCCCATCGTCGTCGGTGTCAGGATCGAGGGGGTCGGTCTCGCCGCTCCCTGTGCTGTCTGAATCGCCGATGGTGTTGACCACTTTGCCGTCGTGGTTGCTGTCTTCCTCACCGTCGAGCAAGCCGTCGTTGTCGGTGTCCGCATCGAGCGGATCCGTGATGCTGTTCGGATCGAGGTCTCGCTGCCACCCATCGGCATCGGTGTCTGTCCCTTCGAACGCCACGGCGGTGCCGCCCTCGACAGGGTCGGTCACTCCGACCTCGAGCCCATCGGACAGACCGTCGTTGTCGGTGTCGGCATCGAGGGGATCGGTGTCCTCGCCGACATTGTAAATCCCGTCTGGGCCGACCTCAGAGCCGTCAGACAGCCCATCGTCGTCGGTGTCGGCGTCGAGGGGATCGGTATCAACGCCGATATCGTAGTGGCCATCTGGGCCGACTTCGTCTCCATCGGAGATGCCGTCGCCGTCGGTGTCCTTGTCCTCGGGGTCAGTGCCCAGGAGAAGCTCCTGCGGGGTGGTCAGCCCGTCGCCGTCCTCGTCGTAGAGATCATCGGCGCCTACGTTGGGATCTGTCAGATCCGTGAGCACTTCCACGCCGTCGAAGACGCCGCCGTCATCCGTGTCTTTGTCCAGGGGATCGGTTGGGCCAAATCCCGTGAGTGGGCCGCTGCCAAACGTCTCGTCGCCATCCTCCAGCCTATCGGCGTCGGTGTCGATGTTGTTGGGATCGGTCTCGCCGCTGCCTGCCGTGCCTGTGTTGCCGATGTCGTTCAACGTCGCGCCGTCGTGGTTGGCGTCCTCGGTACCATCGACGATTCCGTCGCCGTCGGTGTCGTCGTTGTTGGGATCGGTCATGCTCGAGGGGTCGGCGTCCTGTTGCCACGACGCTAAGTCCGTGTTGGTGCCGAGGAAGGCGATGCCGTGACTCGCGCCGCTTTCCACGGGCTCTCTTACCCCAACCTCGAGACCATCGGAGAGTCCGTCGTTGTCGGAGTCTTGGTCCAGAGGATCGGTGGCGGCAAAGCCCAACAGAGGGCCAGAGACGAGCACCTCGTCGCCGTCCAGCAGACCGTCATCGTCGGTATCGGCGTCCCATGGGTTCGTCTCTGCGCCGGGGTCGTAGAGCTTGTTGATCCCGAGCTCCGTCGCATCGGACAGCCCATCGCCGTCCGTGTCGGAGGACAGAGGATCCGTGCCCGCGGCGATCTCCTCGTCGTGGGTGAGGCCGTCCGCATCCTCGTCGGCGTATAGAGTCACCGTGGCCGTGGCCGTGGCTCCTTCGTTGTCGGTGATCTGGTAGGTAAAGCTGTCGTTTTGGGGAAAAATTCCAAACGATGTGTACGTAATTGCGTCCGTGTCCGCATTGACCGACACATTGCCGTGTGTCGGACCGCTCACCACGGTGAACGAGGTCGCCAGCACAGCGCCATCGGCATCGGAGTCGTTGTTGAGCACTGCGAGAACATGCGGCGCTGTCGAACTGATGACCATGACATCCGCCCCGGCGATGGGCGCGTTATTGAACACGACGGTTTGGGTCGGGTGGATGCCCGCGTCGGTCTCGTCGTCGTCGGACAGGACGTTGATGGCGTTATCGGCTGTGACGTGGGCTTGGTTCGAGACCACGCGGCCGACGCCGGGGTTGAGGCTCACCTCGAAGGTGATGGTGGCCAGGCCAAAGCCGCCCCCGTCCGTGGCGCCAGGAACCGTGAGGCCGCTGACCACCACGGGGTTGGCTTCGGTCAAGAGCGCGCCGCTTGATGCGCACGGCAACACGGTGGGGGGGATATCCTCATCGTCGTAGGTCCTGGTAGTCGTGCAGGTGAGGCGTCCGCCCACGAGGGTGGTGGTGGCTGGAAGAAGGTCTTCGATGCGGGCGTTCGTCGCGTCACCGATGCCCGTGTTGCGCACCGTGATGGTGTACTCCAGCGTTTTGTTCGGCCGCGCCAGGCCACCTTCCACTACTGTGACGGTCTTGATCGGCGACAAGCGGGGATTCGCGCCTATCACGATAACGTCCAGAGTCTCTTCGTCGCTCAAACCGTACACATAGGAATCGATGTAGGTGTTGTTGGATTCGGACAATTCTATCTCTCTGCCCCACGCATGGGCGTTGACGCCCGCGACGACCGCGTCTGTCCACTCCCCAGAGGAAAGGCCGCTCGGATAGGTCTCATACACGGGAAACGTCGTGCGCGGCGTGATGAACGAGTCGTTCCACAACATCGTGGCAGGCAGGATGTCCGTGGGATCATTGGCGTCGAGGATGCGCAACCCCGGCCGCGACGACTCGATGTCCGCGCCCACGAAGTGGTACTCGCCCGTGCGCAGGGAGAGCCTTGCCGAGTGGGCGCCTTCCCGCATGGCATTGCCGCTGTTGTCCTTGCCGTTGAAGGCCACGGTGTTGGGGCCAACGGTCGCGATGCCGGCCAGCATGATGTCAAAGCCCAGGGTTGGGTCGTAGATGTCATCGTCGTCGGCATTGATGAAAATCGCGTAGGTGCCGTCGACGTCTGACGTGAATTTGAAGCTGCCCGTATCTTGCACGCCGCCTGTCACGCCCGGGGAGATGGAGTTGTCGACTCCCGAGCTGTCGAGAAACCGGAAGTCGCTGATGTTCGGCGCCGTGTTAACGCCCGTGGCCACGGCCGGATGATTGAGGTAGATGTCAAAGTCCTCAGTGTAGGAATTATTGAAATAGCGCACGCTGAAACCAGCCACGACAACGCCCACGGCATTGGGGGAGTCGACACCGGTGAAGTTGCCAGCGATCTCGTATTTGTAGCCCGCCAAGTCGTTGAGATCGAGCAACCATGTGTAGTCCTCACCCGTGCGTCCGCCAGGCACGAGCACAAAAAAGTCGGCGTTGGTGCCGTTGGTGTAGTTCTCGGCATTGAGGCTCCACAGCTGCGAGTGAAGCCTGCCGCCCAAGTAGGCCTGCACGGTCTCGCCCACAGGCGAGTTGTCCTGGGTTTGATCGATCTTGCCATCGCCGTTGGTGTCTCTGGCGCAAGGGTAGACGACCTCGGTCGCGGAGTTGGTCACCGTGACATCAAAGGGGTCGAGTTGGAAGTTGGTATTCCCTTGCACTGTGAATGTCAGGGTATAGGTGCCGGTCGCTAGAGTTGTATAGCGGTACGGCGTGACCCTGAGCGGGCAGGGTATTTGCACCCCCGGGGTATTGATGTAGCCCACGCCGGCCGTGAGGTTCTGATTGGTGCGCACAGCGACGCCGCTCGGATTCGTCAGCGTAAAGGTAATGGCCCGGTTGGTGAGGTTGCCGGCGTTATTGCCCGCCGCGATGTTGATCACCTCGCCCACGCGCTGAATGTCGACATGCAGGATGGTGTCTGGCCGGCTCCCGTCCTCGGGATCCACGATGAGGTTCTGGTTGACGCCGATTTGATAGGTTCCCTCGGCGCTGGCCGTTGCCGTGGCGAGAAACAGGGCGATCGCGAGGAGTGGGCTGCTCCGATTCATGGTCGCATACCTCTTTCGTTGGGGCCGAGGTCTTTCCAATAAGAACAAAACGGCCATCGCACACAAAACTTAAGCAGGAGGCCTCGGCGCCAGGGGCGATTGCGCACAAGACCGAATCTGAGCCAAACTCATAGCCTCATGTACACTTATCCCTACCCAAGACCCATGGTGACCGTGGATGCGGTCGTGCTGGCCGGACCGCGGGACGATATCGAGGTGCTGCTCGTGCGCCGTCGGAACGAGCCGTTTGCCGGCATGCTGGCCCTGCCCGGCGGCTTTGTCGACATGGACGAGGACCTCGCGGATGCGGCAGCGAGAGAGCTCGAGGAAGAGACAGGCCTGACAGGCGTCCCGCTCGAGCAGCTTGGGGCCTTTGGGCGACCGGGCAGGGATCCGCGAGGTCGGAATATCTGCATCGCCTTTGTCGGAGCGCTCGAGGAGAAAAAGACGCACGTCAAAGGAGGCGACGACGCGGTCGAGGCCGTGTGGGTACGCGCCGCAGACCCAACCCCTCTCGCCTTTGACCACGCCGAAATTTTAACTTTCGCCCTGCGCTGGCTGGGTTCGCGGTCGTAGTTTGGGAGACCCTTGGGGCAAGGTGAGGGGGAGGGTGCACCGCCTTTTTCTCCATCAAATTGATTGGGGGGTGTCCTGTTGTGAATGAGTGGCCGAACGGCCAAAAGGAAATCTGCCAGTCATATCCAGGCCTTTTTTTTCGAGCACCCCTGGCATGCGACTTGCTAACAATAAGTCGTCGGCCAAAGCGCCGCGGCGGCTCGGTCTTTTGAGCCACTCTTGCAGAAAGAGGAATGCATGACGATTCAACCGCTCCACGATTGCGTGCTGGTAAAGAGATTGACCCCGGACGGCGAGGCGCACGAAGACTGGTTCCTTCCCCATGGGGTTAAGGAGGAGTCGTTCGAGGCGCTCATCGTCTCGGCCGGAAGCGGAAGGCTTCTCGAGAGCGGCAAGGTACAGGCCTTGTCTGTCAAAGTCGGCGACAGAGTTCTCGTCGGCAGGCACTCTGGCACTGAAGTCGCCCTCGATGGCGAGGTCCTCATCGTGCTGCGCGAGAACGACATTCTGGGAATCCTAGAGAACTCGACACGGGTTCTGTGGCCGCCCAAGGTGTTCTGCTCCGCGACGACGCCCTTGGTCGATATGCATCCCGAGCACAGTCCGAGGGGTCACGGTCACCATTGAGGAGGATCTTTCCCGGTCTGTAGAAGCGCGCAGGGTCTGTTGGAGAACAAAACTCTAAGGAGTCGCTCGATGAAGCTCTACGTCGTTTTTTGCAGTGACTTCGAACCGGTCTACTGGCTTGCCGAAGCCATTGCCGAGGGTGCTCGCTCCGTCGATGGCGCTGATGTCGAGATCTTCCGAGCCGCGGATTTTCGCCGTGACTCTCAGAGTCCCGGCGCGACGAGAGCGGTAAGGCCATTCGACCACGTCCCATTCATCGCGGGCAGCGAGCTTGCGGCTGCAGACGCCATCGTCTTTGGCACGCCCGCAGAATTCGGAGTGATGGCGGCGCCGATGCGCGCGCTCCTGGATCAGCTGGGTCCGCTTTGGATGCAGGGCGCTCTGATAGGCAAGGTCGGCAGCGTTTTCACCTCGACGACGGCTCTTCGCGGCGGACACGAGTCGACGGTCAACAGTTTCCACGTCTCTCTCGTGCACCTGGGAATGATCATCGTCGGCGTGCCCTATTGCGAGAACCGGCTTCTTTCCTCAGAGTCGATTTCAGGCAGTGGTTCTTATGGCATGTCGGACGAGGCAGGCGTGGGCGGCCAGCGCCGGCCGAGCGCAACGGAGATCGCGATCGCGCGCTTCCAAGGTCAGCATGTGGCCGAGATCACCCAGCGACTGTTGAGAGGAGGCGCGTCCTTGGCGGCGCGTCGTTGAGGCTCGCTCACGGGAGGAATGACTCGAATGACGAACAGAAGCATGGAGATGCAGGCTTGCGCTCGGGAAGAGAGCAGCGGCGATCGGTTGCGGTGCTCGACCATGAAAGGGGCCATGACGGTGGCGCTGGTTTCTGCCTTTGCTGGGGATCGCGCTTTGACCTCGACCGAACAAGATCGAATGGACACGCTGATAATGGAAAGAGGAAATGTGTTCTACTCGGATCTTTTTTACGTCCTCTCTCATCGCTACTACCCTCCTGAGGTCGCTCAGTCCCTGTGGGGGGAGATCCTACGCCACAAGCACATCATGTCCGAACGTCTCCAAAGAAACGTGCGCGTTGCGGTCGCTGCCCTGGACTACCTCTCAAATATTACCGGTGAGCTCGAGTCTCCAACGCTCATTTCGGAGACAGACATCTCTCATCTGACGCACCTCTCTTTGCACGACGGTATGACAGGTCTCTACAATCACTCCACCTGCTTCGAACTGCTCGAGCTGGAGTTCCGCAGTCACCGACGCTATGGAGCGGGTGTATCGCTCATCCTCTTGGACATCGACGATTTCTCATTAACGATCAGTACGGCCACCAAGAAGGAGATCGAGTCTTAATCGAGCTGGCCAGGACGCTCACGCAGCAGGTCAGAGACTCCGACATTTGCTGTCGGTACGGCGGCGAGGAGTTCGTGGCGATCCTACCGTTCACGAGCAGTTTGGCCGAAGCGTGCGGCATAGCGGAGAGAATTCGGCAGGGAGCCTCGGATATCGTCAGCGGTGAAAAGGGGATCACCGTAAGCTTGGGAGTCGCGGCTTGCGTGGCCTCGACCCTTTCACCTCAAGACCTCATGGAAAGCGCGGATCACGCGCTGTACAGGGCGAAGCGCGCAGGTAAGAATCGAGTGGCGAGAGCAGATGCGTGGGGTCAATGAGTCCCTTGGACGATGCCTCGAAGAGGAGCGCAAAACCCGCCAACCGGGTTGAGCAGGCGAGCCTAACCGTCCGCTAATTCTTGCGCTTTCGGGCACTCCCGCAGCACAATCCCCCCCCAATGAGGACGTTTGGCCTATGACAGACTTCAAGGCATCTCTGGTATCGATCATTCGGTGCGACGACTACGACCCTGGCCGTCTCACCGAGGCCATGGAGCAGCTTCTCGCTCCCCTCGGAGGGATGGGGGCCTTTGTCCACGCCGGCGCCAGCGTCGTGCTCAAACCCAACTTCTTGTGGCCCTCGTCGGTCGAGCGAGCTGTGTGCACGCATCCCGAGGTCATCCGAGCCACGGCCCAATTGGCCCGCGCAGCCCAGGCATCGTCGGTCGTGGTCACCGACTCCTGCGGCATCGGCTCGGCGACTCGCTGCGCGCGCAAGCTCGGGCTGCTCGGCGGCGATCTCTTGTCGATAGCGGACACAGACGACCCGCGGGAGGTGTCCCATGCCTCGGCGGCCTTTCACAAGCTCACTTTGAGCGCGCGCATGATGGACGCCGGCGCGCTCATCAACCTGGCCAAGGCCAAGACCCACGGCCACATGGTGGTCACCGGCGCGGTCAAGAACACCTTCGGCGCAGTGGTCGGTCTCGAGAAGATTCAGTGGCACATGCGCAGCGGAAGGGACCAGCGCAGCTTTGCGCAATTGCTCGTGCACATCCATGAGACCGTGCGGCCATGCCTCAGCATTGTCGATGCCATCACGGCCATGGAGGGCAATGGCCCTGGCTCGGGCTCGCCCCGCCCCATGGGGTTGCTGCTGGCCTCGCGCAGCGGCTACTGCCTCGACGCGGTGCTCTGCCACCTGTGGGGGCTCGAGCCTGTCCAAGTGCCGACGTGGCAGGTGGCGCTGGAGCACGGCTACGCGCCACCTCTATCGGCCATCGAAATCGTCGGACCGCCGCTGTCGACGCTCGTAGCTCATCCGCAGTGGAAGATGGCCAGGCCCGCGCATCTGCGTCAGGTGGGAGGGCTGTCGTTCCTCTCTCCGGTGCTGGAAAAGCTCATCCGGATCCTGCCGGTTCTCGACGAAGGGCCCTGCACCTCGTGCGGTCGATGCGGTGAGGTGTGTGGAAAAGCGGCCATCGAGCTTCGGGATGTGGGGAAGGGGGGCAAGCTCGTGCCGGTCATCGACAAAAAGAAGTGCATCTCCTGTTTCTGCTGTCAGGAGATGTGCCCAGAGGGAGCGCTGCGCGTGCAGGCCGGCGTGCTCGCGCGCTGGCTCGGCCTGAGCCATTGACTCAATAAAAGTGGAGGCGCCATCATGAAAGTCGTCGCATTCAACTGTAGCCCGAGACCCGAGGGAAACACCGTCCGCTTGCTCCGTCAGGCGCTTTCGCCCATGGCCAAAGCCGGAATCGAGACAGAGGTGTTTCAGGTCGGCGGACGGCCGCTCCGCGGCTGCACCGCTTGTGGCCTGTGCAAAGAGCAGGAGGACGGCCGCTGCTCCTTGACGGGCGACGCGCTCAACGATTGCCTGGCGAGGATGATCGCGGCCGATGGCGTGCTCATCGGCTCTCCCACGTACTTCGCCGATGTCACGTCCGAAACCAAGGCGCTCATCGATCGCGCGGGGTATGTCAGCCGCGCGTGCGGCCAGCTGCTGCGTCGCAAGGTCGGGGCCGCGGTCGTGGCAGTGCGCCGCGCTGGGGCGATCCACGCGTTCGACACCATCAATCACTTCTTCACCATCAGCCAAATGATCATACCGGGCAGTTCCTACTGGAACATCGGCGTGGGTCGGGACCAAGGGGACGTGGACAGCGACTCCGAAGGACTCGAGACCATGACCTGTCTCGGAGAAAACATGGCGTGGTTGCTCGGCAAGCTCCACGGAGGTCAGCTATGACAGGAGAGCACCACCATCCCCTGATGGACCCATCCATTGCCAGCGCGGTGTTTTTCCCGCGGCCAGACCTGCCGTTTTCTCCACCTTCGAAAACGGGCGTCGATGCGATGATCGACGTCGGAGGCGCCCATGTACGGCTCCGAACGCACCTGGGCCCCAAGGATGCGCCGACGCTCCTGTTCTTTCATGGCAACGGCGAAACGGCGCGGGACTACGACGATGTCGTGTCGCGTTTTCTCACGCTGCCCGTGACCTTTGCCGCGGCCGACTATCGCGGCTATGGCCCATCCACGGGTGAGCCCAGCGTGGGGACTTTTCTTTCCGATGCCCACCGCACGCTCGACTTTTTTTTGCGCCTTTGTGCGCAGGAAGGGCGCAGCGGTCCGGTGCTCGTCATGGGCCGTTCACTCGGCTCTGCTCCGGCGATTGAGCTTTCGAGTGAAAGGACCGAGGTGGATGGGCTCGTCATCGAGAGCGGCTTTGCGCGGTTCGTTCCATTGCTCGAGCTCTTGGGTGTGCCGGCGCGGGGAATGGGTCTGCGTGAGTCCGACGGCCCAGGAAACCTCGAGAAGATGGCGCGGGTCACGGTGCCAACGCTCATCCTGCACGCCCGGGGCGACCAGATCATTCCGCACAAGGACGGGGTCGCGCTCCACGAGCAATGCGCGGCAACGCAGAAGCGGCTCGTCACGATCGAAAACGCCGGTCACAACGACATCATGAGCGTCGCAGGACAACTCTACTTCGACGCCCTTGCCCAGCTGTTGGAGCTGCTGCGTCCAACCCCCCCAAACACGCCGTAGAAAAGGCTCGAGCTCAGTGTCGTCCGTTGCGGGACCGCACGTTGCGCTCGGCTTCGAGCCAGTTCTCCTCCTCGCAGCCGCCGCGGGATTGCCAGAGCAAGTAGGCCTCGCGGGCGATCATCTCGTGCGATATCTGCTCGCGGGCAAACTGCGCTGGCGGCATTTTGGCAGTCGGGGTTGTCTGCTTCTTCGTCAAAGGAGCGGGTTTGGGCTCGGGTTTGGCCTCTGCTTTGGCGGTCTTCACAGGAGCGCTCTTGGCGGTGGTCCTTTTTGTCGGCTCAGGCTTGCGGGTCGTATCGGTCTTTTTGCTCGTCGCGTTCTTGGTCGTCTTGGCGGTTGCCATGATGTCCTCCTCTGCTCAAAATGCTGCCGCTACAGGCTCGAGCAGCTTCTTACGCATCCACATAGGTTTCGTAACTCGATGACGATATACCCGGGCCCTAGCGGTTGTCAAAGGAAGCAGACTCAGGCGGTCTCCCTGACGATGACTCTGTTTCTACCTTGGTGCTTGGCGTCGTAGAGCGCAGCGTCTGCCTCTTCGATGAGCGCCGAGGCGTCCTTTTCACCCTGTGCCTCGGTGACGCCGATAGACACGGTCAGCCGAACCTGGCGAGCGTCCTCCAGCGTCAGGCACTGGTGTTCGATGGCGTCGCGAAGGCGCTCCGCGGCGATGGCGGCGCCTTGGCCTTTGGTGTCAGGCAGAATCACCGCGAACTCCTCCCCGCCGTACCGGGCCGCGAGATCGAGGGGACGAAGCGTGTTTTGGATCGTAGCGGACACGAGCCTGAGCACCTGGTCGCCGACACTGTGGCCGTAGGTGTCGTTGATGCGCTTGAAGAAGTCGACGTCCAACATGAACACCGACAAGGGCTTTCCGTCGCGTCGGTAACGGCTCACGATGCGCGGCAGCGTCTCTTGCAACCAGCGGCGATTGTGCAAGCCAGTGAGGCCGTCGGTCAGGGCCTCCTCGAGGAACTGCCTCTGCAAGTGAAAGGCGCGGGTCAGGCTGAAGTTGTTGCTGCGCACGCGTTCGGCCAAAAGAAGCATGACGTTGAACGAGAATGCGTGTGAGGCGCGCACCAGGCCGAAGAAAGCACTTCTGTCCATCACGAGCAGCCGCGTTTGGGTCGCGGCCACCACTGTGGCCGAGGCCGGGCTCCCGTCGATCACGGAAAGCTCACCCACGGTTTGACCAGCATCGAGGCTGGCTACGGGCTTGTCTTCCCCGGATTCGAGGTGAACATTGAGCCTACCGTCGAGGACCATGAAGAGCTGCTCGTTTCTCTCGTCCTTCGAGAGCAGAACTTCCCCTGGCTCGAGGAGGCGGATGGCGCAATCAGAGAGCACGTTCCAGGCGCTCGCGAGCTGAACGTTGGCCAGAACGTGGAACGCGCCATCGCCTCGCGGCTGGAGCTCCACCATGCGCAAGGGACCGATGTGGGGTGTGGGCGATGAGTCGTGCGTCATAGGGCTCTTTCTCGTGAATCGAAGCTGGAGTTTCTTTTAGAGTGACAAAGACCGCCTATTCTTTTTTTCAGCCGCCTCGGCCCGAGAGGGGCGGGCGCGACAGGGGTGCCTATGCCTTGAGCGGCGATTCCTCAACCTGAGGAGTCGGACTGGGCAAAGGAGGGGGATCGGGCTGAGGCCCTGCCGGTTCCAAAGCGAGCTCCAACACTTCGCGCATGCGTTTAACGAACCGCAGGTCGAGCTCGTTGCGGATCTCCTCGGGAATGTCGGGTTTGTCCTTGCTGTTGCGCTCAGGCAGAATGATGGTCTTAAGGCCAGCGCGATGCGCGGCCAGAACCTTCTCCTTGATACCGCCCACGGGCAGAATCAGCCCGCGCAAAGTGATCTCCCCGGTCATGGCCACGTCCGAACGCACTCTCCTGCCAGACAGGAGGGATACGAGCGCTGTGAGCATGGCCGAGCCTGCCGAGGGACCGTCCTTGGGCACGCTGCCGGCCGGCACATGCAAATGGATGTCGTATTGTTCGGAGAAATCAGGATCCAGGCCCAGCTCCGCGGCATACGTGCGCACATAGGAGAGCGCGGTCTGAGCCGACTCCTTCATGACATCGCCGAGCTGACCGGTGAGCGACAGCTTGCCCTTGCC
>JALOQD010000187.1 GCA_025453525.1 Myxococcota bacterium
TGCGAGCGGAGAGCCGTGCCTTCAGCACGGGAGAAGAACCAAAGAAAGAAAGGAATTCGCGATTTCCATGAACCCCGGCCTGAAGGCCGGGGCTATATTTCTTTGCGCCTTCAGCGCGAAAGAACCGGCCTTACTACGGAAACGAGGGTGGTATTCCAAGTGTTTAGGACTTCCGCCGCGCAGTACTAGCGTGCGCTTGCCGACATCGGCAGCGTGACCGCGAAGGTTCCTCCCCATCCCTCCTTGGCTTCGTAGTGGATCTCTCCCCCATGGGCGAGGCAGATCTGACGCACCAGCGGCAGTCCGAGCCCTGTGCCGCCGCTCTTGGTGCTGTAGAAGCTCTCGAAGATGGTGTCCACCTTGTCGCTCGGGACTCCTGGGCCAGTGTCGGACAGGACGATGCGCGCCGCGTCGGAGGCGACCTCGGTTTGCACGAGCAGCTTGCCTCCCTCGGGCATGGCCTCGCAGGCATTGCGCAGGAGATTGACGAGGGCTTGGCGAATCTGGTTGACGTCGAACAGCACGTCTCCGAGGCGCTCCTCCAAACGCTTTTCGATTTCTATGCCCCGCGCCGCGATCTCGCTGGCCATGAAGGTCAAAGCCGCGTCCACGGCCTGGTTGAGGCTGCCGTACTCGGGACTGGGCTGGGGGAGCCTGGCAAATCGGAGGTAACTTTCGGTGATGCCGCGGAGACGCTCGATCTCGTCCTGCATGGCCTTAAGCAAAGCGCGTGCTTCATCGCCTTGCTGCCCTGGGACGAGCTCGTCCTCGAGAAGCTCGGCATTGAGCCCGAGAGAGGAGAGCGGATTGCGGATTTCGTGGGTGACCTGGGCTGCCATTTTTCCGGCCGTGGCCAGCCGCTCGGAGCGAATGAGCCGTTGATCGCGCTCGGCCAGAGCCGCTGTCATGTGGTTGAACCCCGCGGCCAGAGCGCCGAGCTCGTCGTCTCGTTCGATCTCCACCCGCACCTCGAGATCGCCGCGGGCCACGCGCTCCACGGCTTGTCCCAGAGAGGAGAGGGGCCGCAGGAGTCGATGGATCCACAACGCGACGACCAGGGAGAACAGAAACGCCGCCGCCGTCACAAAGGCGAGACCGAGGCTCGCGCGAGAGCCTTCGAGCTGAGCGTTTTTGGCTATCCAGGTGATGTGTCGATCGACTTCTCTTCCCACGCCAGCGAGCACGCGATCGAGCAAGCGCTCTGTGCGCTTGAGCGCTTCGATCTGCTGACGCGCTTCGTCGACCTTGCCTGTATCGAGCAGCAGGTACACCTGTGCAAAGCGCGCCTCGTTCTCGATGTAGCGCCTCTCTACTTGGCGCAGCCGATTTCTCATCTCTTCGATGAACAGTCGCTCGTCCTGTGCCGACAGCTCACCCACCTTGGTGTCGAGGGAGTAGGTCAGTCGCCGCAGGGTAATGGGTCTAAAACGGCGAGCGGCGTCGATCCACTCGCGCGTAACCGAGCGCCCGTGCTCGTCCCCGAGCCTGTCGAGCAGGGTGTTGAACACCAGTTGCGTCGAACGAATCTCCGCGGTGCCGATGGTCAGGGTCAAATACACGTTGTTGATGAGACGCACTTCCTCGACGGTTTGCCGGTGAAGCACAATGGAGTAGGACGTGAGCGCAGCGAAGGCCAAGGCAATGCCCGCAAGCCCTGCCACGACCTTGCGGCGCACCGAACGCACAGGCGCACTTCGTGGCGTACGCCCTGGGGGTATCGACATATCGTGGCTCACTCAGGTATCGGAGAGGCTTGGCGCCTGCGCTCCTCGCGGTATTGGTCGATGGCCTCGAGAAAAGCTTCGACAATCGCCGGGTCGAACTGGGTGCCAGCGCAGCGGCGCAGCTCGGCCACGGCCACGTCATGGCGCATGGCTCGGCGATAGGCCCGATCCGAGGTCATGGCATCGTAGCTGTCAGCCACGGCCAAAATGCGTGCGATGCTGGGGATGCTCTCTCCAGAAAGGCCGAGTGGATAGCCCTTGCCGTCCCAGCGTTCGTGATGGAAATGCACGCCTGGGATGATGGGACGCAAAAAGCTGATGGGGTCGAGGATGTCCTTGCCGTAGGCAGGATGCGCCTTGAAGATTTCGTACTCCTGGTTGGTGAGCTTCTCCTGCTTGTTGAGATTGGCGTGACATCCGAGCTTGCCGATGTCGTGCAGCATGCCGGACTGGGTGATGAGCTCCACGCGCTCTGGCGGTTCTTGCAGGTATTCGGCTGTGAGCCGCGCGTAGGTCGTGACGCGGTCCGAGTGACCGGCCGTGTACTTGTCCATGGCCTCCAGGGCACGGGCCAGGCTCTGTATGGTCTGGCGAAAGGTCTGCTGCAGGTTGAGAAACAGCTTGGCGTTGTCCACTGCCGCGGCGGCTCGGGAGCCTATCATGTTGGCGAGCTTGCGCTGGCCAGTGGTGAACTTGGATTCTTCGACGAAGACGTACAGGCTGAGAAGTCCAATGGTCATTTGCCGAGCCACGAGGGGGACGCACAGGAACGACACCAGGTTCCTGGGCAGCGTGTCGAAGTACTGGGTGGCCTGGGCAGCGCCATGGCAGAGAAGGGTCCTGGAGGTCGGGAGCGCTGCGAGCACTGTCCGGATATTGAGAGCGCCATCCTCGGCCTCGGGCGGTGCATCGGCGTGTACGAGTTGCCCGATTTTTACGTGCTCGCCCAACTCATCGTCGCGAACGTGCAGCGTTGCCAAGTCGCAGCGAACGTTGTAGACGGCCGCTGCCAGGGTCGAATCGATGACATCGTCAAAGGACAGGGTGGATTGTAGCGCCTCGGATAGCTCGTGAAGGGAGATGATTTCCTTCAGACGGATGTTCTCGGAAATGAGCCGCTGCTTCTCGAGGCCGCGATGCACGATGTGGACGACCTCCTCCACCTTGAAAGGCTTGAGAATGTAGTCGTACGCGCCCTTCTTCATCGCTTCGATGGCGGTTTCTACGGTTCCGAATCCGGTCATGATGACCGTGAGCACGTTTTCGTGCTCGGTTCGCAGCCGTTCGAGCAGCTCGAGCCCTCCCATTCCCGGCATCTTGAGGTCTGACAGCACCATGTCGAATTTGGATTGCTCCAGCATGCGCAGGGCAGCCGCGCCGTCCGGGGCAGTCACGACATAGAAGCCTTCGAGGGAGAGGAAGTCCGCGAGGATTTCACGGATGACCTTCTCATCGTCGACGACGAGCAACCTGGGAATATCGCTGAAGCTGTTGGTGTCGGTCGATGCCATGGGCTCCTGGCTTTGGGCCTGCCTATTCACCTTCTCGATCATTTTTGGTTCAGTTGTGGGGATCTGTCAAAAAAGAAATGGAAACGAACTCATCCGTCCTATCGCAGGAAATGATCCTCGAAGTAGGCCTTGCCGGCCCGAGACATCTCATAGCGGTACATGTTGGTGCCGTCTTCAGAAAAGCGAATCGTTTTGACATATTCGGACAAACGGATACGAACGACTTTACGAATGTTTTCATGGCGAATGGTCAGGCCGATCCGTTCGCCGTGACTCGACAGGTCGATGGCATTCATGCCCAAAAGACCGCGCTTTTCGACGTCCCACAAGATAGCCAGCACTTTGAAATCCTGGCTCTTCAGGTTGGCCGGGTCGGCCATGGCACGGGCGAGTTGGGGCGACACCTCCAGGGAGAGTTGATTCTCCCCGACGTCGTGGTGCTGCTCTCGAGGGGCTGGCACAGGCTGCTGGGCCTTGTGGGGCGTGTGAATCAAAGGCGCATGGGCAGGGCGGCTCGCCGCTCGAGCTTCAGGCTGAGCCTGCACCGTCGGCTCTCGCTCGAGCATGTGATAAGGCGGAGGCGAAGGTTCGGTGTGGGCCCCTACGACGATCGAAGGCGCCACGGGATTGGTCTCGGCGCATGGACTGGCGAACGAGCCCTGCCAACCTCCGCCGCAGGTTTCTTTCTGGCGCCCTTGGCGCTGCTTCCAGTAGTACTCCGCCAGGTCGAGCACCTCCTCGGAGAGATCTCCGAGCACGATTCTCGTTTGCCGCAGAGGTCCCGAAGCTTCTTTGAATTTCTGAATGAGGAATCGGAGCATCGCCGCCTCCTTCTGTCGCGCCTCGCCCTTTTTGTCCGGGTGCACGGATTCTGTTGTTGGATTCCATCCTAAATCAGATTTGCAAAGCGCTCAAGCTGAGAAAAAACACCAGAAATCCAAGGGGGCGTAGAAGGCAGTGTCGCCTACGGGGCCGCTCGTTCCCATCCAGAAAGCCCCGTTTTCGGCATCCTTCTCCAAGGCTGCGGAACTCGTACATCGAATTATCCAACTCAAACAGTCCTCGCCTTTCCGAAGGACGCCGGAAAACTCCCATTTCGGGATGGAAACTAGCTCACGAGATGGAGGCCTCCAATGAGGCGTGAGCCCTCACAGAAGAGGAATACAGGCTCCGTATCCGGTCGGCTCTTTATTGTTGTCGATGAGGGGAATGCAGATCTCCCCGCTGCCTTTGCAGTTGGCATACGGGTCACACCCGGTCTTGAAGCACTTGCCTTGGGTCGCGCCAGCGGTCTCGACCAAGCATTGGGAGCCTCCGGGACAGGACACGACGGCGCCGCAGGTCTTGGAGGCGGGATTCTCGGTTCCACCGTCGCAGTAAGTCAAGGTCGGGTCGCTGGTCGGGAGGCACGTTCCATCGAGCCCTTCGGTCGTGTTGCAGACGGTGCCATTGCACACGGGCAGGCACGAGGCGCCTGCCTCGTCTGGCCAGCCGCCGACGCACACGAGCGAGCTGTTGTCGCACGAGCCAAGGCCGCAACAGCCTTGTCCCGAGGCTCCACAGGTCGAGTCATCTTCGGGCGATGGACCCGTGTCTTCTTCTGTGGTCGACCCTTGCGTGGCCGTCTCTTCTGTGTTGCTCTCGTCGACGGTCTGCTGCCCTACGGTCGTATCGACGTTCATGTCGTCTTCTGCGGACTCCATCGGTTCCGTGTCCGTGGGGTCCTCGGAGCCCTGGAGCGCTCCCCGCTCATCCTCGAGCTCGACGCGGGCACACCCCACCAATACCACGACGACAAGCAGAAGTGAGCCCATGGACCAATGGTTGAACGTGCTCATGCCTACCCTCCTTGCAGCATTGACTCGCAACGAAATTCCAACAACACAAAAAGATGATACGCTCCGCGCTGTCTGGATGTAAACAGCTAATTTGTGTTTGATGGAACTTTTTCCAGATTTGTTGCGAAAAGAGAAAGCTTCAGGACCAAAGGGCCCACCCGAGAATCCACAGCAAACCCAAGGACGCGCGGCGAGGTGCGACGCTGCATTTCCCGTCGTCGGTCTTGTGATTGCGAGGGTTATCGCAGGTGGTGGATTCTCCCGTGAGATCGAGGCCGCAATAGGGCGCTTCGCAGATATCAGCGCCATCCTGCGTTGGATAAATAGAACACAATCCGTCGATGTCGTCTTGCTTGAGGGTGCGGATGCTCGTCTCTCCTGGCCCGCCATACGGAGCCATGACGACGCCGCTCACCGTAGAGTGGTCGAGTCCCACGGTGTGGCCAATCTCATGGGTGAGCACGCCTTGCAGATCCATGCGGAATTCGTCGCCAGGGGCGCCCGTGAGGATCGCGTACTGATAGAAGACGCCGTTGAGCTCAATATCCGCGTCCATGATTTGGTCGGTGTTTTGGTCGTACATGACTGATGTCAAGGCAACGATATCCGGGTCGCGTCTTACGAGCTCGCCGTCGACCATCTCGTCCCAGGTCGACTCCCGCCATACGATGAGGTTGGCGTTGCCCTTCTCGAGGTTGAACTCGGCTTTGTCGACCGTGGCCGGCGCGGTCTCCTCGAAAGTGAAGCCAGAGCACGTCACCTCCTGCCATGTGCGAAAGCTTTTCCGTACGACCTCAAGGAGCGTCTCCCACTCCATGTCCTTGCTCCCTTGCTCGTTCACCGAGTAGAAAAAGCAATCACCAGGCCACGAAATGCCACCGGACCTGCCCGGTGTTTGCTTCCACGAGATGGCCTGCCGCGGAATCGTTGTCATACAAAAAAACATTACAATCAAAGTGACTTTGAGTTGTTTCATGATGTGAAAAATACCTTCAGGATTTCACAACAGTCAAGCGGCTTTATGATCGTCAGTCGTTTGAGCCAAAGCCCGATTGTGGTAGAACCCCGGCCGACCATGATGGGCAGGGAAAAAATATGGGCCTTCGCCTTCTTTTTCGCGACCGTGTGCGCGCTCGGGCCCACGCTCACAGCCGAGACGCTCGGCCATTACGGTCCATCGGAAAGACCTCACGCTTTCCCCGACTACGGCGGCACTCCCGACCTCGCTGTGGCTTTCGAGCTCGGGCTCTCGGGCCCTGAGCTCCAAGTCTTGCTCGAGCGATTGGACAAGGGCGACTTCGAGCAGCGGTCCGGCGCCGTGTTCGAGATATTGAACTGTCCTGCCGGCTCTGAGGAGACCCTGCGACAGGCACTGTACACGCCCTCGGCCGTTTCCAACGAGGCGCTCAAGAACGCCATGAAGGACGCGGTGCGACGGGGCAATGGCGGCGACGCCCTCGATGGTCTTCTCTCCGCTGTGCCCTCGGACGCACCCCGGACGGCGCTGCGTCTCGTTGTGCTCCTGCGGGCGCTCGCGGCCAAAAGAACCCTCGCGGCGTACAAGGCGCTCATCGACTTTTCTCCGCGACATGCGGGCACGCTGCGAGCCGAGGTCGGTCGTCTCTTGGTGGGCCAAGGGCTCAGCGCCCTTCCAGCGCTCGTTTACTGTAGAGCTCACCCGGAAGAGGAAACCAGGATGTTCTGCGTGCGTTGGATTCGGGACATGGGCGATCCCCTGCTCAGCGAACAGGTTCTTGGCATAGACAGCACCCGAAGACTCTCGCAACTTCTCGAGGCTTACTGCGCCGTAAATGATCTTGATACAGTCGATGTCACATTCTCCTTGACCAATCACAGCTCTTCGTTCGTTCGGCGAGCCGCGAGGGCCTGCATCGAGCGCTACGGCAACAACTCCAAGTGGGGCGTCATGCGGGCCTATGAGAACACTTTCGGCAAGGAGCCGCCTGAGGGTGCTCTGGTGGCTACCCTGCTTCAAGAGCTCTATGATCACTACGACGCCAACCGGCTCGTCAAGGTGCACGCCTTGCTGGAGCGTGCTCACGAGAAACTCGGACAGGATAGGCTCGAGGAAATGGCCGAGCTTTACAAAGCCGCGCTCGCCGAAGCGCCGTCCTTTGCTCGAGACGAAAAACTGACCGCAGGGCTCGTGGCTCTCGTCGGGAAGTACGAACGCGCGGGAGATGCCGAAAAGGCGCTCGCCCTGGCGCGGTTTACCAGCTGGCTGCTCGAGTCCGGAGGCACGCAACAACGGAGCATGCGCGCCCTGCAACTCGAAGATGGGCTTCGCAGCGCGCAGGGTGACCAGATCGTCTCTGCAGCGCAGTACCATCAGCTGCTTTCCCTCGATCCCCAAAGGGAGTCGGCGAGGAAATGGCTAGATGCCAACGAGCCCAAGGGCTTTCACGCGGCTCGGGCGGTCTCCAAATCCTTGATGGTATCGTTCATCCTGTTTCTTGCGACCATGCTCGTGCGCCGCCGGCTCACAGGCCGATCATCTCCTGAGCGACATAGGCCACCCGAGACTGGCGGATGCGCTCGGCGATGAGCACGGCGCGAAGCTGATCGTAAGCGATATCGAGCTCACGATTCACGAGGAGGTAGTCGAACAAATCGTGAGTGCGGATCTCGTCGAGGGCTGCCTTGAACCTGCGTTCGAGAGACTCTGCAGTCTCTGTGCCCCGCTTGGCGAGCCGATTGCGCAAGACTTCGATGGACGGCGGCAGAACGAAGAGACCCACAGCATCGGGGTATTGCTCGCGGATTTTTCGAGCCCCCTGGAAATCGACATCGAAAAGCAGATCGCGACCCGCCACAGCGGCTGTGCGTATCTCGGCGCGCGAGGTTCCATACCTGTTGCCATGCACATGCGCCCACTCGATGAAGAGGTCATTTTCGAGCATTTCGTCAAAGGTTTCGTTGGATACGAAATAGTAATCCTTGCCGTCGACTTCATTTGGGCGCGGCTGCCGAGTCGTGTGAGAAACCGAGAACTTGAGATCATCGAACTCAGCGAGCAGCTTGTGGCACAAGGTGGTTTTACCCGCGCCCGAGGGCGAGGAAACGATGAGGAGAAGCGGTGCTTTACCTTTGTTCATGAAACCTACTCCACATTGGCGACCAGCTCACGCAGTTTGTCGAGATCACTCTTGATGTCAATGACGCACGACGAGATTCGTGGCAGCACTGCCTTGGCACCCAGCGTGTTCGTCTCACGGCCGATCTCCTGGAGCAAGAACTCCAAGCGTCTGCCGATGGGCGCATCCGATCCGTACGATCGCTCCAGCTCGGCGAGGTGGGCGTCCAAGCGAGACAACTCTTCCGTAATATCCGATCGTTCAGCCGAGAGTGCCACTTCTTGCTCCAGACGGGAGGGGTCGAGGCAGGATGGATCCCTTACGAGCTCGCTGATACGGGTCTCGAGGCGCTGCCGCACCGCGGCAGGCCATTGGGCTGCCAGCGATCTGACTTCGTCCGTTCGGCCTCGAATGGAGGAAATGAGCGGTACGACGGCCGCGGCCACGGTGGTTCCCTCCACGTCGCGACTGCGGATGAGCTCCATGATCGCCGAGTGACAGGCCTCTTCCACCGCAGGCAGATAGCTCTCGGCAGAACCCATGGGTCGTGCGTGGAAGAGCTCGGTCGCCTGGGCGAGGATAGGAGTCAAATCCTTGAGCTCGAGATCGTTGTCCTTGGCCACGGCCTTGAGGTCTTTGAGCAGAGCGCGCAGCGCCGTTGAGTTGAGCCCTGAAACGTGCCCGTCAGAGCCTTCCACCTCGAGGCATACCGTGCAGTACCCTCGAGCCAAGCTGTGGCGCAGGCGTTGTTCGATGTGGGCCTCGGCCGCGAGCATCTCCTTGGGCGCTCTTATCCTGAGCTCCAAGAATCGGTGATTGACGGACTTGATTTCGATCACCACCGTGCGGCCGTTCCAAGAGGCCGAACCTCGTCCGAAGCCGGTCATGCTGCGCATGTTGTGCCTACCTTTTTTTGTCACTTCTCAAAAAGTGGTGGCATGCACCTCCGCTCCTGCGGAACTCGAACATGGTCATTCCATCTTCCGTGGTATGACGACTCGAACAGTCCTCGTCGCTGCGGCGCACGCCACCACTTTTTGAAAACCTCACTTTTTTAATCGAGAAGTCGGCTGGTTATTTGAACAGCGCATCGAGCTTGGACTTGACGGCTTGCTTGTCTGCCGAGGCATCGTGTGCGCCGTTCTTGAAAGTAAAGAGCGTGCAGTAATTGCTGCGCTCTCGGTCTGGGATGTATTCGGTGATGTGCTCGCGGCACTGGTTATGGCTGCCTGGATCCCAGTACTCGCAGTTGCGGCAGCAGGCCATGTCATGGCTGCAGTGGGGGCATGTGTCCGTTCGTTGCATCTTGATGCGGTCGAAATCGATTTCGTTGCCGCACTTGAAACAGAAATGATGTCTTTCTTCGATTTTTGGAATGAACATGTCTTTTGCCTGCTTTCACACTTCTGTCGGGCATCCCTCTCAAGTGGTTTTGCCCGAGGCGGATGTGGGTTATCATCATCCCATGTCCACCATATCATCTCGGAAGAGCGGCGCAAGATCGAGGGAGAGGAGACTCGTCGCGCTTTTTTTGCTGATAATGAGCCAGGGCGCCTGTCCAGACAACAGGTACAGGGCTGAGCCCCCGACCATCTATTTCGCGCCATCGAGCATTCTGGCGGGCGAATCGGCGGTGCTGCGAATCGACGCTCCTTCCTTCGATTTTCGAGACTGCGACGGGCTCGGCCCCGCGAGCCTCACCTTCAAGGCCGTCGACAAGAGCGCCGACAAGGCCACTTCTAGCTTGCAGACGTTGCGTTTGGACCTAGAACCCTCGGGCATTGTCCGCGCTGCCCTCTACGCGAGCCCCGAGGTGGCGCCCGGGGACCACACTGCGGTGCTTGCGTGCAACAGCAAGACCCGTCTCCACGGCGTGCTCCGAGTGCGCTCGCGGAGCGAACCGGCCAGCCTGACCATCGAGCCGAGCTCCGTGGCGGCGGGCAGCCGAGACGTGCAGCTCGAGCTCACGGTGGACGGGGCGTCCTTCGCGCCGGGCAAGAGCCATGTGCTCTTCGGAACCGGCGACGAGATCGAAGTCACCTCCACATGGTTTTCCTCTGGACCTCCGGTGAGCACCATGTGGGTGCGGGTCAATGTTTCCGAAGATTTGGCCGCAACGACCGCCGACGCGCCCATGGAGGTCGCGGTGATCACCGAGTCGGAAGTCGTCAGGGGCTCCCTCTCGATTACCAATAGCCAAGCGTCTTGGTTGTTCGTTTCGCCCTCGACCATTGATCGTCCGGCGTCAGAGCTCAGCGCGCCGCTACAGTACACGCTGCGGGTCCAATCCCAAAACATGGAGTTCGAGGCCCCGGACACAGACCCTTCGACAGACACCGAAACAAGCTCGGCCACCGATACAGACGCTGATTCGGGCACGACTGTCGCCTTTCGCGGCAATCCGGGTCTCAAGGTCGCGAGTGTCGAGGTCATCCGTTCGGACGTTCTCGAGGCCACGGTTCTCGTCTACCCAGAGGCGTTCACCCGCAG
>JALOQD010000188.1 GCA_025453525.1 Myxococcota bacterium
TACGGCGGTGACATAACAAGGAAGAGAAAGCTCTGGGATAAGCAAAAACCAAGCCAATCATCGTAAATCGTAAAATATCTAATAATCTTAGTCTGTTAGAATTTTGCCCTTCCTCTGGCTAGAGCCTGGATTTTCCACAAACGTCCCGTCGGGTTAACATCTCCATTAAAAGGTGTCGCAAGGGCGTGACTTCGATCGCCTCGAAGTCCAGCGACCCAACAAGGGCAAACAAGGGCAAACAAGGACACAGGGGAAACAAGGGACAGTACTCTTTCGTTTGTTCCGAAAACGCCTGCGCTACTACGAGGACGGCCTTGTGGTGGGCGGCGAGGAGTTAGTGCGCGGTTATCTCGAGCGCCTGCGAATCAGCGGTCATTACTGTCCCCTGGCCTTCCCCTGGCCTCCCTGGCCCCCTTGTCGAAGTGGTCAAAGGAATGGCCGCGCTATATGTCAATTGGGTTGGATTGACCCCTTCCGAGACCCCTTCCGACCCCTTCCTTTGGGGCCGCCTTTGGGATAGCTTTGCTGCATGACACGTGAGCAATTTGGGACAGGGGCACGGCTGGTGAGGCTGGGCGCATTGGTACGTTGGAGCTGGCTCTTCGTCGTGCTGATCATGGTCTGGAAGCCAGACGTTGCAAGATCCAACACTGGCTTGATGGGCGGCGCCGGCGCTGACCTCGTGCCGATGAAGTCGACCTCTGTGAGCATGGTGTCCGAGGACATCTTGCTGACTCACCGCGATGGGCAGTGGTATATCGAAGCCGACTACGTGTTTCGCAACAACGTCGCAAAGGTGCAGTCTCTGCAGCTCGGCTTCCCCGAGTACCGGTGCGAGGGCGAGGAAGAGCCTTGCCAGGACGACTCTCTGTATCGCTACGAGGACATGCAGACCTTGGTGCGAGACGTCGTCGTCCCACAGCGCAAGGGCACCCTGACACCGGGTCACTCGTGGGCGCCAAAACTCGGCGTTGTTTGGCTCTTCGATGTCACGTTCGCGCCGCGCGAGGTCGTGAACATCCGGCACACCTACCACCTGCCGACGACCTGGCACACAACCGCCGCGTCTGAGACGAGGTACGTGACCCGCACTGGCGCACTGTGGGCAGGCCCGATCCGCCACGCCCGCTTTCGCGTTCTCGTACCCTTGCGCTCGATCAAGTTCAATGGGCCAGAGCAGCTCGGAAAGCCGACCATACGCAAGGTCGAGATCAATGGCGAGAAGCTGGCGGAGGTGACCTACGAGGTCCGCAACTTTGCACCCAAAGGAGACCTTGCCTTCAGCTTTGTCGAGCGGCAGTACGGGCCTCTCGAGGACTCTAGCTACGACATGCCGCAGCTGCTGGCCGACGATGCGCCGGTGCGCGCTGGCCTGCCCGCGACCGAGCGCTGCGACGCCTTCGCGACTGTGTGGAACAACGCCGGCGCCTCTGATGATCGAGAAGTAGCGGCGGCGCTTAGGACCGGGACGAACAGCCTCTGGATCTGCGAGGCAATGGTCTACGCGCTCCACGGGAAGCGCTTCGATGATGAGCGCCTCAATCGCCTCTTCTACGGCCCTCGGGGCTTCGAGCCCGGTCCCTGGCCGCACGGCTTCATGCAACCCAACCCGGATTTTGAACCGAGCTGGATTGACGACGGCGATCGCGTGACGATCGCGCGCTTCAAGCGCTATCTCGGCGCACAACCAAAGGCTGCCGCTGTCGCAAGCAGCAACTCAAGCGCTCCCGCCCTGGCCGAGCAGCCTGCGCCACAGCAGAGAGGCGGTTGTGGTTGCCTGGGCGCGGGCAGACCGGCGGGGTCCACGCTCACCGCTGCGGCATGGGTTTTGTTTCGAAGCCTAGCCGAGGGGTGGCGGACGAGCGGTTCGTCAAGGATCTTGAGTGGTCGGAGTATGCACGGCCATGGCTGGCCACCCCATTCACGGATCCCAGCGAGCGGGATTACCGCACTGGGCCTTTGCCTTAGGTAGTTATCGTGTAACTTCTCAAAAAGACGTGGCGTGTGCCGCAGCGACGAGGACTGCTCGAGTCGTAATACCACGGAAGATCGAATGACCATGTTCGAGTTTCCGCAGGAGCGCAGGTATATGCCACGACTTTTTGAGAACCTACGTTATCGTCCCGAAAGCCCCGTTTTCGGCATCCTTCTCCAAGGCTAAAGGAACTCGAACATCGAATGATCCAACTCAAACAGTCCTCGCCTTTCCGAAGGACGCCGGAAAACTCCCATTTCGGGATGGACACTAGGTAGTAACGCAAAGTCGCCTCAAGGGCTTCCTCACGTGCCCGCTCCAAGCGCACTTGGCGCGCCTTCCCGGCAGTGTGTCCGGGGGCCACATGTTTCGTGTCCGTCACCCCTCACGTCGCCTCGATGAACGTCTGCCGTGCAACATTTCCGATGGTGTTGGTCGTGACGCTGTCAAAAGCGCCACTGACGATTCCGCCTAGGATTGGGATGACCTTACCAAGGTTGACTACACCGGTTTGGCCGAACTTCGTGAGAAGTCGAAACCCAACGGCCTGGTCGATCCGCTTCAACGTTTCGCCAGAAATCCTTTGAATGGCGGTTTTCGTGACTCTCCAGCCGATTTGGATACCCACGTCCTTCACAACGTCCGTGGCAGCACTCCCGCAGAGGCACAGATAGGCCAAGGTCCTCACTTGATCCTCTCGGATATCATGGCCTCCCATATGCGCGATGGCAGCGATCATTCGAAGCTGCACGTACAACACCGACGCGATGTTCGCGGGGATTGCCACCGGCAAGGTGAGCAGTCCGCCGAGTCCGGTCACGAAACCCGATGTTCCTGCCTTGGCTATCTGCCATCGGATCAGGGAGTTCGCTTGGTCAATTTTTGACCCGCCTTCTTTCATGTAGCTTTGCGCAAGCTCTTCCGCCGAATCGAGACCGGGAACTCCGTTGACCGCTTTGTCGTAGCCCCAATCGAGGGCCTTATAGATCGTGTTTTTGTCGAGCTTCTTCTGACCCATTTGTCGGCTTCCTCCATCGCTTCTGTTGGTCTGTCGTCGCTCGAAAGCGCCATCCCGTCGCCCTCGGGCTCGTTCGGCCATCGGACAAAATGCGCCCATACACAGGTTGTCGCTGAACCGTGGCTTCAGCAAGGTGAAGCCCGGCGATGCTGCAAGGCGCATGCGGTCATGTCGTGCTCATCGGTGCGGAGCTGGTCAAAAGCCGTCTCGCGGTTGCCCTCTGCCACATCGAAGGGCAGCTCGCTCTTCGGCCCTCGCCGCTGGTAGACAACCTCCTCGAGCTGGCGCGCGGCGAGCACAAGGACCACTGCAAGAGGGTCACGGTCAACCCGATCGGTGAGGTCATCTCGGTGGGCCGAGTCGAAGAGCATCCGTCGCGGCTCACCGTCTCGCGCGTCGTGCGATATGACCGTCGCGAGCGCAGCCCAAAGACCTCGCACGACCGGGGACACCATTAATCCCTTGTCGAAGTGGTCAAAGGCGTGGCCGCTCTATATGTCAATTGGGTTGGATTGACCCTTTCCTCACGGCTCTTTTTCACTCACGAATCTTCTTGCCGGTGTTGTACCCGCGCTCGCTGAACGGCTCCAACTTCTCGGTCCACTTCTTCTCCAATATCGAGAGCAGGTCCTCCGCGCTCGCCTCTGGGTCGTCTTGAGGATCGACGACCTCGAGCACCTCGAACACGAAGGCCGACGGGCCGAGGCGGTTCCAGTCCGCTTGGAGCGCGGCGTTGCGGTGCGAGCCGATCTCGAGCACGAAGCGGTGCTTGTTGAGCGGCCCATGCAGGTTGAGGCTGCTCCCCAGCAGCACCTTGCCCTCGGCCGTGTTGCGCACGGCAAACACACCGGCCTGATGCGGAGTTTCTTTGTACTGCCTCTTGAGCTCGGATCGTTCTTCCATGACTCCCTCCTGCTTGGGGGTGCTTGGCCCTACGAGCCGGTAGGTCCGCCCGCTGCGGGTCATCTTGCCCTCGTCGATGAGCAACCTCCGGATAGTGCAGTAGTCCTCGAACCTCCGCGAGATGCGGGTATTCACCTCGGTCTCATCGTAGTCGCGGCCAGCCTCGAAATCCGCGGCGATTTCCTCGAGCACCACCAGCCGCTTCTTCCATTGTCGCGGCAGCTGCACGAGCCGTCCCCGCGAGAAGAACGTCCGCCTCACCTGCTCCCGGCGCCGCCGCAGCCGGCGCTGCTGTCCGTCGTCGGGCCCGGCCTGCACGAGCGATCGCAGACTTTGGTCCAACAGCCCCGCAGCCAACTCGTAGAGGACGTAATACTGGGAGCGCGACTTAGTAACGAGCCGCACCTGCTCGAGCTTGCGCAGGTGAAAAGATATTGTGCCCGCCGACAGCCCCGTGGCGGTCGCCAACTCCTCCACGCACATGGGTCGTTGGATGAGCGCCCTCACCATGGCCATGCGCGTCCCGTCGGCCAGCGCCTTGAGCAGGGCTAGCCCATCGGCATGGGCGCCTGTGTTCTTGGATTGATTTGATTTGATTTCCATCGAATCAATCATGACGGCGGAGAGGAGGGCATGTCAATCTGTTTTGGGGTGTCGACGTTTGGTGCAAAAGGGGAGAGTACTCTTTAGCTCTGGACATGTTGAGGGTGCTGTCGCGGCTCGGACGGCATGTATGCGTGATCCCGCGGAAACCGCACAACGGAAAGGATTTGCTGGAGCGGCCATCCCGACGTCATCGCCCATCGAGGTGGTCGAGCAGCTCCTTGAATTCGAACTCATACATGTAAAGGAGCACGGCACACAGACCGAAGACCATGGGTCCATACAGTAGCCCGATCAGGCCAAAGTATTGGATCCCTCCCAGGATCGAGAAGAAGAGCCACACCGTGGGCAGTCCGGATTCGCCCTTCATCAGGATCGGACGCAGCAGGTTGTCCACAGAGCCGACCAGCACGGAACACCACAGCGCGAGGAACAGCGCCTTGCCCCAACTTCCGATGACCAGGAGATAGAGACAGGCCGGAATCCAGATCAGCGCTGTGCCGACCACAGGGACGAGGGAGGCGACACCCATCACGACCCCCCAGAAGAGTCCCGGGATCCCGACGATCAGCAGCCCGACCGCGCCCACGAAGGCCTGGGCGGCGGCGGTCCCCAGGGAGCCGAGCAGGGCGGAGCGAGCCACAGACCCGACTCGGGCGATCAGGCGCTCCTCGTGGCTCTGCGGGAGCGGCAAGAGGTGCAGCAGGCGGCGACGGAGTCCTTCCCCTTCCAGCAACAGGTAGAACAGGACGAACAGCATTAAGACAAAATCGAGGACCAGCGCAGAGACGTCCTGCACCAGCGAGCCACCGCTCTTGAGCAGGAACTGACCAATATGGCCACTCAGAGAGACGAGCGTCTGCCCCAGATCGGGCAGTTCGGCGCGGGAGATCTGCAACTGCTGTTCGAGGAAGGTCAGCGTGGAGGTCACCGCGGGCGCCTGGGTCAGTTGCTCGACACCCCCATCACGCAGCCATCCATGGACCAGCGCGAAGGAGCGGATGCCCTGACGCACCAAGGCGAACCCCAACAGGCTGATCGGCAGCACCACGAGCACCATCAGCAGCAAGCAGGAGAGAAGCGCAGCCACGACCCGGCGTCCTCGGACCAGGTGCAGAATGCGGCCGTGAACAGGGTATGATATCAGCGCCAGTAGGCCGGCGAGGACGATGCTGTCAAGATAGGGTTGAATCACCCGATAGGAGAGATAAAGCGCCACCACCAACAGAATCAGGTGCACGGAGCGCGAGAGCCAGAGGTCCCGGGATCGGAGGACCGGCCCAGGCGCAGAGGCGCCAGGGGCGCTCGGCGAAGTCGGGGGTGGCCCGGGCAGCGGGTCTGTGCTGGCAGGCGTGGGGGGAAGATCCGGTTGCCCCGTTCCAGCAGGGGTCATGGCTCACCTCAAAAGGACCGCTGAGTCAAACGCTGTGCCCTGCACGCGGAACGAGCACGGCAGCCGCCCGCGGTCCTGGGCCGGCGCCTATCAGTTCCAAACAGCATACCCATTTAAGCGCGCGGGAGTCCAGGTGAGCGAAAGTCTAGTACCTCGTCAAGCCTCCGATGACGGGTTCTCAACTCCCCCTTCGTAAGGGGGCAGGGAGATTTCTTCACGTCCATTCGTCGCTCCCTTCTTTGCGTTCGGAAGTTCGACAATCCCCCTGACCCCCTTTGTTCAAAGGGGGAAATCACCATTCCGACCCGACTTTTTTGAGTTGACTGAGCACTAGCCTAGCGAACACAGCGCAATCCGGTCGTAACCCACGCGGTGTTGGGATCTTGCCCAGAGCGGTAGTTGACGGTCAGGCTCTCGGCAGTGGTGGACAGCCATGAACCACCGCGGATAACCATCCAGGCATCGCCTTCCTTGGAGGTGCTCGCGGTCCACTCCCAGACGTTGCCGCTCAGGTCGCACACCCCGCTGATCGAATGGCCCTCTGGCTTGCTGCACACCGGCAGTGTGCTCGCTTCTTTGAAGACGGTGTTGTTGGCGCCAGGCTCAGGCTCGATGCCCCATGGATATGGGCGCGTTCCGGCGTTCGAGGCTTCGGCGGTCCAAAGGTCCTCGGTGGGCAGGCGACCGCCGATCCACGCGCAGTACTGTGCCGCTCCGCCATAGGCCACGCAGTTCATGGGGTGGTCGTTTCGGTTCTTTTGGCCGAAATTGCAGTGCTTGTTGTCGTCCTTTCCAAAGTGGAAACCCGGATGGCACCCGCCAGCCATGAGGCACTCGTTGTACTGCGCCACGGTGACCTCGGAGCGCATGAACTCAACCCTTGTCGGGGCGCTCGCCACCCACGCGAGGGGCTTGCGACATCCGCGGCCAACAGCTTCGTAGCCTTGTGGGCAAGCCTCGGCCTGGCCACCGCAAACGCCTTCCTCTTTGTCCCACGTCTGACCAAACCAGCAGCAATGGCCAAGGCTGAAGGTTTGACCCTCTGGGCAATCGCCGCTTTTCTTTCTCTTGCTCGACTCGCCCTTGGCCTTACCCGACTTTCGCAACTGCTCCAAGAATTCGCGAGCGACCTTGCCCTTGGGCGCCGGACAACAACCGTCCTCTTCTGGGACTGGGCAGTTGGTGCCGTATTCGCACTCTCCGGCCTTGGCCTCGACCTCGTTCGCGACGAAGAAAGCCGCACCAGCGGCAGCAAACCCCGCGGCCGCGAGGAAGACCCTGAGGGTTGTTGCTCCACTGCTATCGTTCGATGGGATCATCGCACCTCTCCTTCGCGGTCGCGCCGGCCTTTTTTAATGGTGAGGAGTGTCTTACACATAATGTCTTTTATTACACGAATTCACTGCGATTCAACTCTGCACACCTTTTAGTCACTCGTTATCCATCGGTTCAAGGGATCCGCATGACCAAAACAGGGAGCGAAGACGCTTCCTCTTCTGCGCTCCCAAAGGTTTTTCGTGTATGCTGGCCGCGGCTCTCCCATAAAATGGGTCGAAAGGAGTCCCCATGCCCAGCAAGGTGACGAGGTTCAGCGTTTCCATCGAGACCGAGCTGCTCGCGCGATTCTGGAAGATGGCGAGGAAACACGGCGCCACCAACCGCTCAGAAGCCCTGCGGGACGTGATGCGAGAGGCACTGGTGCGCGAGGAGTGGGCAGGCGACGAGGAAATCGTGGGGACCATCAGCATTGTGTACGACCACCACAAGCGAGAGCTCTCTGATCGTCTCACGAACATCCAGCACGATCACCATGACGCGGTCCTCGCCTCGACGCACATCCACCTGGACCACGACAATTGCCTGGAGATGATCGCCGTACGCGGACCCGCCTCCACGGTGCAGAAGATCGCCGATGCCTTGATCGGCACAAAGGGCGTCAAGCACGGGAAAATGGCCGCCACGACCACGGGAAAAAAGCTGGCTTGAAATGAAGCGCCCGAGTCGAGATTCATGAGCTGCGTAGACCGTCCGAACCCTTTTCACTCCCATCCCGAGCTCGCGAGCGCGAGCACGATCTCGAGCAACTTCATGAGCGGGCGCGCGCCCACGGTCGTGCAGCCACAGGCATCGCTGTTACCAGAGGAGCTGCCGTCATCGTCGTTGTCCGAATCGGCGTTTGGGTTCACACACTCTCCGGCGTCGCAGATCTCGCCCACCGTGCAGTTGTCCCACGGTATCCACCGCGAGCCGTCGTTGGAGCACACGGCCCACTCGTAGAGCCCTGTGCACTCCTTGGAGCCGGGGGTGCACAGCGCCGGCTCTTCCGTATCCGCGTCGATGGTGCCCGTGTCGGTGTCCTTTGTTTCCGTACCCGTGTCCGAGGTTCCTGTCCCTGTATCCACCGCCGTGTCTGTGGTGTCCGTGTCCACTGGGTTGGTGTCCGTGTCCGCGTTCGTCGTATCCGTGGTCGCCTCTACGTTCAGGGTCCAAGCTGCAAACGCGTGCATGGTGCTGTACGGATCTCGCCGGGTCAGGGTCGTCTGGTCCGCGATGTCCACTCGCACCGCGTGCGTGCCCTCGCCCAGCCCCAGGGCCGTGAACACCCTCGCGCTTGCGCTTCCAGAGACCGGCGAGCCATTCACGGTCCAGGCGAACGACATCGTGTCCGGCACCGGAGTCGGACGCTGAACCGCGAGCTGCACACTGCGGCCGCCCAGGACGGGCACCTCGTCGTCGCCCGGCAACTTGTCGTCCAAGGGGGTGACGCGATTGTAGATGCTGAGCACGAGTCTCTCTCGGCAGACCTCGCAGAAGCCCGCCCCGAGGGAGCGCATGCCGCAATCGAACTTTGGTCGGTACACGCCGACGCTCTGATAACGAGCGCCCTCGAACACTCCAACGACGTGGCGGTAAGGATTGGTCTCTGGCGTGGGAATGGGCGTCAAAAGATCGACCCAAACATTCCATTTCAGGCTCTCTCTATCGGTCACGGTCGTGGCATTCCACTCCGGGCAGTCACCGGAACAACTGCCATAGCCTGGATATGGATCATCGTATTCGTCCGCCAGGCCGCCCAGGGAATGCCCGAACTCGTGCATTGCGATCTCACCCGCGTACTCGTTCACCGAAAACGTGGAGTACGGCCCGCCTGCCCCGCCGTACTTGGGGTCGTTTACGATAATGAAAATGTAGTCCGCTTCTGGCGCGTACTGGCCTTGAACCGAGTACACGGCTCCGTCATTGACACAGAGCAGCCGATCGATGGCCATGCAATTAAAGAAGGCTCCGAGGGCCGTGTCCCGCTGTGCTCCGTAGGAGCCATGGTCCGCGCCGTCCTGATTGGAGACCACATGAACGAGCTTGATGTTGAAAAAGCTTCGGTAGTTGCCGTAGGGCGAGGCGGCCCAGAACACCGCGAGAAAGTCGTTCACATCGCGGGTCAGCTTGTCCTGCTGGCTTATCGTGTACCCATCGCCGAGGATAACGATGTCCACTCTGTTGATGGGATCTCCAGTCGTCGCAATGGTCTCGACCGCGTATTCCTGTGCCCGAGCCTGGAAAGCGGCCAGCAAGCCCACGGCGCAGAGCGGAAACCCGATGACGCCCTTCATGGCCTTGCCTTTCTCGGGAGCTCGGCCTGTCCGACGACGGCAAAGGCACGCGGCTCGTACCGCAGCATGCGCGGCGTCTGCTGTGGCACGGCGAGCACGGCAATCGCCGCAGCCTCGAGCTGAGGCACTGTGACTGTGAAGTCCACGCGTCCGGTTTTGCGCAGATGCACGCCTTCGATGCGCCCTCCACCGTCCTGCGCCGGCCACTCGCCGCGCAACTCGAATGGATCAGCGATGCCGCGCTCGTACAGCACCTTGCCACGGTCGGACACGAGCACCACCCTAACCCGCGTGTCTGGACCGGGTCGCGCGATGGGACGGCGCATCGCGCTATCCAAGCGCCGCTCGCTCACCACCGTGAGCGTTCCGCCTTCGAGGGCGAGGTGATAAAGGACCGAGGACGCACTGCCTTTCCCTGGAGCGCCCAAGGCATAGGCCGCGCCATAGAGCCCACCCACAGCGACCAGAGCCACTCCAAATATCTGCAAAAAGCGCATGAGCGTCTCCTTGTCGTTGCTCCTTAAAACCAGCTTTCTACCAGTATGCTGCCACAACCGCGGCTAGGCCACGCCTGCTGGGCGCTGCGAACTTCGTTTGTGCGATCCCCTTGAGGCGACCGCCTTTTGCTCCATACTCAAAGGTGGTTTGAAAAACGTGAGGAGTCGCTCCATGACCCAGCGCTGTCAGTGGGTTACCCATAAAGGCAAGACCATTCTCGTCCAAGACTACCGGGGCTTGTCCGGTGCCTCCTTCATGGCCGCAGTCCGCGAGAACGAGGCGTTTTCGCTAGCGCAAGAAGTGAAAAGCGGCATCCGCGTGCTCGTCGACGTCACCGATACCTACGTCGATCGCGAAACCCTCAAAATGTACAAGGAGAGCGCCAAGCAGTTCCGCGACTTCTTCGACAAGCGCGCCGCAGTCGGAGTCACCGGCGTTCATCGCCTCTTCCTCGAGGTCATCTGCCGCTTCGCCGCTGTCTCGGCCACGCCGTTCGACACGAGGGACCAGGCGCTCGATTGGCTCGCTTCCGACGACAACTGAAGGACGTTTTTTTATCAACGAACCGCCAAGAGACCTGAGATGGAAAACTGGGCATCCCCTTCCAGGCCTGCGAAACTCGGGCATGAAAAGGACGACTCAGACAGTCCTCGCTTTTAGCGGGTCGTTGTTTTTTGGTCCGCCTTCCCACTCCAGAACACCTTGCTGATCTTGTTGAGGGTGCGGCCGCTGGGGTCGACGTTACTCCGGTCGATGGCGATCATCAGCACCGTGCCCTTGGCGAGCGCCAGGCCCGTCGCCTCGCCGATGCTCTGGCGTCCAGCCGCAGTTGCCGTGGCCGTCGTCTTTTCGTCTGAGCACTCACAGAGCGAAACGTGAATACCGCTGACCTGGCCAGCCTGGCAGCTCACTGAGCCGAGACTCGAATTGGCCGTTTTCTCAAACGCCGTAGGCTCTAGGCCTGCTTCGCGCCACGCTGCAAGATACTCCTCGACCGAATCCGAGCTCCCGCAGGCAGCGAGCAGCATGCAGACCAACATTGCGAAAATCATGATTCGTTGCATCGGTCACTCTCCTATATTTCTTAATGTTTGCCCTTGTGTCCCTTGAAGCCCCCGTGCCCGCCGCCCTTGAAGCCCCCGTGCCCGCCGCCCTTGAAGCCCCCGTGCCCGCCGCCGTGATAGCCCCCGTGTCCAGGGCCGCCGTGGAAAGGTCCTGGTGGGCCGCCAACGTGTCCGTGTCTTCGCCCTGGGCCAGGAGGGAAAGGTCCTGGTGGGCCAACGTACCCATGACCATGGACACCCCCATGGACGTGTCCACCGACCATGAACGGCGGGGGCGCACCCACGATAATACCTGGGGGGCCAATGACAGGGGGCGCCACGATAATGGACGGGCCCACGAAGACGTCCACATACGCCACCGGCGGCTGCACGATGACCACAGGGCGCTCATAACGAATAGGCTCGTACACGGCATTGATCTGCACTGCCACAGGGCGAGCCGCCTCGAACTCGGGCGGGTAGGTGCCAATATACCAATTGACATCGCCCTTGACCTCGAACGTCGCGCTGGTCGGTGGAGCAACGGCGTGGAAGTGAGGTCCTTTTATGTAGCACCAAACCGGGTGGGGGGGTTCGACGGTCATGCCCACAACCGCGGTCTCGACATAAATCGGGTGCGCGCCGTGGTAGGCGTGACGCTCACCGTCGTACCCGTGGGCGACCGGATCCCCCACAAAGAAATAGCCATCGGCTCCTTGCCGGTACATGACCTTCGCCTTGTCTGGCGCGTAGGTGTGAATATGGGGGAATTCGATGTAGCAGTAGCCGCCTCCGTGCTTGTGCGCGATGGGATGCGGCCCTGCATACTGGTGCTGCCCCGCCTGGGCGCTGCTCGAGTAAACCCCGAGCACTCCCATGAGTGCCAGAGAGCTGATGAATATTCGAAAAACCATGAGGCCTCCTTTGCTGTCATAAAGCTTGGACTGAGTGCGAGATCAGGCAATTCAAATCGTCTTGTGTTGCATCCAAGCAAATAAACCGTTTCTAAGGTTAACCACCTCGCGCAAGGTCTGGAAGACCCTGGGCCTAACGCCGGCGGTCCATCACCCAAGGGGGCAAGACACTTTTTCATGTAATTTCAGCGATATATACGAATCAGCTCAAGCCCAGAGGTCGCAGCCGTGTGACAAGTGAGAAGGCAAGGCGCAGCCCGCTGTGACAGGGTTTAAATGATCCCGAGCCAGTCTCGCAGCAGAAAAACCAGCCTTCCGATGAGCAGGTAGACACGCGACATGATGGTATAGCTGAACGTAGCGCCGAAGCTCACCATCAGCACCATGGTGCCGCCCTTGGCCACAACGCCGAACGCTCCCTCGTGGGGCAGAGAGAAAAAGAAGTAGAACAGGGCAGCCATGGTTCCCAGGGCGAGCACGAGATTGCCGACGACCTGGCGCAGATCGCCGTCAAAGGAGAGATTGGCGGTTCCGGCAATTTGAGACAGCACATCGGCCTCGAGCATGTTGGGAATGGTGAGACCCACGTCCACGGCCACCCAAAAGGCCAGTGCCAGACGGTAGATGTCCTTGGTCTTGTCGGCGTATTTCCCAGCCCACATCAAACAAAGGATCGCCGCGCACCAAAGATGGGCTTCCTTGCCCAGGCCATCGCGCAGCAGCGGTTGCACGAGCTCGGCGAAAAACACGTTGTTCCAGTAAGTCACGAGCATGTATCCGGCCGAAAGACCCACGAGGAGATGCTCGACCACGGCAAACGCGACGGTGTCCTTATAAAGAAACGAAAAAACGCACAGTGTGAGAATGGCCGCGATCCAAATATAGGGGTCTGTAGACATGTCAGCGCCCTGTCCTGGCTTGGGTTCGCCTTTTCAAATAGTGAGCAGCGTTGCCGAGC
>JALOQD010000189.1 GCA_025453525.1 Myxococcota bacterium
TCCAGTGTCATGGGCTCACCGTACCACGGGTCACAGGGCACGCTACAAAAAAGAGTGCTGAAATTTCGGGGTGTTTGCCAGTCTGCCGGTAACTTCTCAAAAAGCCGTGGCGTGGGCCGCAGCGACGAGGACTGTTCGAGTCGTCATACCACGGAAGATCGAATGACCATGTTCGAGTTGCCGAGAGGAGCGGAAGGGATATGCTACGACTTTTTGAGAACCTACGTCTGCCGCCAGTTTGCCGCAAAGGACGTGCACGGAACAAAAAAGCACTTGCCCGAATCCAGGCTCTTTTGCGCAGAGCCCCCCTACTTCACCACCACAACCTCCTCGAGGTTGAGACACCTGAATCCTGCTCCCGTGGGACGGCCCACAGCCGAATGCCTCCATTCGCCAGCGGGTCGTTTAACATACCTTGCCAATCATAAACACCACATTGTATGCAACTTAATGCGGAACGGTCCGCGCAGACCAGCTCAAGTAGGAGAATGGCGATGCGCCTTTATTTATGGCTCTTCCTCTTTTTGGGCATGGCGGGGTTCCTCGGCAGCTGCGATCTGGACGAAGGCGCACAGCCACTTCCAAAGGCGGACGGAATCGTAAAGGGTCAAGTCACTGGGCCCGATGTCTGGAAGGGTGTGGTGGCCTTTGTGGCAGGCAACAGTACCTTCTGCACTGGCACGCTCATCCATCCGCGCGTGATCCTCACGGCTGGCCACTGCATGCGACTGATCTCACATGGGTACAATTACATGGCGAACCTGCAGGACCTGCACGCCAAGGGTGGAGCAAACGTAGGCTTCAACGGCGGCGGAGGCTTCGCTCTCCCCGAGATTTCAACGGTCCAGACCCACCCGGGGTGGGACGGGGTGCAAAATACGGAGCTCTCTCCTGGCCCCAAGGTCGACCTCGCGCTTGCGCTGCTCTCGGCAGATACCCAAATCGGCACCTACTGCTTGCAGGCAGGGCAAGACCCAGTGGTCGACGACACGGGCGTCGCGGTGGGTTACGGCCGAGCGAATACCAACCTCGGAGCTCTGACCGGCCGCCGCCGCATGGGCGAGGTCACCGTCCTCGAAGTCTGGGATCGGGAGCTCAAGACCGGCGAGCCCGCAGGCACATGCTCCGGCGACTCGGGTGGACCGCTGTTCGTGGAGCAGGGCGACAACTCCGTCGTGGGCGGCGTCGTCTCCCGCGGCACTGCGGGCTGCATCGCCAGCGCTGGCTCGGTGTTCACCAAGATCTCGGCGTACGCCGACTGGATCGATGAGCAAGTCTTTGCTTGGACCGGCGATCACCTGGGCGATTGCCTTCTGACGAGCTCGGGTCAAGGCAGCGACACAGGGGAAGAGCCGAGCACCAACGCCGACACTGAAAAGGACACCGGCACTGGCAAAGACACTGGCTCTGCCAAGGACACCGGCGCCATCGAAGACACGTCCGAGCCAACGCACGGCGATTCGACAGTCGACGACTCAGACACCGCGGGCGAGATCCCGGACAACGAAACCGACGAGACCGACAGCACCGACGATCCTGCGCAAGAGGGCCGACAGAGCAGTGACAGCGGTGGATGCAGCCTAACCCCAACCGCGACACAACATCGCTTCGCCCTCCTCCCGTGGCTGGTGACCGCTATCTAGTTTCCATCCCGAAATGTGAGTTTTCGGCGTCCTTCGGAAAGGCGAGGACTGTTTGAGTCGAATAAATCGATGTCTGAGTTCCGCAGCCTTGGAGAAGGATGCCGAAAACGGGGCTTTCGGGATGGGAACTATCTAGCGCCGCAAAGAGACTTCCACAGCTTGGCCGCGACCTGTCGCGCTTCTTTGAGGAGCGCCTCGACGTCCAAACCGACGAATCTGCCATCGTCCAAGACGAGCTGACCATGCGCGTACACCCAACGAGCCACGGGCGACGCGGAAAGGCCGTAGAGCAGATGAGCATCGAGGTTGTGCTCGGTCAGCGGCGTTGGGCTTGGGTAGTCGAAGATAGCGAAGTCCGCCTCCTGCCCGACCTCGATGCGACCGCAGGGCTCGCCAAAGCTCTGCTCGAAGTACGCCGCGGTATTTCGCCAGGCGCAACCCATGGTCCGCTCCATGGCCTCGTCGGGCCTTGCGCTCGTGCTTGCGCCCGAAAGAAATGCGGCCCGCAGCGAGCCGAGGATGTTCGAGCCCATGCCGTCAGTGCCGATGAGCACCCGCTGCGACGGAAACCTCGAGAGGTCCGCGGTGCCGACGCGGTTGTTGGCATTGGACTCCGGGTTGTGCACGACATAGGCGTCGTGCTGCTGCAGGAGCGGTATCTCATCGTCGGAAAGATGCACGCCGTGCACGACGAGACTGCGAGGCCGGAGCAGGCCGAACGACGCCAAGCGCATGAGAGGCCCTGGGTATCCGAGTTTCTTTGCATGCTCCACATCGCATTTGTCCTCAGCGACGTGAACGTGAATCGGCAATTGCGCCGGAGACTGAGCAGCGATCATCCCCAGGGTCTGGTCGCAGAGGGTAAAGCTCGCGTGCAGGCCGAGAAGCCCGCGCAGACGCGAATCGCTTTTCCGATTTTGGGCAAAGGAGAGGTTCTCCTCGAGAGCCGCTCGCATCCCAGCCTCGCCGTACCGATCTGAAATCTCGAAGCTCAGGAGAGCCCTTAGGCCCAGCGTGCCCAAGGCTCGTGCCACGACCTCGAGGCTACCGCGCAGGGCCGAAGGCGAGGCGTGATGATCCGCAAGGCTGGTCACACCGGAACGAACGCAATCCATCGCCGTGAGCAGCGCCGAGAGCTCCACCGCCTCCATGGAGAGGCTGCGATCGAGCGGCCACCAAAGCTTTGCGAGCACCTCTTCGAAATCGCGCATCGGGCCCGCGATGGGCATGCCGCGAGCCAGGGCACTGTAGGCATGATGGTGCGCATTCGCGAGGCCCGGCAGAGCGAGGCCCATGGGCAGATCCACGACCTTCGCGCCTTCGACGTTTCTTTGAAGCGCCTCGGGCAGGGGCTCATCCGCGAGCCCTAGATGAGCGATCTTGCCTGCTTCGACAATGAGCACGGCGCCCTCGAGCAGGCGGTGCACTCCTTTGACCCAGCCCAACCGGTAAAGGCACCGATCGCCACTCTTGCTCGATTCGCGCCCTGTCTTTCCGCTCATGGTCCTTCTATCCTTCTCGACTCGGTGGAATCGAGGGGCTCGCTGTTGCGCAAAAGGCGAAAAAGAGCAAAGGCGTCCGCTTTACTTGAGCGGAGTGGGTGCCGCGCCGGTGGGAGTCTCGTTGCTGCGCTCGAGCAATGCGGCGTATCCAGCCTCGAAGCCACCTTGATCTGCTGGCCACATCTCGAGAAACTGAAGGCCCATGCCCGGTGGCGAGGCTGCGCCGCCCGTATCTCCCCAGCGCTTGACCCAGCAGACCTGGGCAGTGGCTACCACTTCGCCTTGACCACACGGAGGCACGAGGCGGACTTCGATGAGCGACTGCAGCGGCAAGCTCGTGAGGCTGCGCACGTATACGCCGCCGAGGCTGGCGTTGAACGTATAACCGTAAAAGCGCACGTCGCTGCCAGAAGCGCAAAAGCTCACGAGGCCGCCGTACAAAAGACGCGCGCTGCGGCGCACACCAGCGGGTGGCGGCGACAGCATCTCGTTCATCAGGAAGGTCAGACCTTCGGGATCGGCTCCGGCCTTCAGAATTCGGCACATGGGGCGATCCGGCAGCGAATTCATCAGGCGATCGGCTTCTTCTTCGCTTGCCACGACGACCCAAGGCGGAGGATCCGATCCTTGGCCATTTTCGCCGACGACCTCTGGCAGCGCTCGACCGGGCAGAGTCACCGAGGCCACCACCGCTCGATGGCTGCCCTTGGCGAGCGCTTTCTCCATTTCTTCGACAGTGGCGGCAAAGTAGGTGTCGTAACCGTTGCGACGCAGGACGTTGGCGAGCCTGACTCGCTCGAGCCGATCTGGATGGGCGAGCACCACCTGTCCCACCGGCGCCCTCACCGCCCCCCAAGACGACTCTCGCTTCACCGCCGACACCAGAGCCGTGAACTGCTCTCTCACGCCATCCAGGTAATAGTCGTCGAGACCATCTCGAAACGCCCGAGCGACGGTCTCTGGATGCAGGCGAGGCACCCGGGCGATCATCGGCACATTGAGGAGTTTCGGATGCTCCCGCAAATGGGCGACCGTCGCTCCCCGCTCGACGCAAGATTCATCGAAAATCACGGCGAGCGGATCGGCAGCCACGAGCTCGTCGCGCAACCCATCGCCAGGATGCAGCCGTTTGGCGCTAAGGGCAGAGTCCTTGAGAGTCAGCAGCATGTGTGGGGCATCTGGCCCTGGCTCTCCCACGAAGACAAAACACGAGCTCATAGTCGCGCTCCTCGACCAATCGTCGTCCACGCTGTAGACGAGGTGAATTCCTCAACACTAGAGGGTTTAGCACCAGCCGACAGAGCGCGCCAACGAAGCCGTTCTCAGTCCGCGGTCTTGGTGAGAACATCGCTGAGGGAGCGAAGGCTCCCGGTAAAACGATCGCGATCATCGTTGCTCAGGCGGGAGAACAGCGACTGATATCCCTCGTGCACTCGCTTGCGGCGGCGCCGCATGAGCTGACGCCCCTGATCCGTGAGCTCCACCATCACCACGCGACCGTCGTATGGGCCGCGCACCTTGGTCACGAGGCCGCTCTTGGTGAGCCTGGCCACCATTTCCGAGGTGGTGCTCTGAGCCGACCCGACCAGGCGGCCGAGATTGCCCACTGAAATCGGACCGTGATTGTGAATCACCGATATCACCTTGTATTGGCCATACGAAATGTCCTCCTGGACCTTGCTGCCGCTGAGCAGATCCAGTTGACGCATCACCTCCTGAGCCAACTCTTCAACGGTGTCGATGGGGTCTAGAGCCATGTCGTGTGTCGCGCTCATTCGTTCGCCTTTTGCCTTTCCCTTGCAGCGTTTTTTTAAAACGCTGTTCTCGTCGCCGTCGCCCCCCTTGACCCAGCCTGCTTCAGCCCTGTTCCAGGCTGCGGCGAAGGTTCACGATCCATTCTTAAGGGTGGTTAATATAACCTCGAATTGCACCCAGAGCGCAACATATTTTTCGTTTTTGCAAGTTTGCAATACTGAAACTGCAACCGAGCGCAGCGGCAATACAAAGAAAAACTAAAGAAATTGGCGCAGCGGCACGCCGCCAGGGGGAAGAGTGGCAAGGGGCTCGAGCTCGAGGAGCTGTTCCACCACGAATCGCCGCGCCGTCAAGCGCGGATGCGGGATCTCCAGCGTATCGGTGCGACACATCACCTCCCCGTAAAGAAGAATATCGAGGTCGATAACCCGCGGTCCCCAGCGCGGTCCAGGCGTTCGGCCCAGCTCACCCTCGGCGCGCTTGAGCACATCGAGCAAGGCGTGGGGAGACAACTCCGTGTGCAGCTGCGCCACTGCGTTCCTGAACTCGGGCTGGTCCAATACACCCCAAGGCGCGGTGCGAATCACCCTGGTGTGGCGCACGAGCTCCAGTTTCGCGTGATCGGCCAGCCAGGCGAGCGCACGGCTAATATTGTCGTCACCGTTTCCCAGATTGCTGCCCAGGCCAACGAAGACCTTGGACGGCTGTGACGAAGCGGTCAAAATGCGCACTCGAAACCGAGCCTCGCGCCCGCTTCGCCCTGTAACTCGGTCTCTCCGGTCGCGGCTGTCGCATGCAGGACTCCCAGGTCAAACAAGGCGCTCGCGAAGAAAGACCATCTGAGGCTCACCGGTACGCTCACCCCGAAGGTGAGGCGACCTCCGTAGAAACCCGGATGCTCGGGGTGATTGAATTGCACGTAATCGACGAGGCCCCCGGCGCTGAGGTCCAGGGCGAGCTTGCCCACCGGAATGAGCCAGCGCAGTCCCAGCACAGCGCCGACTCGGCGCTCCGGGGTATGATTCGCGGTGCCAGTGCCCTTTTTCTCGGCATAGCGTGCGTAGTCGAAAGCGATAAAGACGCCGAGCATCGCGCCCATGCGAAGCGTGAGCCCGATGTCGAAGGGGAGAAATGCGAACCTATTGGCTTCGTAGTAGCCGCCCGTGCCAAACCCCATGGCGCCGCCCAGGCCCATACTGAGCCGCAACCTCGAAGAGAGATACGACGCGAGAGCCGACTCACGATCGAGCTTAGCGCTCCTCTCTTCGTTCTTCGAAATCAGAGCTTCCATCTCCGGTGCCAGGGCTGAATCGCTCGGCGAGCTCGCGTCCGTTCCCGACGCTTGCGCACTCTTGCGTTTCAGCTCCTCCAGCATCGCGATCCGAAGGCGCGCGTCCTCGGCGTCTGCGGCAGTGGGGTAGAAGCGCAGGAACATCTCGTAGTGATAGAGCGCGTCGTCGATCTGGCCGAGCGCCTCGTAGCACCGTCCGATGTTGTAGACGATCTCTGGGGAGCGCACGATGTCGTAGGATCTGCGAAACGATTCGACGGCCGCCGAGTAGTCCTTGTTGGCAAACGCGCGGGAACCTTCGATGAAATACTGCTTTGCTTCTTTCTTCTGCGCCGCGGTGACTTTGTTGTCGTTTGCCGCCGCCGCACTCGCGCTGCCGAGCAGCAAACACAAAACGAGCAGCACCACGGTGCGAGCTCGCTCGAATTGAGTATTCCTAGACTCCATGTCGCCTCCGCTGCATTAGCCCCGCCTCTCCTATTTGCGCCCCTTCTTGCGGCTTTTTTTCTCCATCTTGCGCTTGGACTTCACCTTGGCCTTGTGGCTGGCAGAGCGGAGCTTGCGCGTCCCTGGCGCCCCGGGTTGATCAGCCACCGCTGCCTGGAGCATCTCCTCGGCAAAACCGGCTGGCATGCCCGGTAGATTCGGCATGCCCGGCAAACCGCCGCCGCCGCCCATGGCGTCCTTGAGCTTGCGGGCCATGGCGAGCTGTTTCATCCCCGGAATGCGGCCGAGCAGGCCGGCCTGCTGCCCGATGGCTCCCATCATGTCGCGCACGCCCTGGAAACGCTCCAGCAGATCCTTGAGCTCCTTGACCGAACGCCCCGAGCCCTTGGCCACGCGCTCCAGGCGCTTGGGCTGCTTGTCGAAGAGGGAAACCTCGGCTCGTTCCAATGGGGTCATGGACTGAATCATGGCCTCGATCTTCACGATCTCTTTATCGTCGACCTGCATTCCCTCGGGCATGCCGTCTGGGAAAAAGGGCAGTTTCTCCAAGAGATCGCCGAGAGAGCCCATCTTCTTGATGGCGCGGATCTGCTCGAGGAAGTCCATGAGGTTGAACTGCCCCTTGAGCATGCGCTTGGCGTCGCGTTCGGCCTTGTCCTTATCGACGACCTCCTCGAAATCCTTGACCAAACCCACCACGTCGCCCATGCCCAGGATGCGCGAAGCCAGGCCCTCGGGCCGAAACTCCTCGAGCTTGTCCAGGGCCTCTCCCATGCCCAGGTACTTGATGGGCGCGCCGGTCGCTTCCTTGATGGAGAGCGCCGCGCCACCGCGGGCATCGCCGTCGAGCTTGGTGAGCACCACTCCCGAGAGCTGAAGCCGCTGGTGAAATTGGCCGGCGGTCGTCACCGCGTCCTGACCGATCATCGCGTCGGCGACAAGGAAGATGTTCTTGGGCTTAACCGTCTTTTTTATGTCGAACAGCTCCTGCATCAGGGCTTCGTCGACGGTCTGGCGACCGGCGGTGTCGAAGAGCACGAGATCCCGCCGCAAGTGCCGCGCCTCGTTCATGGCGTCCATGCATATTTTGACGACTTGATTATCGCCAGGCCGGGCGAACACCGGAATGGACAATTTGGCACCGAGCACCTGGAGCTGTTCTATGGCGGCCGGCCGGTACACGTCCGCGGCGACCATCAGCGGTTTGTATCCCTGCTTCTCAAAAAAACGCGCCAGCTTGGCCGTGGTCGTGGTCTTTCCCACGCCGTTGAGGCCGACCATCATCACACCGGTGGGCGTGCCCTTGGGCGCCAGCGCAATGGACGAATCGACCGGACCCATCATGGCGGCCAGCTCATCGTGGCAGATCTTGACGAACGCATCTGTGGGGGAAATGCGGACCTTCTTGCCCTTGGCCTCTGCCGTGGTGGAGATGATCTCACCAACGGCCTTCTGCTTCACCCGTGCGAGAAACGCCTTGGTGATCTTGAGATCTACGTCGGCTTCGAGCAGCGCTAGGCGGATATCCCGCAGCGCGCCGTCGACGGTCATCTCGTCGATCTCTGCAATCCCCTGGAACCTCTGACGCGCTTTTCTGAATCCCTTGGACAGTGTTTCAAGCATGTTTTTTCATCCAGACTATTGGGATCGGTGAGAGCCAGACGCACCTTTGGCTCGTCACCGCGCCGAAGATCCTCGACCGGCCAGGCTCTGACGGGGAGCGCGAATCTCATAACATAGGCCGAAAGGGCTGGCCAGAGTCAGCTCGCCCGTCGCGGCGGAAAATGCCCGAGCAGCGCGTCACGCAAAACCGCGAGGCCCGCTGGATCCACGACGCGGTTGGCGATCATCCAAAGCAAGTAGTCCCGCTCCTCGGCGACGAGCGACCGCAGAGTGCGGCCTCGATTGCGACCAAAGGACAAAACAATATCGTCGCCGTCCCAGCGCAGCTTGCCCACCCGATCGACCGCTCCATCGGGGCGCGTCCCCTGATCCACCTGCGCCGGCGTGGTGCCCAGATCGCCGTAATGTACGAGTTGAGCCTCAAACACCTTGAGCGCCATTCGCACATCGCAAAGAGCGGTGAGGGACTCCCGATGGTCCTGCCCGCAGTAGAACCGCGCGGCGCCAGCCAAGGTCTGCGGCTCCTTGTGCGCGAAAATCCGATACACGTCGATGATGGCCGCATCGGAGAGCTCGAGGCTCTCGCCGCAGCGCTCGAGCTCGGCCTGCAGAATGGGAATATCGAAGTCCAAAAGGTTGAACCCCGCGAGATCGCACTGAGAGAAATACTGGGCAATGCCTTGCTCGCCTTTGGCAAATTTGGAAAACGGCGGCTCTTTGCGCACCTCGGCATCGGTGATGCCGTGCACTGCCGTGGCCTCCTTGGGGATCGGAATACCGGGGTTGAAGCGCCGACGCTTCTCCTCCTGCGTGCCGTCTGGAAACAGCTTCAGCGCCGCCAGCTCGACGATTCGATCCTTTTGGGGATCGATGCCCGTCGTTGCGGTGTCGAAAAAAATGATCGGTCTCTCGAGTTGACTAAACATGTCAATCAAAATTGGACTCAGGCCCCGTAACGGTCAAGGTTTCTCGCCCCTGCCCCGGTTTCGGGCTTGTCCTTCGTCGGGATTTGGCCCCAAACGTTCATAGCCGCTGTCGCGACCACCCATGAGAATGAAAATGGCCCCAGCGCGCAGCGGGTGTGCCTCGTGAAAGCTTGGAGCGAGGCATCCCGCGTTGCAGACGGGGGCATTTTCTGAGCAAAAGACTATCGTCGCTCCGGCGACCACCAAGGAGTGGACCATGACTCGCTGCTTCGCAATGTTTTCTATCCTCTGCCTCTTTCTCGCCTGCCAAGCCGAGGAATCGCGCCGAGAGCGGGCCTTCGGCACAGACGATCCCTCGTCGAGCACCGACTCGGAATCGAGCTCCGTCAGCGAAGGGTTGGGCGGCTGCGATGAAATGGATCTTCTTTTCATTATCGACAACTCATCGTCCATGGAGAGCGTCAAGGAAAACCTCTTCTCCAACTTCCCGAAGTTCGTGGGCGTGCTGAATGACTACAACGCTTCGAAAGGGGGCGGCCTCAAGTTTCGCTTGGGCGTGACCACGAGCTCAGTGACCCGCGACTTTGTCACGACGCTCCCCAACTCCGACTTCGAGCAGCCCTTCTCCACCTCGGGCGACGATGGTGCCTTGCTCGGGCAGAGCGAGTGCGAGCTGAGCGCGCCCTGGACCGACGGCCCGTCTCCGACCTTTCAGGAGGATTTTTCCTGTCTGGCTCAGCTGCACACCAATGAAACGACCACCGTGGAGATGCCTCTCTTAGCCATGGAGCTCGCCCTTGGCGAGCAGAGCGCGCCTGGCCGCCCCAATGCCGGATTCTTCGAGCCCAAGTCCGAGGCCCTGCTCGTGGCTGTCATCATCACCAATGAAGACGATTGCTCCATTGAAGAAGGCGGCCGGCTCATGTTCACCGGCACTGGCAGCTGCGACGATGAAGGTAGCGAGGGCCTGCATTCTCCAGCATCGGTCAAGGCGTATCTCGACGACCTGACAGGCGGAGAGGGCCGCTACGTCGTGCTCGTCATCGCCGGTCCTGGCCCGGGCAAGTGCGAGTCCATTTTCGGGCAGGCCTGGGAGGCCCTCCGACTGCGCAGGCTCGTGGAGGAATTGGGCGACTCTGCCATGTTTGGCAGCCTCTGCCAGGACGATCTGTGGATGACCCTCGAAGCCACTCTGAGCGCGATCACCGCGACGTGCGACGACCTGCCCCTAGTGATGTAGATGGAACCAGCACACGAAAAGGCAGACAGGATGCACATCGCTCGACATCAGGCAGTAGCCGAGAATCTGGCAGTCTAGTCCCGTCAGGCTCTGTCCCAATCATTTCGTGGCTCAATACCTAGGCTAGAGTTTCGCCATTTCTCAAGCGGTGCATAGCCACTCCCAGACGGGTTGGTGGAATTTCGAAGAGCCCTGGCCCGCACTGGGGTTGGTGAAA
>JALOQD010000190.1 GCA_025453525.1 Myxococcota bacterium
TGATCTCGCAAATTTTGGTTAGGTGTGCGGCATCGCTACGGAAGATCGCCTTCGCGTTTGGAAGCCCGGTGCATCACATGATGCCAGGCGCCGGAAAGGTCGTCTCTCGGCGCTCTTGCCATGGAGCCACGGTAGGCTGAAGCGATCTATATGTCAATTGGGCTGGATTGACCCCTGGAGACCCCTGGAGGCTCAGAAAGTCACGACTTCGTAACCTTCCTCCACGAACGATGCGATGCCCGCGTGGCCGTCGAGGGTGTCCATGAGCATGAGGCCGCTCTCCTGGGCCAGGCGAGTGACGCTCCGAGACGCATCGCTGCAACCGCCCGAGGCGGCTTTGCACAGGCCGACGAGCACCCCGAGCGCGCGCGCCTCCTCGAACAACTCTGCGAAGCGCCCCTCGCGCTCGAGCAGGCACCGCGTCGCTTCGCCCTCGACAACGAGCCGGATGTCGTGACCCCTGCGGGCGAGATCGACCGCGTACATAAACGCATGATTGCGGCGGCATGTGTCGTTTGTGAACACCAAGAAGAGGATTTTTCTTTTCATGGAACCAAACTAGCACAGACTCGACCCGAAGGCTCACTGTGCTTCGACAAGGGCACGGCCGCAGGCGCCGACTCAGGCTCGTCCGAGGAGCTCCTCGAGCAGGCGCGAGCCCTGCCCCACGAGGCTCGGACAGGTATGCTCGAACACGCCGCTCGCCCGCGCGTCCTCCTTGCCTGCGGCGGTGGAGATGTCCACCCCTAGGATGTCGCGGCAGTCGAGGCCATGGGCGAGGGTCTCGAACCTTGCGAGGAACTCATTCGACAGAGCGTAGGTCTTGTCCCGCGCCGCGGTGTCCGTGGCGATCACCCGGCCGTGGGCGAGGCCGATGACCATGAGGGCGCCAGAGGCCACCCCGCACATCCCGGCTCGTCCACAGATGCCAGCGCCAAACGCCGTGGACATCCGCGCTGCTGTCTCTCGGGGAACTCCGAAACGCTCGCAGAACGCCTGGACAACGGACTGAGCACAGGAAAACCCCTCTTGGAAAAGCGCTTCGGCCTTTTGGGCGGGTGTGTCGCTCATGGTGTGCCAAGGTTCCACGGCCGCGCAGGCGGGGTCAAGGGGTTTGCGCGTTTGCACGAGAGGACGGCGCGGCGTTCGGAACTCGTATCACCGCCTGACAGGCGTCGCGGCTTCCAGGGCAAAGGGCAGGCGGGCGCGAGGCGTGTCGGCGCTGCCAATCGCTAGGGGGTACACGGCTCCCAACCACTGCTTGACCCGCATGGCGTCGAGCATGAGATGGGTGTCGGTCTCCCCTCTGGCCGCGGCCTTGACGAGCGAGCCTAGGAGAAGATTGAGCAGCCCTGGCTCGATGGTCGGGATGTGCGCGACGGGCATGCTCTTGCGAACGAACCCCAGGGTGCGGGCTCTCTCCAAGGCCTCTTGGTAGCCGCCGATTTCGTCCACGAGCAGGTGGTACTTGGCGTCCACTCCAGACCAAACTCGACCTTGTCCGATACTGTCTACGATGTCCCGAGTAAATCCGCGGCGGCGGCCCTCGACGACGCGCTTCAGGAAGAGCTCGTAGTACTCGGCGATCTGCTTTTGCAGGAGCTCGCGCTCCTCGACCGTATAACCGCGATGCCAGGAGGCGAGGTCCGCGTGCTCGCCGCGCTTGAGGGTCACCATGTCCACGCCCACCCGATCCATGAGCCCGGAGAGATCGGCTTTGCCGTAGTAGATGCCGATGGAACCGGTGATGGTCGAGGACTCTGCGTAGATCTCGTTTGCGGCAGAGGCGATATAGTACCCGCCCGAGGCGGCGAGCGACCCCATGGAGGCGATCACGGGCTTGCTCTTTCGCAGGCTCATCACCGCGCGCCAGATGCGCTCAGAGGCAAGGGCCGAACCGCCAGGGCTGTTGATGCGAAGCACGACCGACCGCACCCTCCGGTCCGTGGCGAGCGATTGGAGAATGGGAACAATGGTCTTTGCGCCGGGGAGCTTCATGCCCAAAAGGGGAATCTCGCTGCTCTCGCCGTCCACGAGATCGCCCTCGATGTGCACCACGGCCACGGTCGGTCCATCGAGGTAGGTGCGAATCTTGAGGGTTTCCGTTGCGTAGGATTCGTCGAGGAACGCCGGCGCGTGCAAGTACTCGCGGAGCTGCCGGTCGAGACTGTCCATGGGAACCAGAGCGTCGACGAGCCCTCGCTCGCGAGCCTCGGAGGCCGCATAGGGACCGCCTTCCACCAGCTTTCGAGCCTCGTCCGGCCCTGCGAGTCCGCGGTCGGTGACGAGCCCGCCGATCACCGCTTCGTAGGTGGTGTCCAGGTATCGATTGAGTTGCTCGGCCGCCGCTTCGCTCGGGCTGTTGCGGGTGTAGCTCTCGGTCGCGCTCTTGTATTCGCCGATGCGGACGATGTCGGCTTTGACCCCGAGGTTTGCGAGCAGATCGCCGAAGTAGAGGAGCCTCGACGAGATACCGGCCATGTGCACCCCGCCGGCTGGATCGAGCCAGATTTCGCTGGCCGCGGCACAGGCGAAGTACTCGGGCCCCGTGGCCTCGACGAGGTGGCACAGCACGATCCGATCGCTGGCTCGCAAGGCAGCGATGCGGCGCCGCAGCTCCAGGGCTTGCGCCAGGGTCAGAGAGTCGCGGCCGACTTCGAGCACGACGCCATCGACGCCGTATTCTCCGCGGGCTCGCTCCAGGAGATCGGCGAGCTGCGCGAACTCCACGCTGTCCATGGCCTTGTCCAGTTTCTTGGACACGAAGTGCCTGGCCCGTAGGACACGAGGAAAGCTGAGCGACGGGTAGGCATCTCCAGACAGGCGCAAGGACCACGATGTGCCGAGGTAGCCGCGCTGACTGCCAGGCGTCAATTGGGAGTGGGTTCCGAGCTCCACGCCGAAATGAGACAAATCGATGGCCAGGCTCACGTCGAGGAGCATGCTCTGGTCGATGTCGTCATTGCGCACGCCGAGCACGCCGAGCCTGCCGCGCAGGGACAGGCCGTTCCACGGCATGACGTTGAGGAGACCGTACACATCTGTACGATCCATCTCCTTGCCAATCACGTACCCGATCTGTGCCCCGAGGCTGATGCGGTCGTTGCTCAACGGGCGAAAGGTGAGGCCCACGTCGAATCGCCGAGGCGCGCGTTCCCCGGTCTCGCGAATCACAACTGGAGTGTTGACGTCCGCCATTGTGACCCCGAGCGCCAGCATGTTGACCGGACGGATCGAGAGTGAAAGGTCGAGGCTGTCCACATTGCCGCCTCGATAGCCCCAGAGAGCGCGGTACGTCACGCCCAAGGCGATGGCCCGCTGAAGGTGCACGGCTGCGGCAAGGGAAAACCGCGCCCGATCGTCCATGCCTTGCCAGCGTTCGATCAGCTCCCCTGGCAGGAGCGCTTCGATACCGACTCCCAGGGAAAGGGGCAGGAGCTTGATGGGAAATGCGAAGAAGAACCCGTGACCATGGCCGGCGAGCGCCATCTGGTCGCGCACATAGGCGCCAGAATACACGAAGCTCCACGATTCGAGCAGAGCGAGGTTGGCTGGGTTCGTGGAGAGCGCCGTGGCGTCGTCGTCCTCGGTCAGGGACTTCGAGGGCAAGACCACGCCCAACGTGGCTTGCCGATCCGTGGGCGGTTCCTCCTGGGCCACAGCGAACCGCGACGCGAGCAGGAGCAGGGCGACACAGGGCAATACTGGAGAACGGGAAAAACCCATCGCGTTTCCTTTCATAGAGACTAAAACCTGACTCCTCACATAAGCCTCCTCGGCTCCTCGCACAAGGGAGGAGCCAATAAGCCGCTCAGTCGAGGGGTGCTGCTTCATCCTCTCGTTCCAGGCCAAAGGCCTGGCTGTTCAGTCCGGCGATGAGGATCGCCAACCCGAGCCGATCGAGGGTGTCTTCGGCGATGTCCGGCTCCTTCAACTGCTCGCTGGTATGCTCTCCGAAGAAGCGGCGCGCAGTCTGCACCATGGCCGCATACTCCACGGAGACCTCGGGCAGCCCACCACTTTCGAGCCACCGCTGCACCTTGGCGGGGCCGGCGTTGTAGGCAGCGAGCGCGAGCTCCAAGTCGCCGCCAAATTCGTCGATGAGCCGCGCGATGTAGTACGCACCAGCGGCGATGTTGAACTCAGGGTCAAAGGCGTCGACCCTGCGGTTCCAGGCCATGCGCTCGGCGAGATAATCCGCCGTTTTGGGCATGAGCTGCATCAATCCCCTCGCACCGACCTTGGAAACGGCGTTGGGGTTGAACCGCGACTCCACCCAGATCACGCCCAACATCAGATCCTCGGGCAGGCCGTGCTGCTCCGCCGCCTTTTGGACGAGGGGCAAAATGGCAGCCACTTCCTCCGAATCCATAGCCCAACTTCCGCGCTTGGCGTTGGTGGAGGCGCGACTGCGCTGGGCCACGTTCTCCTCGTTGCGCTTCGATGGGCTCAAAGGCATCGACCGAGAAGTCGACCCGAGGGAACGCGAACGGGCCTTTTCCGCGCCAGCGCACCCGTGTAGCACAGGGGAGAGCAGCAGGCAGACGCACCAGAGCTTCCAATGACGAAACGCACTCATGACCCGCCCATCGTATCTCGCGATTTCATCGAGTCTAAAATAAACGTCCTTTCTGGTAGACAATCGTGCTCACCGCGGCCTTACTTGAGTGAGACGTCCTTGACGGGCCAGAGCGCTCCGCCGGAGCGAGACCCTTGCCCAGCGGAAGCTCGTCCGGGAGAAGTGATCGCCGAACAAGCGCCCTAGGCCGTGGGCGCAAGAGGGAAAAGGCAATGGCCTCGGGTGGCTTAACGCGAATGCTCTGTCTCGTGCTCGGCCTCTGCGCCATCGGCGGTGGCGTTGGCCTGTTCATCGCCCTGTCGCGACGAAATGCCGTTGACGAGCGAGTAAAGAGCCACGAGCCAAGCTGCGCTTTCGGTCGAGCCTCGGGCTGCCCGCAGGGAGTCGACGACGAAGGGAGTCCCTGGCTCGGTGCGACTTCGCCAACGCTGACGATCGAGGAGTTCAGCGACTACGAATGCCCGCCGTGCCGCCGCGGTCACCGCGAGGTCCGAGCGCTGGTCGCCGAGTTTCCGGAGGATGTGCGGTTGGTGCACCGCGACTTCCCAGTCGACGGGCAATGCAATCCTTCGTTCGACCGTGCCATCCATGCCCATGCCTGCGCCTTTGCCATGGCGGCGAGCTGTGCCGGCGAGCAAGGCGGGTTCTGGGAGATGAACGACGAGCTTTCGGCGCAATTGGAGAGCTCCTCCGCCTCTGCCGTGGCCATCGAGTCGCTGGCCGCGCAACTCGGCTTGGACGAAGTGAGATTTCGCGCCTGTCTCAGCAGCGAGGCTGCAAAGGACGCCCTGCGCGCAGATGTCGAGGCCGGGCTCGCCCTCAAGCTGCCGAGCACTCCGGCCTTTGTCATCCGCACACCCACTCGGAATGAAATCCACATCGGAACGATCCCCCGGCAAGTCGTGCTCGACCACCTCGCCTCGAAAAAAGCGGTCAAAGAGGACGAGAGAGGCTCAAGGAAAGACAGCGCGCAGTAGGGTGTCGAGAGCCATGGGGTCAGCGGGGGAGAGCTCGTAACACACAGGACGAGGCCACACGGTGAGCCACATCGAGACGTTCTGCTCTTGCTCCTTGCCCTTGGTATCGACGAAGCGCCGGGCCCGCACTGCCGTCGCCACCACCTTGCCGCCCGTGGTTCGCAGCTCGGCCTGGTGTGCCTCGAGGAACTCCGGTGGGCACAGGACCTCGTTGCGCGACATCTTCTCCCCGAGCGCGGCGCAGATCGCCTGGATGCGCTGTGCGTCGCGGACCAGCTCCATCTTGAGCGCTGTTTGGCCGACATAGCGCTTGTCGTCGCTCGGCCCCGAGGTGATCTGCGTGACCTGAATTTCGGTGATCATCTCGCTGCAAGGGAAAGCGCCGCCGGTCCATAGCTGGGAGGGAGGATCCCCTGTCTCGTCGTTTGTGGAGTGGTTCTGGATCGTCGCCTTCGAAGACCCCTTTGTCGCGGGCTCGCCTGGCGCGCAGGCAAGGCCCAAGAAAAGGGCGCCGAGCCATCCAATGCCCAAGACCTCAGGGATGAGCAATCGCAACGCTTTCTCCTTGTCGACCTGCTGCAAGGCAAAGGTCGTGCACAGCGAATATACACGCGTTAGCCAGCGCGTCCTCGGTTCTCGAATACAATAAGACAGACAACGCGATTGTCGATCGCAGACAAGGAGCAAAAAACCATGAGGACGTTGGTCGTAATATGGATTCTGTCGACGGGCCTCTCGTACGCCGCCTGCAAGGGAGAAAGCTCACAAGCGCAAGACGCGGCTCCCGACCAGACGGATCTCTCCACTGACGCATCACCACAGCCAGGAAACCAGCCTCGACCCACGGTGGTGACGACGCTCAACCCGACGCCCGACGGCCTCGACCCGACGAACGCGCAGGCGGTGATCTTTCACCAGATCGAGCTCCTGCGAACCGGCAACGTGGAAGAGCTCAAAAAATGGTTCACCCCGCGGCTTCAAGCAGAGCTCACCCCGCAAACGCTGCGCGATGCCGTTGCAGCTGCTCAGAAAATGCCGACCAAGGAAGAACTGGCCCAGACGGTCGAGGTGAGAGACGTGGACGGCAAGCGGGTCGCCGAGGTGAACATGGACGGTGGCCGCACTCTGACGACCATGATTCTCACAGACGGAAAATGGCTCTCAGACACGCTGTGGTTCAAGTAGCGTTGGCCTTGGTCCCCACTTTTAGAAGACAGGGCAGGGCGATGTGGCTTGCAGGACGTGTCGAAAAGGAGTGGCGCAGGCCGAGGCTCCCGCGGGTCATCCAGCTCGCGGGCTACGGTCTCTTCTTTCTCATCGCCTTCATTCCCGTGTTGGTCTGGACCTTTCCCCTGCACCGCTTTACCGGAAAGGTCGAGCAGGTCCTGACCGAAAAGCTGGGCCGCCGCGTTCGCATTGCCAGCCTGCGCATGACTCTTGGCGGCGATGTCGTGCTGCACAACGCAGAAATCGAGGGCCCTCGGGAAGAACCACCGCTCTCCATGGATTCGTCGATGGATGAGGACGAGAGCCTGGCGGAGACGCCACGCCTTGCCTACCTGTTCGAGGAGGTGCTCGTCGACATCGGCTTCTGGGACCTCCTCTTCGGGCAGCTCGATGTGTCGCTCGACGCCGAGGCGCTGGGCGGAGACCTGCACATCGCCTACGAGGGGCCGCTCTCTTTGGAGGACAAGAAAAAGCAGAAGAGCGAGATGTCGTTCGAGCTCGCGCTTCGGGCTCTCTCTCTGGCTCAGGTGCATGATATCCGCACGAGGCTCCCCTTGCCGCTGCGCGGCGTGCTCAACCTCACAGCGACGCTTCAATCGGAAACTGGCCAGTTCGCCGGAGCCAGTGGGCATGTGGGGATCGACCTCAAGGACGTGGTGCTGGGCAAGGCGGGTGAGGCGGTCCTGGTCTCTGGCATGCCCATGACCGTCGAGCCCATCGCCATTGCCAGCCTCGATGGACAGATGAAGATCGCAAAGGGCAAGGCCCTCGTCGAACAGGTGGTCCTGCAATCGAAGCATTTCGAGCTCAAGGTCCAAGGCGGGGTCGAGCTGCGGGATCCGGTGGAGGCCAGCGAGCTCGACCTCTATTTTGTGTTCAAGATCCTGGATGCCTACCGGAACCTGAGCTCGCGAACCAAGGTGCTCTTTTCCAGCCTCGAGTCGTTGCACCCCGAGCTTCAGCAGGCCAAGCGGGACGACGGCGCTTACGGGTTCCGCTACCGAGGCCGGCTGGGCCATGGACGATTCATCGGGAGCGCCGATTTCAAGGCAGGTCCCCGCGGGTGGCTCGCTGCAGAGCGAGAACGAATGAGGCAAGCGCGCGATCCAGAGTCACAGGCGCCAGCCCCTCTCGACTCCCGTCCCCTGGCCGAGCGTTTCGGGGTCACGGGCCAGGTCCCCGGCGCCCCGCCAGGGATGGTCGAGACCCCTCCGCTGGAGCCACCGCAGCCCGTCCCAGAGGTTCAGGAGTAGCGGTCCCCCAGCGAAGGAAGCAACGGGAGTTTGGCTATTGCTTGCAGGCGCAGGCGCGGCGGGCGCTCGCGTAGGTGGCGCTCGTCGTGGTGGCCGGGGTGGTCACCCTGTAGCGCTTGGCGAGCGTGGTATCGTAAATGCAGCCCACGCCCACAGAGTTCGGGTACCCTGCGGTAATGGAGCTTCCGAGCGCCCCGAGCCCGGTGAGGATCGCGTTGCACTTCGCATCGGTGCCGCTGCTGCCAGCCGTGACGGTCTCTGTGCTGTCGCCGCCGTGGGTCGAGCATACCGTGGTGCAGCTCTGTCCTGCAGTGCCATAGTACCAACAGCCGAGGTCATAGACATAGCCGGCGCAGGTGCTCGCAGCCTGGCAGACGCCGGTTCCGTTGCACTTGCCGCCTGACGGGCTGGTGCAGGACACCGTGTTCGGTTGGAACACGTCGGCAGGGCAGACCGCAGAGGCACCGTCGCAATACTCGCTGACGTCGCATTTGTTTGTCCCGGCGGTGCGGCACAACGTAGAGCTCGTCTTGAAGGTGCAGTTCGTGTTGCAGCAGGAGCCGCCGTCGCATTTCTCAGTACCCTCGACCACACCATTGTTGCAGCTGGCAGCCGTGGTCCCGCTCTTGTAGTACTTGCCGGTGAGCGTGCCATTGGTGGCCGCGCCGCGAGCGTGGACCATGATGGAGTGCGTGCCGAGGGAGGCCGAGGTCTTGGTGCAGGTCTCGGTGCTCGTGCCCGTGAGATAGGGTCGGCAGTCGTACGAGGTCAGCGACACGGGTCCATTGTACTTGACGTACAGGTCGAGATTGGCCCCTGTGCCGGTGATGCTGGTCAATTTGCCCTCGAACTGCGTTCCGTTCGACGGGACCCTGTAGCTGTAGCTCTTGTCCTGATTGAGCGCCATGGCGCCGACCGTCGTGTTCAAGGTCGTCAGCCAGGTATTGTTGGTCGCGCAAAGACCCGACGAGCAGGCCTTACTAGTCTGACACACCGTATCGTCGGCTTTTTTGGCGTCCTGCGGGCAAAGAGCCGAAAGGCCGCTGCAGGTCTCGGCGAGATCGCAGCCGCTGGCATCGGCCGCGCGACAGGTTGTCCCAGCCGCAGAGATTCCGTCGGCCGGACAGGTGAGCGCCGTGCCGTTGCACTTCTCGACCGCATCGCAGCCGCCCGCCGCGGCCGCGCGGCACACCACGGTATTGGCGGCAGGACCGGTGCAGGTCGCATTGCAGCACGGCTCGCCGTCGCACGCCTCGCCGTCGTCCTTGATGCCATTGCCGCACAGGGAGGTCGGGTAGAAGAACTTGGTGTTGAGCTTGACGTTTTGGAACGTACTAGTGCGTGCGTTAATGAGATAGTACCAGGTGCCTTCGAGCACGAGCTGGGGACTGCTCGCCAGCAGGCAGATTTCCGTGTTGCCTGTCAGGTACGGGCTACACTCATAGACGGTCGTGCTGGCCGAGGCATTTTTCTTGACGTACAGATCGGCCTCGCCCGTACCGCTGTTGATGTCCACCTGAACCTTGGTCGTCCGCGCTGGCACGCCAAAGCTGCCCTGGGCCGTGGCGCAGGCCGTCGAGCACTTGGTGACGTTGTTTTCGATAAAGGTCCAATTGTCCTTGGTCACCGCCTTGTTGCACGAGCCGCTATTGCACACCGTGATATTCGGCGCCGTGCCCGAGCACTTGGTGCCGTTGGGCGCGTTGGGGTTGGCAGGGCATGTGCCGCTGTTGCCGGCGCAGTACGCCTGAGCCTTGCACGTCGCCGGGGCAGCGCCACACGCCGCATCGGTCCCGAGGAACTTGCAGGTCACGTTGTCGCAGCAGTCGGTCGAGCTCGCGGGGCTCGGGTCGCACTGCTCACCCGCCTGCACCGTGCCGTTGCCGCAGGTCGGGGTGGTGACACAAGCTCCGGACTTGCAGACCATGCCCGTGGCGCAGGTCGTGTTGTCCGCCTTTTTGCCGTCGGCCGGACAGAGCGCGCTCGAGCCGTTGCACAACTCGGCCACGTCGCAGGCTGTCGCGTCCGCGGCTCTGCAGACCGAGCCAGATTGGACGATCTGGCAGTTCTGGCAGCAGCCGCCGCCATCGCAGTCCTCACCGGGCTCGATAATGCCGTTGCCGCACGCAGGTCCGCACGAGCCCTCGGCCTTTAGACCGACGATGCGGTCGTTGGCCTTGTCCGTGACCCAATCTGGCCACGACACGTTGGGGTTATCGCCGCACGGGTAGGCCGGCGGCCAAACCTTGTCTGTGGCCAAGTCGTAGGCCCACTGAGCGAGGTAAGGGATGGTCAGGTTCCAGCAGACCGCCGTCCCGCACTTCCCAACCATGGGTTTCTTGGCCGCGCAGGAGGAGCCCTCGGGCTCGAAGTGTTGGATGGTGGTGGAGTTGTCTGTGCACTTGAGCTGTCGAAACCCGGTGAACGCCTGCTTCGAGCCCTGCAACGGCGCGATGCAGGAGCCCTCGTTATTGGCTGGCTGCGGAGGCATCATGGCCGCGCCTATGCTCGGCCACGGCTGTGTTTGCAACTACCCGATGTTCGCGTCCGTGGCCCTGTACCACCTGCCCCAGGC
>JALOQD010000468.1 GCA_025453525.1 Myxococcota bacterium
GATCTTGAGGAGTTCGTGAACTCCTCAATGGCTCGCCATTCCTACGCCTAGACGAACTACTTTTGGAGAATATTTGAAGACTTTCAACTTTGTTCTCCAGGAGAATCAGCTTTGATATCATAGATATACAAATATCGTCGGCAATGATACTTCAAAATGGGACCCCATTCTGGTTCTGACAAGGCTTCCTGGTCAACAAGGCCTTGACATGGCACCATTATGGTGCCATTCTTTCCTTATGGAAAAGAAACGCCCCACCTATGATCTCAGGTCGTTCTGTCAAGGAGGCGTTTTCAGATGTCGACTCTTTGGTAGTGACGAAGACAGCACTTCTCGACGCTCGACAACTCGGCTTTTTACGATGTGACATGGTTGAAGCTATTCAGGCCTTGGAGAAGACCCATTTTTACAAATCGATGACTTCGCACGCCGACAATAATGTCTGGCAAGATGTGTATCACGTCCCTTTCCGCAACTTGGTCCTATACATCAAGTTCACGGAGGACAGGGTTACGCAGTTTCGTCTGCTGTCGTTCAAGGAGAAGTGACCCATGACTGAAAATAAATCGAACATCGTGTGTCACGAATGCAATTGTGTGATGCGCCGCGGAACGAAACCGGTGGCTTTCTCATACCGAGGCCGGTCTATCACCGTTGATCAGCCTGGCTGGTACTGTGATGGGTGTGACGAAGCTATTTACTCTGGCAAGGACATGGGGGCTACAGAACTCGCCTTCGCTGAAATCAAAGCCGAGGTCGACAATGTTCTAGGCCCTCAAGAAGTGCGAGCAATTCGCAAACGCCTCGGGCTCTCACAGCGTCGGGCAGGAGAACTGCTCGGAGGTGGTCAGCGAGCATTTCAGAAATACGAAGCTGGCGCAGTCGAGGTCTCCAAGCCGATGAGCAATTTGTTGCGCCTTCTGAATAAGCAGCCGTCGTTGCTCGAGGAATTGACCAACCCAACCGATTCATCATCTGATTCTGAGCCCGAGCCAGAGGAACAGACTTTCCGCAAGCACAACAGGAAGAGCAAACTCCAAGACCAACAAGGGCAGCGATAAATTGTCATCCGAACACAAAACTTCAAAATGTCCTCGGCGATGGCAGCGCAACTTGCGGCGGCGAGGGAAAAAGCTCGCCAGGCTCGCCTCGAAAAGAACCGACAATTGAGCTGCGACTCCTGTCATAGCGAGAGGTTGAAGGTGGTCAACGAGTGAGCTGACGACCATCTGGTCCCGTTACAGTTCCCGTTTCTCCACGCGATTCCCGAATTGTTGGGAGCGTTGTGTCATAGATTCGGTTTTCAAAGACCGTAGCGAAAGCCTTATCTACGAATCGCCGTGGCCGACGTCAAGCGACAGATTTTATTCTCTCTCTGGCTGTCGGACGTTCGAACAAAAAAGTGCAGAAAGTGCTCGTTAATAGCAGGGCTAATAGCTCGAAATCAGACGATAAAATGTCCCCAGATGACTTTTTGAGCTGCTTTTGAGGCCATCATGTTGTTTTCATTGATATTTGTGGGCTTTCTATTTTTTGACCTCACGCGACTAGCGAGAGCGCTCCAGCGAAAAGGTCTCGAGGACCGTTCCGGTGGGGCATCCCGTGGCGTCGTAGGTGCGCTCGCCGAGCTGAACAACTCCATCCTGACCCACGATCAGCCCCGTTGCCGAGCGGGTTCCATACTCCCCGGCGACGATGTGCATGGCCGACAGCTTGCGCTCCCACTCGAGGCCGACGCCAGTGGACGGCAGGGTTTCGTCGGGTGCTTGCTCGCGGTCGTGCAACAGCTCGAGCAACCCTCCGACATCCAGAGGCTCGCCGAGGGTACGCGCGAGGAGGGCCTTGCCCTTGACGACCTTGGGCCAAGGATCGTCGAGCAGCCCATTCGACAATCCGTAGATCCCTGGCTCGAGCACGCGTACGACGCCCTCGCGGTTGGAGAGATAGGCGACCACCTCGCCGTCACTGACCAGCAGATTGAAGCCATTGAAAAGCGCGGCGCTGTCGTTCAGCTGGCGCAGGTACTCGGTCGGTTCCTGCGTCCCTGTCAAAAACTCAAGCACGAGCGCGCCTCGCGATGGCGCGGCTGGCCGCTGCATCCGCGGATCGCGGAAGTTCGTGAGCGCGGCGAAGCGGCCGTGACGCGTGAGGCCGAGCGCAGCCCCCCCGCGCTCGAGGTCACGCCCCCCGAAGACCTGTGGTGCATCGTGCCAGAAGGCCGCGGGCGCCGTCGGTCGGCAGAACCACTCGTCGCGATTCGCGGCCACGACGAGGGAACAAGCGGGATGCATTCGGTACGAGAGGAGAATGAGGCACATGGCTGTAGTTATACCGTACGCTCTTGCCGCAGCACGTCAGTGATGCTTTAGCCGTATGGACCGTGGCGCGGCTTTCCCCTAGCATCTGGGGTCATCCCCGCGGAAGTCTCCTCTTGGGGCTCGGCCGCGCGGGAGGGAGCCGAGACACCCATGAAGCACACATCCTTCTTCACGGGGATGACCTCCAACACGCGTTCCACTGGCACGGCGCGGAACGGTGGGGCGTCGCAGCGGCTCGCGGACATGACGCAGAACGCGCAGCGGCGCAGACACCCGCGGGTGGCCTCGACGAGGAACAGCTCCCGCAGCTCGGCCTGTACCGCATCGAACCCCCTCGGGCCAGCGAACGGCCGGAGCGGTGCGCGAGACTGTGGATGCCGAGAGCGGCAAACGCTCTCTCACCGTCGAGCGTAGTGGACAGCGCATCTCTATCGCAGACATCGTGCGCTCGGGCGTAGGCGCTCGAGATGACCTCGGCGACTTTGCACGGAGGCTGGGTGAGAACGAGCTCGGCGAGCTCGGCTTGGGCTTCCCTCCGTACCATGGGCTTTGTAGGACGACGACGGTGGCAGCGGCCGGATGAAGATCGTCGCTGCCGTCACAGACCCAGCCTCGGTCCGCCGCTACCTCGAGGGAGTGGGCCTCCCCGCGGACCCACCGCTGATCGCCCCGGCAAGGGCGTCGCCGCAGATCGACCTCGACTTCGACTGGTGACAACCGCGGTCTTTTGCGAAGGCTCCTTTGCGAGTCGGCGCCAAGCTGCGCCCCGAGGATGATTTGGGGCACTTTTCACGCAGGTTCCCGCCCTTTCTGCTACCGTCTTCGACATCATGATGCCCTGGAGAGACCCATGCGGGACTGACAGACGCCATTCAGGGCGTTCCAGCGAGGCGGTTGAGGTCGATCGGGGTGTCGAAACCGGGATCGAAGGGGCTGGCGGCTCGCCGGTGGCGGCGGCGAACATAGCGTTTATATTTCCTACATCCCAAAAGTGCGTTTCGTGATGCCGATCAAGGGCAAAGTGTACACGACGAGCACCGGCCAGATCAGCCAGCAGTTCGACGGAACCTCCTACCGAATCGTCGATGTGAGAGTCAATGTGGGTGCAGGCAGCACTGTCCAAGTCACTGTTCAATAAAAAGCGCGACATCGGCCATCCTCAACGATTTGCGCGTGCCTTGCGCGGCTCTACACTCAAGAAAGCCGCGATCACAACAGTCGCACAACTCTTCACAAGGATGGCACCATGAAGCTCATCGACGCGTGCAAATCGGGTTTGGCTCCAGCAGCGCTCCTCCTGTTGTCTCTGCCTTCGTGCGATTCGGAGTCTTCGCAATATGACGCCCTGCGCCAAGACCTACGGACCTACCAACAGGCCGCGACAAAAACTGTCGACAGCATGGTGGCTGTGCAAGCAGGCTTAACCGCGCTCGCGGCGAGCGCGGAGCTGAGCGATGAAGAGCTCACAGCCGCCGTTCGGTCCTTCGATGAGGCGGTCGACGATTTCGGCCATGCCGCAGAGCAGATCGTCGCGGCCGAGACCAACATTCAGAATGCGATCCGCGATCTCTCCACGAGTCAGAGCGGCGTCGGCGTGGTCCAACAAGCGCTGGGAGCGCGTGATGTCGCCAATGTCCTGACCGGAGGCGTCGTCGGGTTAGCGGACAAAATGGACGCCAACCGACAGGCGATCAACGCGGCCTACGA
>JALOQD010000191.1 GCA_025453525.1 Myxococcota bacterium
AGCTTGCCGGGGGTCACCTCGTCGGCGATGAACGACTCGGCTCGCAATCCATCGAGTTGGGTGAGCAGCTCCCCTGCTGCGTTGGCCGAGGCCAGCACCTTTCCCACTTTTGTGTCGAGGGCCCAGGCGTCGAGCGCCGCCGGCCGCGAGACGCTGTAGTCTCCAGATGTTCCGTGTACTGCGATGGCCACTGCCTCGCCGAGGCGCTCGGGGCTGAGCCTTTTACTCCGTAGCTGCGCAACGCCCTTGTCCAAGGACTCGAAGATATCCTCGGCCACCGCGTGCACCACCGCGCCGTCGCCGTCGATGGAGAGGTAGACCCTCTCTCCTGGCGCCTGTGCGCCGATGCGAAAGGATGTGCGGGCCCCCCGGATGTCGAAGGACACGGCCAGGCGTGGCTTTTCTAGGCCAAAGCCCTCTTTGTCTTCTGCGTCGGTCCGGTCCACGGAGCGGCCGGCCAGCACAAAGTCGATGGACGACAGCATGGCGCGAACTTCGCTGTCTTCCGCGGCGCGTGGGCTCGGCTCTACGATTCGCCACGAGCCTTCGTCGCCGGCCTCGGCCTTGGCTTTCTCGAGCACGACGGTCTCGCCCGTGGCCCGCTGCACCGATAGCCGCGTGACCTCGTCGCGCTGGTATTTCTGGAACAATCGGTCGTCGCGCTCTTTGCGCTCCCCAGTCGTCATGGAGTCGCGCTCGACGAGAAAGATGAACGCCCCGAGCGCGATGAGCACAGCGAGGATGATGAGCACCGTTCGATTTTTCATAACCGTTACCTCCTGCGCCGCATGAACACCATCACGCCCAGAACCGCAAAGGACAGCACGCAGGCAAGGAGCGCGAGCTCGATGCGACGAAGGTCGTCTCCGCTCAGGGTGAGGCTGGCAGCCTTGGGATCTTTGGGTGCGATGGATACCAGGGCGTGCTTTTCCACCAGGTGGCCAACGAGGCCGGACCATAGATCTCGGTTGGAGAGCCCGGCGCTGACGAACAGGTTTTCTTCTAGGAAATCGCTGTCTCCGAGCACCAAGAGCTCGCCGTGGGTCTTACCATCGATGCTTCCGATGGTCGCGGCCATGCCAAACGTCACTGGACCTTGCGTGTCGGTTTGATCTTTCACGGGCAGTGCGGCGCCCCCGGCCAAGGACGCGATATCCGTCTCGCCCCACGAGTCCTTGGAGGTCTTGGCCAGGGGCTCGGCGATGATCTTGGCCTCTTCGTTGGGCGATACCGAGCGGACCAGGGAGAACACCACCGGATAGGCCTGTTGATCAGGAGAGGCGCCAGCCCCAAGCTGCAGGTGCTTGACCGCGGCGTGGCTCGTGGTCTCGCTGGCGAGGAAGGTCAGGGGGCTGTTGCTCAGCAATCGCCTCGCGTCAGTCTCGATGAGCACATCGGCGCCGAGCTCGATGCCCCGCTCGCGGCAGAGCTTTTCGAGACCCGTGGGCTGGATGCGGTTTTCGTCGATGATCGGATCGAGCAGGAGCAGAAGCTTGCCGCCCTTGTCCACATAAGAGGCGAGCACGGCTGCCTCTTCTTCTAGAAACGCCTTGCCTGGTCCTGCCACCACCACCGCGGTGCACGACTGCGGAATGCGCGACAGGCCTTGGGTGGTGAGGGGCTCGGCTTTGAGACCATCGTGTTGCAGAGCCTCCTTGACGTTGCCGAGGGTGTGGGGCCCCATGCCGATGAACGAACGCTCGTCGTGGCCCTGCGTGAAGCACAGCTTTCCCTGTTGGTCGGAGGTGACCGTGAGGATGGCCGAGGTCAGGGCTTGCTCAGCCAGGAATCCATGGCTCTCCTCGCCGTCCATGTCCTGCGCGTCCATGGGGCTCGCCGTGTGCTCCTCGAAATCAGCCGCGCCCACGAACTTCACGTTGTCGCCGCTGACCACGATGACCGTGGCCTCCATGGCCAGGGCACCTCCTCCCATGTCCGTGAGCTTGGCGCCGTATTGGCCGATGAGCAGTTCGAGCCTGTCGCGGGAGAGGTCTGGATCGACGATCTCGATGGCCATTCGCTTGGAAGCTGCGGCGTAGCGATCGAGGACTCCCTTGACCTTGGAATAGGCGGGATCGCGTTTGCCCCATACCACATGAATTTTGACGTCCTTGTCCAGCGATCGCAGCACCTTCAGGGTCTTGTCGGACAAGGTGTACAGTCTGCCACTGGTCCAATCGGCGCGAACGTAGTGGCGCAGGGACAAGTAGTTGATTCCTAAAAGGATCGCGGCCAGTCCCAAGACGGATACCAGAACGTTCAGCCCAGCCCGGGCATGGGGCGATGGCCCGCTTGCATGTTTGTCGCTCATCCTCTCCACCTCCTTGCCTGGAGCACCTGCACAGTGGCGAACAGGAAGAACACCGCCGTGGAGCCGTAGAGTACGAGCCGCCTCGTGTCGACGATGCCGCGGCCAAAGTCCTCCATGTGGCTCCAGAGGTTGAGGTACGAGGTCCACGAATCATGGGACATGGACGGCGTCACGAAGTCGAGCAGACCCAGGAGGAACAGGCCGAAGCTCGCGCCAAAGGCCAAAAGGACCGAGATGATCTGGCTGCGCGTGAGGGCCGAGCAGAACAGGCCTACCCCCAAGAACATGGCGCCCAGGCCCATGGTTCCGACGTAGCTGCTCAGCACGGGCCCGAGGTCGAGGTCCACCTGACGTGAAAGGAAAAATGGGAAGAGAGCGGTGGGCAGCCACAGGAGCCCGTAGAAAATCAGGGATGCAAGGTACTTGGCCACAACGACGCCGACCTCGCCGATGGGCGCGGTGAGCAGGGTTTCCAGGGTGCCCGAGGCCCTTTCCTCGGCGAGCAGGCGCATGGTGAGGAACGCGGGCACGGCCAGCACGATGAAGTAGAAGAACACCGTGCCGCCGAACACGTACTGCAGCACCGTGGCCGCGGTCTCCTGGGAGCCAGGCTCGGTGGCAAAGGCCAGGATGAACAAGTACACACCGCTGTTGAGAATCATCGTAGAGGTCAGCAGCACGTAGGCCATGGGCGAGTAAAAAAAAGCGAGCAGCTCGCGCCGCACTTGGGCGAAAATGATCATGCCTGCCCTCCATCTGGTTCACTGTGGTGGACTTCTTCTGTCGTGATGTGCACAAAAACGTCTTCCAAAGACATGGATCTCGACGATAGGCCCAGGAGCTTGAGACCGCTTGTTGCCGCGGCGTCGAAGATGCGCTCTCGCACACCGTAGCCCGGCTCGGCGGTGATCGTAAACCTTGCAACTGTATCCTCTTCTGTGCGGACGAACTGAACTGCGCGTATGCCCTCGACGCGCTGCAGCGCTAAAGAAGCCTTGTCCTGTGAACCCAGGAGCTCCACATCGAGGCTTATGCCCTGCTTGTCGCCGAAGCTGGCGCGAAGCTGTGCGGGATTGCCGTCGCCCACGATGCGACCCTTATTGATGATCACCACGCGAGTACATACAGCTTCCACCTCGGGCAGAATGTGGCTCGACAGCACCACGGTGCGCTCTTGACCTAGCTCGCGAACGAGATCGCGCACTTGGCGGATCTGGTTGGGGTCGAGACCGATGGTCGGCTCGTCGAGGACGAGGATCTTGGGGTCAGCCACGAGGGCATCGGCCAGGCCCACGCGCTGGCGATAGCCTTTGGAGAGCTGGCCGATAATCCGCTGCGCGACGTCTGCAACGAGACACCGTTCCATCGCGGTTGCCACGGATTTTCGGCGCGACGAGCGGGGCACCCCCTTGATGGCAGCGCGGTACGACAAGTACTCGCTCACGCGCATCTCGGGGTACAGCGGCACGTTCTCTGGCAGGTAGCCGATGGTGCGTTTCACCGTAGCCGGTTCATCGAAGACGTCATGACCGTCCACCTTTACCACGCCCGAGCTGGCGCTGAGAAAGCCGGTCAAGATCCGCAAGGTGGTGGACTTGCCAGCGCCGTTGGGGCCGAGGAAGCCGAGCACCTCGTTTTTCGCGACGTCGAAGCTGATGCCGTCCACCGCGGTCGTGGCGGCGTAGCGCTTAGTGAGATTCTCTACGTGTATCACGGTGGCCATTGCCTCCTTTGTGAGCGATTTAAAAGGGACAGTCGGGAACAACGAACCCCGAGATCGCGCCGGATATTCCCGCAGCTGAGCCGGCTTGGCGAGCTAATTCTCTGTTTGCTCACCTCAGAGTCGCGCCAGGGCGAGGAACAGGGCGACGAGGCTCGAGGCCAGGGCGGCAAAGACCGACCGCGCTGTTTGTGGAGAGACCCCTACAAGGGTGTAGTGCAAGTGCCGGGCTGGACAGGCGCTGAGGCAGTCGCCGCACAGGGTGCAGGATAGCCCAGGGCTTCGGGCGGCGAGGTGCTCCGGTCGCAGAGCGTCGTATCGACAGACTCGGCCGCAAGCGCCGCAGTCGGTGCAACCTGGACCGATTTTCATTCGGAATGGCGAGACCTTTCCGAGCACTGCGGCGAAAAGACCCATGGGGCAAAAGACGGTGCAATGAACCATGACCCCGAACCGTGATGAGACGAGGAGCATCACGACCAGACCCAGGGCGCCAAAGCCCGCCGCAAGGCCGCCTGCCAGAAGAGGCGAAGCGCCGAGCGATCGCAGCAACAGCGCGGCCCCGAGCACAGCGACAAGCAAGCCGACGCGCACTTTCGAGGCCACTTTGGGAAGCCCTAGAGGTCGCTTGCACCTGCGGGACATCTCGTGGTCGAGGGCGCCGATGTAACACAGGTGACTGCACCATGCAGGTCCGACGAGCAGCAAGGTCGCGCCGAACAGGATGGGCATGAACAGACCTTCGCCACGGTAGATCGGGCCAGCGGCGATGAGGGCTGGCACAGGCAGGTGAGGCTGCGACGCCATGAGGAAGCGGCTGTCCACGGTCAGACCCAGGACGAACTGCGCAAAGAACACGGCGCAAAATAGGAGCCAGACGAACCGCCTCGTCGAGGCCTGGCGCGTATCGTCGAGAAACCTTCCGGCGACAAACGCGGCAAAGGTCGCAAGGGCGAGAATCTCGAGACTGGCAGTCCAGGGCGCAAACCTCTGGGCGAGCAGCATGGGCTGAGGCACCTTGAGCATGACAGCCCAAAGGGCGATGCCGACGATGAAGAACGCCGCAGAGCTCGCCTGCGCCGACGCAGCGGATTGGGAGTACCGCTCCCGTAGGCGCGTCGACAAGAACGCGATCCCGCTCAGGGCTGTGAGCACGGCGACCGCACCGAGGATGATGGCCATGCGCAGCCATGGTTGGCCCAGCGTCATGCGAACTGTTGCGATCTCCGCGGCCTCGCCGACCCACAGCAGGCTCAAGGCCGGCAGCGCCACCAAAAAAACGTGGGCGACGAAACGCTGCCGGCAGAGGAGCAGACCGAGGCTCGCCAGAGACGTGGCCACGAGCCCCAGCTCGCCCTGCCGCAGGAAATGCGCCGAGAGCAAGAGCATGGAAAGAACGGCGGGGATGAGCCGTGCCATGGCGGGAAGGCGCCTAGACCCAGGCTTCATCGAGGATATCGCCCTGCAGGCCGACGCGCACCAGCTTGAGCGGCACTTTGCGCGACGCCTTGGCCACGGCGGACTGGGCGAGCCTGAGCAACCCGGAACAGCACGGCACCTCCATGATCATCACGGTCATGGTTTCTATTTTCGCTTGGTCGATCATCGCGACGAGCTTGTCCAAATAGACCTCCTGTCCCTGGTCCAGCTTGGGACAGGCAATGGCCAGGGAGCGACCCTCGAGGTAGCGCTCGTGGAAGCCGCCCATGGCAAAGGCCACGCAATCCGCGGCGAGCACCACATGGGCTTTGTGGAAGAAGGGCGCCGTGGGAGGCACGAGGTGAAGCTGTACTGGCCACTGGCGCAGGGCAGAGGCAGGGGCCTGTTGGGCCGTGGCAGAAGCGGGCTTGGCCGCGGGCCGCTCGAACTGAAGCATTCGAGCTCCTGGGCAACCGCCGCCATGACCGTGCGCCATCGTCGGCGCATGGGCCACGGGTCGCTTGGGTTCCGCCTTGAACCCATCGCTGCGACCGAGGTGTTGCTCCACTGCCTTCTCATCGAACGCCTCGGCGTCGCGGTCCTCGATGGTGATGGCATCCATCGGGCATTCCCCAAGGCATGCGCCCAGGCCGTCGCACAGGTTGTCGGCCGCGAGCCGGGCCTTGCCGTCGATGATTTGGATCGCCCCTTCTGCGCAAGAGGGCACACACAAGCCGCATCCATTGCAGCGCTCTTCGTCGATTTTGACAATTTTACGGGTTGCCATTTTTTGGGCCTTTCGCCTCTGGCCAGCCTGTTTTTCGAGCTGGCTCGCTCCAAGGTGCAGCACAGGCTATGCCAAACCCCTTCGTCTGGCGGAACCATATGATTTAAAAAAGAAAAGCTGACAGAGAGGCGTCGCCCTTGGCAAGGGGGAGAGTCATTCGCTGTCTCATTTCGAGACAGATGTCTCGAAATAGCGATACAGGGTGGCCCTGCCCACGCCCAGGAGGCGAGCGGCTTTGGCTTTGTTGCCGCCAGCTTCGCCCAGGGCCCGCTCCACCTGCTCGGCGTTCAGCACGCTCCGCCTTCCAGGCCGCAGCGGCTCGTTCGCCCGTGGCTCGGCTTGCCGCAGCTCTCTGGGCAGATGCTCGGGAGCGATCAGCTTGGAGCCGCTGGTGAGAGCTGCGTATTGCAAGGCGTTGTCCAGTTGCCGAATGTTGCCAGGCCAGGGCAGCTCCAAGAGCAGCCGCGCCGTGTCCTCGCGGAGGATCGGCACTGGTCGTTGGTTGCGCTGCGCCGCGCGGGACAAAAGGTGCTCGGCGATGAGCAGGATGTCTGTCCGACGTTCCCGCAAGGGCGGTAGGCGCAGGGGCACCACGGCCAAGCGAAAGTAGAGGTCCTCCCGAAACCTTCCCTCCTTCACCATGGCCGCAAGGTCGCGGTTCGTGGCGCAGACGACTCTCACGTCGACCTTGATGGGCGTCTCACCACCGACCCGTTCGAATTGCTGCTCCTGCAAAACGCGCAGCAGCTTGACTTGAGTGCTGTGAGGCAGCTCGCCCACTTCGTCCAGGAACAAGGTGCCGCCGCTCGCGAGCTCGAATCTCCCGCGCTTGTCCCTGTGGGCCCCGGTGAACGCGCCGCGCACATGGCCGAACAGCTCGCTTTCGAGCAAGCCCTCGGGAAGAGCAGCGCAGCTGACGGCCACCATCGGCCCGTCCTTGCGCAGGCTCTCGCTGTGAATGGCCGCGGCCACGAGCTCCTTGCCCGTGCCGCTTTCGCCCTCTATGAGCACCGAGACGTCTGTGGGCGCCACTTGCTGAATGAGCCGCGCGATCGCGAGCATCGTGTGGTGCGCGCCGACGATGCCGGCAAAGGACTGCTCTTGCCCGAGCCTCCGCCGCAGCTCCGACAGCTCGGTGATATCGCGGGCAGCGGCCACAGCGCCTTGTACCACGCCGTTTTCGTCCCGCATGGGCACGAGCACCATCTCGACCTGGTGGCGCTGTCCGGCCGTGTCGGTGATAGTCAAAGGAAACCCAAAGGGGTCGAAATCCAGCGGCGTCTCGACGCAGAACGAGCATCGATGGCCGCAAAACCCACCTTGGATGACGGCGCGGCAGTCCTTGCCCAGCGCCTGTTCGCGCGACAAGCCGGTGAGCTTCTGCGCCGCTTTGTTGAAGTAAATGATGCGGCGGTCGATGCCGTGGGCGATGATGGCTTCGGTGAGGCTATCGAGCACCATGGTGAGATTCTGGTACTGGCTGAAGAAGCTGGTCAGAGGAATGGAAGGCATCGAAGGAAGCCCGTGTTCCCGCAGGTCGGTTGGATCCTCTTTCACCAGGGATCTTCGTTGAGGTACATCTTGACCGTGTCCACCGAGAGAGGCGGCGGCGGGGCACTGAACGGCGATGGGTGTTTGGCCAGGGACTTGCGCCACTTGAGCTCTTCGAGCATGCGGCTGAGAACCTCTTGTCGGCGGTACTCCACGAGATCCCGCAGCAGGCGATGGTGGCAATCGGCCATGGCCTTGAAACGGATGCCTGAGCCCATGTTGCGCCGCGCCACGCGATCGAACACGACCTCACCCATGGCCCAGATGGTTTCGCTCGCTTCGGGCAGGGGGATTTCCAACTGCACTTTGCGCGGCCCCAGGGGTCTGCGCGGAGACGGTTTGACCGTGTAGATCCCGGTGATGGAGAGATTCACGATGCTCGCGGCCGCCGGGTTCTCGCAGACGATTTCAGTGACGAGTCGGCTATCCGGGATTCGCAGGGTGTCGCGACGGTCGGATTTCATGGGGTGCCTCCTTTGACTACATTTAACTACAATGTAAAACCTACACCCACTGCGGTCAAAAAAACGTCCGATGCGGTGATGACGCTGTGGAGAGAATCAGGAGCTGAACATCGCCAGGGCATCGCCGCGCAGCATGTAAAGAGTTTGCCAGCGAGACAGGAGGGCGTTCTTGTCCACGCGGAGGTAAGTGGCGGCCTCGCTTTGCGCGATGCGTTCAAGGCCGGCCTCGTAGTCCTCGGGCTCGCTCGCCGCGAGCTTTTCCAAGGAATCGGCGAGCCGCAGCAGGGAGACCATGGTCGCGATATCCCGCTCGGCGTAGGCTCGGCTCAGTTGGTGGGACCAGGCCACCACAGTGGGAATGGGCGGCGGCAGCTTCCAGGCGGCGACAACGTGGCCGGCCAGCACGCCATGATCGAAGCCGAGGGCCGTTCGCTCCTCAAGGGCATCTCCATCCGGGGAGTAGGGATCATTGAGGGTCTGCACCGAATAGGTGTGCTCCCCGCTGTCGATGAGCATCAGCTTGCCGATGTCGTGGAGCAGCCCGCTGACAAAGATGCCGTCGGTGTATTTTGGCGTGAAGTCCCGGGCGAGCGTCTGCGCAATGGCCGCGACTGCGGCGCAGTGATCGCGGATCAGCTTGCCGGTGCCATCCCCCACGTCTGGAAACATCTGCATGGTCGCCACGGCGAGCACGGTTTCGCGAACACTGCGGCTGCCGAGTCGAACAAAGGCCTGCTCGATGGTGGAGATTCCCTTGTACCCGGCGAAGAAGGCTGAGTTACCCATCTTGAGAATGCCGCTCGCCAGGGACGGATCCTCCTCCAGGGCGTTTTTGACATCGAAGACGCGGTAATTGGGCCGCCCCAGAATCTGCAAGATCTTGTGCGCCACGACGGGGAAGGTCTTCAGCCCAGTGATGGTCGTCACCTTGGCCGCGAGGCTCTGCGAGGCGTTGAAAGATATTTCTTCTTCTGCTTGGGGGTCGGAGAACCACAGCTCCTCGACGACATTCTGTGCGAGCTTCATCTCTCCTCCTCGCTAGCAGTGCTGAAGGTGCGCTGCTATTCGACGTAAATTTTTTTGCCTCATATGGAGAAAACGGCCACTCGCCGCTTCTCTTAAGCCCCGAAAACGACTCGATAGAGCAAATCGGTCCCCTGGCTGGGCGCCATGTCGATGCGTAGGCCAAAGCAGGGGAACCCTAGAGGACCGAGCCGGGCGAGGTCTTTTTCGGTCCAGACGATGGCCTCGGCTTTGGAGCGCGCGGCGCGTTCGACGAGTGCTGCCGCGCTCCGAGGCGTCGGTCCAAAATGGTCGGCGAAAACTTGATGTCCCACCACGTCGAATCCGGCGATTCGGGCCGTTTGCTCGAATCGTTCGGGCCGGGCTATTCCGCTGCTCAAAAATACCTTGCGACCCCGAAGCATTTCGAGGTCATGCAAGCGCCATTGGGTATCGACGAGGCCCACGGGCCGCACGTCGAAGAGCACGGCAGGAGCGTCGGACCGTCCAGCCCAATCCAGGGTGAGTCCTGCGACGAGGTGCGCTCGCCCCAGGGCGGACGCGGGCTCCCTCAAGGGGCCGAGAGGGAGCAGGGCAGTGTGTTTGTCCAGATCCTCGGGGCAGACGAGCACCAAATCCACGTCCCTTTGCAGCCGCAGATGGCTGAATCCATCGTCCACCACGATGACCTGCGCCCCTGCGCGCTCCACCTCGCGCACGGCGCGCGCTCGATGGCTGCCCACGGCAATGACAACACCTTTGCTCTCGAGCCGTCGCATCGCCAAGACCGCTTCGTCGCCGATGTCTCTCGCGGACAAATCGGAATGGAGGACCGTGGCCCCGTTCTCCAGACGTCCTTTGTAGCCTCGCAGACAAAGGCCGCAGCGCTTTCCCTGCGCGACGAGCTGTTCACAGAGCCAAAGGCTCACAGGTGTCTTGCCCGAACCGCCCACCCGCAGGTTGCCGACGCTGACCACTTTGGCCTGGTCTGCACCGATGGTCGGAATGGCGAGAGAAGCGTGGGCCGAAAGGCGAGCCGCCACCCCCAGGCCGAACAGCTTGGAAAGTCCCTTTGCCAAGGGGCCGAGTCGCTGCACCGCGGCGAGCCGGGGATCTCGATCCCAAGATTTCCCCCTTTTGTCTCCATGGGACAGCATGATGGCCAGGACGGTAACAGAAAAGACGGGAACGCGCGCGCCAATGTCCACCTAAGGGTTCACGCAGGAATAAGTTCCCAGAATTGGGTGGCTGAGGCGCTCGTCCAGCAAGGCGCGAGGAGAGGGAATACTGGTGGTATTCACTGGACGAGCAACGCCGCTGGACGAGAGAGCCCTAAGAGCCTATCCCAGTAGGCCTCTCGTCGCGCGGCGCCCGATCCCCTTCGCAAGGGGCGAGCCGTCTTCACTCGACTCGTTGACCAGTGTCAAGCGAGCTGGACACGTCGCTGTCGTGCGTGTCTCGCTGACGCGACTGATTCATCTGCGCTTTGCTTGGTTTTACTCGAGCAGAACCCGCGAAATTTCCGCTGTGAGGCGCTCTCTTACAGTTTCTCTGCACCTATGGGGTCTTGTGGGAGGTTGGTATGATTGTTGAAACGCTTACCCTCGTCTCGTCGCGGGTAACGGGCTCAGAGCTTTAAAAAAAAATGGTTTCCGATTTTTCGGAAAGAACAAAAGGGAGTTTGCCATGAATAAGCTTCTCGCAATCATGCTGATGGGCGGTTTGATGTCGCTGTGGTGTCTCGGCTGCGAGCCCGCAGGCAGTGATGCAGAGGCTGCGGAAGAGGATCTCTCTGTTCTGGCGACCTCTGTCGGCCTGTATCAGGCCGAGGCCTACACGGCTCAAAGTGGTTGTTCCAAAGCGACCAATAAGGACGGATACACAGGCAGCGGTTTCGTGGACTACGGCAGCAATGGCACCTGGATAGAGTTCAACAACGTGAACGTATCTTCCGCAGGCAGCTACACGCTCAAGTTCAGATACGCCACAGCCTCTGGCTCGCGCCAGTGCGCCATTCTCATCAACGGCGCGAATGTCGGCAATGTG
>JALOQD010000192.1 GCA_025453525.1 Myxococcota bacterium
GGGAGCATGCCCTCTCGGCCTGTGACCGACGAGCAACGCAGCCAACCGGGATGGATCGGCGACCGAATGCCACCGCATTTGCGGATTGGGGTACTAAGGGTTCACGCAAGAATATTTTCTTAAGAATTGGGCTGTCCGAGGCGCTCGGCCAGCAAGGCGGAAGGAGAGGGAATACTGGTGGTATTCACTGGACGAGCAACGCAGCTGGACGAGATGCATCGGCTGCCCAAAACTTGGAAGCTATCCTTGCGTGAGCCCTAAGTTCAGGATTGACCAAGGTAAAAAGAAGGGCGCTTTCTTGACAGGGGTTGTCCTTGCGGATACTTTTCAAACCTGCTCGAGCAAACGAAGGGCCAGGTAGTAGGCACACGAGGATTCTGCTCGACACGAACAGGAACGAAGGAGGATATCCCGATGAAAAAAATGATCGCCGTTCTGTTGGTTTCGATGTTCGGTTTTGTTTTCGGTTGCGGTGGCGCTCCGGCAGATCCGGCCACACCCGAGGCTCCGACCACCGACGCTCCGGCCTTGGATCCGGCAGCCCCACCAGCTCCAGACGCCCCCGCTCCCGAAACCATGGAATAATCTTCTGTCCGTGCTCGCCTAAAACTGTCCGGTCATCCCCAGTCCACTCAGCTTGAGCGAAACCGTTGGCCCGTTGGGCTGAGCAGAATCGTTTTTGCCGCGCCGATGGCGCAGTTCGTTGGGCACGTCTTCTTCTTTTATTAGTCGCCAAGTCACTGTCTCGGCGTGAAAATGGGTGAGCGAGTCGATGAATCCGGCGATGAGCACACCTCCGAGGGTGAGGAGGCAGGCCTGGTTGACCACCCGCGTGGCGACCTCTTGTTGCTCGTATCTTTCCAAGGTGCTGCCACTGGCGATGGGCGAGGCGGCTTTGCGCCGGAGTGACTCGTGCAACGCGAACGACGTCGTAGCCGCGGCAGCCAGGAGCAATTCGGCGGAAAGGAGCAGCGCGCCCTTGGTCTTGTGCCCGTTTTGAAATTGTCCGGCGCCCAACGGCATCACCGCCACGAGGAGAGAGCGGGACTTCTGCGCACGTTCCACGTAGAACGTCTGAGCGAGCTTGGCGAGCTCGCTCTGGCGCTGAGCCTCCTGCGCGGCGTTTCTCCTTTCCTCCTCGGCGACCTTGGCGCGTCTGATCTCTTCGAGTCTTTCCCGGTTTTTCGATTTCACGGAAATGAAAGCATCGACGACTTCGATGGGAAAGAGCAGGGGGTCGAGCTCGTAGTCTGGGTCGAGCGACAGTAGGTCGTAGAAATGTCGTTCCGAGCGCTCTTTGTCCGCGATGAACAGAAACGCCACACCGGCGTATTTGTGGCACTCGACGGCGAGGGCCGGGTTGCTCAAGGCAGAGCCGAGCAGGCCGTCGAAGCGCGCTGCGGCGGTCACGTAGTCGCCCGCGTCAAAGGCGCTCTTGGCCTTGAGAAAGGTGGAGTATTCGTCTTCCTCGGCCGCGCATACGCTCGGCAGAATCGCCGCGACAACGACGAGCAGTGCGGTCCTCGACGCCCATGCGAGGCCAGATGAGCCACACTGCCTAGCTTGTTCCCATCCCGAAAGTCCTGTTTTCCGGCATACTTCTCCAAGTCTGCGGAACTCGGACATCGAATTATCCAACTCAAACAGTCCTCGCCTTTCCGAAGTTCCGAAGGACGCCGGAAAACTCCCATTTCGGGACGGGAACTAGCTTTGTGGGATAGAGGGCGCAGCGTCCCACTCCTTGGTGCGATCCAGCATCACGGTGACCGTGGTTTGCTCTCCTGCGCGGATTGTAACCTGTCTCGTCTGGGAGGCATACCCTTGTGCGCTCACCAGTATGGAAATTGTTTTCTCAAGATCATTATTCATACCAATTTCGAAGACGTTATTTGTCCGTCCGCTTTTTTGGCCAGGTACCGTGACATCGGTGTCTAAGCTACTTTTGACAAGTAGTTTGCCAGGCCGCAGCCGCAGCCGCTCTCGCATCATGAAGGCCTCTTGGCCCGGCGGCACGTCGATGGACCAGGATTGGGTCTCGAAGCGCCGGGAATCGAGGGGTGTGAACGTCACGGTGTGCTTTCCCACAGACAGCTCTCGGCTGCGGTTGGCAGGACCGAAGTCGAAGCTCTGCGCTCCGTCAATGGTCACCCTCACGGCGAGCGGATGGGGCGTGAACACCACCTGTCGCGTACCGACCCGAACCTTGGCTCCGCCGCCTTGTTGTGAGGGTTGTGGGGCGGTTATCGCGGCGTCTGGGGCTTTGCTGTCGGTTTCGGTGGAGCCGACCCCTACAGGTCTTTGCCGTTCGACCTCCTGCGGAAGATCCCTCGGCCTTTCTCGGGCCTTGGTCTGAAGCTTCCGAACTCTCGGCTGTCCCATGGGAGCTCTGGCGTGGAGGGCGCGAGTCGGGGACGGGCTTGGGCTGCCCAGCAGCGACCATGCGCCTGCCAGGAGCACAGCCAAGATGGGCAAAAAGATGAACGCGCGCTCGAAGTGTTTGCGCAGCCTTCGTGTCCTTCCCATGCCGACCAAGGCGCTGAGCGCCTCGGGGTTGCAGGGCTCCAAGGCCAGCACGCAATTGAAGTGCTCGGCGGCTTCGGCGTGGAGACCGGCCTTTCGCGCAGCAGTGGCTTGCGCCAAAGTGGCCGCGATGATCTTGGGTTGCTGCTTCAAGGTCCAGCCGTGGGGATCGCCAAAGAATTCCGAAAGCGTGGCGTCTGATGCGACGACGCCCAGTCGAATCGCCGCGGACTCGAGATCGCCGACCAGCTCGGCAGCGGTCTGATAGCGCTCTCCTGGCGCAGTCTTGAGGCACTTGCGGATGACCTCTGCCACCTCTCGTCCGACCGCGGGAGTCTGAGAGAGGGGATCAATGTATCTTCCTTCGACTAATTTCTTAATGACTGCGTGTGGGTTCTTGCCGGCAAACGGCACCTCTCCGGTGACCATTTCATAGAGAACCGTGCCGAGGGAAAATATATCGGCGCGCGAGTCGAGCTCCGAGTGCACGATGTGCTCGGGGGACATGTACGCTGGCGAACCGAGGATCTGCCCGGTTTGAGTCATGTCCGAGCGTCCGACCAGATGGGCGATGCCGAAGTCCGACAGCTTGGGAATGCCGTCCGAGCTGATGAGAATATTTTCCGGTTTGACGTCGCGGTGCACGATCCCGTGCTGGTGGGCTTGGGACAGGGCGAGAGCGATGCGCTGGAGAATGAGGGCCGCCGCGGGCGCCGAAATCTTGCCTGCGTCCACCTGTTCGAGAAAGCGGCGGAGGTTCGTGCCTTCCACCAATTCCATAACGATGAAAACTTCATCACTCTCGGTGGAGCCTGAGAAGTCATAGATTTCGAGCAGGTTTGGATGCTTGAGCTGGGCCACGGCCTGGGCCTCGCGCCGGAACCGGGTGCGGCTCTCTTTGTCGTGGGCCAGGTGAGGGTGGAGAAGCTTGAGCGCCACCTGTCGCTCGAGCATGGTGTCCAAGGCCCGATACACGACGGACATGCCGCCGCGACCAATTTCGTCGCGAAGCTCGTACCGCCCCAGGCGCCGTGCATCGGCGAGTTGCTTCAAGTCCAGCCTTCCCTCTTCGGACCTGGCGAACGATTGCGTGAGCTCGCCCAGAGGGGACGAAGCGTCGTGCGCCAGCTCGTAGACGCATTATAGCCACAACGGAGTCCGTGCCCAGGCGAGTGAGTCAAGGATTTCCATGGATGGATCCAAAAAGTTCCGACTCGGCGGGATTGCGTTTGCGTGCAGCTCTAACTACAGTAACTTCTTGCAGGATCGTTTAAAGGTTTTTGAGGATCACTCGTTGGGCAAACTGGCTCACGCCGCCATGCGGCGTTAACCGAAGCCGAACAATCTTGGGAGCGTTCGGAAGAGGCGAGGGCAAGCGATGCATGATCGTATTCGGACTCTAGTCGCTCTTCTCGAGAAAAATCCCTTGGATGAAGAGGCGATGACCGGCCTCATGGACCTCGTTACCGGAGACGAGTCCAAGTTTCACGAACAAGAGATCCGGGATGCGCTCGTCGACTGCCGCCGCGATCTCATCCGCCGCGGGCGGGCACATATCGCGGTGCGCCTCGTGGAGCTGGAGGCGGCTCTCGTGCAAGGCCCGGACGACGAGGCCGAGCTCGTGCTCGAGGAAGCCCGGATCCTCGACGAAGAGGTTTTCGACCAAGAGCAGGCCCTCGTCGCGTATCGCAAGGCGGCCTCCCTCCGGCCCGATGATTTGGAGATCCAATCGAAGATCTCGGCGATTGAGGAGGAGCGGGCCAACTATCGCGAAATCGTCGACAAGTTCGTCGAGCAGGCCGAGGAAGCCGAGGACTCGGCCCTGCGAGCCCACATGCTGATGTGCGCTGCCGAGCGGCTCTACAAGAACGGCCAGAGGGACGAGCGCCTCACGGCGCTTTTGGGAAGGGCCTTGGACGCGGACCCCACGCACATTCGGGCCGCTCGGCTGCTCGAGAAAATCTACATTAATCTAGAACAGTGGAACGAGTTGTCGGAGCTCTACCTGCGACTCGTGGAGCAGCGTCAGCCTCGCGATGAGAGGTTCGTGCTGCTCCTGTCCGCGGCGCGTGTCAAAGCGAACAAGCTCATGGACTATGATGGAGCGGCCATCCTGTTCGCCGAGGTGCTCGACCTCGAGCCGGGCAACAGCACGGCCCTGCGCCACCTCGCCCAGTACTACGAATCCAAAGAGGACTGGGGTCGACTGGTGGTGCTCTACGACGATGCTCTGGCGCTCAATCCAAAGCGCGAAGATGAGACCGCGCTCCTCACGCAGCTCGGCATGACCCACTGGCGCATGCTCGGAGACCTCGACAAGGCCGAGGGGTATTTCAAGCGTTTGCGCAAGCTCGAGCCGGCGCACCCGGCCATGGTCAATTTCTACCGCTCGTATTCGGCTCAGGTGGAGGACAAGTCGCGGCTCATGCAGGTTCTCACCGACGCGCAGCGCGCCACCTCGAACAAAGACCAGAAGGACCAGCTCACCAAGGATATCGCTCAGCTCGCGGCTGCGGACGGTGGCAACGTGGAACGCGCCATCGAGGCATGGAAGAGCGTGCTGCGCAAAGAGCCTGGCAACCAAGAGGCGCGGCGTGAATTGCGGCGGCTGTACTGGGAGTCTCAGAAATGGAACGGCCTGCTGGAGCTATTGCGCAGCGAAGCCGAATCCCTGCCCCCTGAGGATACTGCCGGCAAGGTAGGGCTCTATGAAGAGATCGTGCGGATCTATCGCGATCACCTCGAGCTTCCCACGATGGTGATAAATACCTACAGAACCATCATCGAGTTGGACCCTTCCAATATCGGAGCCCAGGCCGAGCTATCCAAGAGCTACGAGCGCGAGGGGCGCTGGAACGATCTCATCAACTTGCTCATCGCGCGCGCCGCGCGCACGACGGACCAGGCGCAGAGAGTAGAAATCCTTTCTCACGTCGCCACGCTGTGGATCGAGCGGTTCAACAATTTCAATCGCGCGCTCGGCCCTCTCGAGGAAATTCGCGCTCTCGATCCCACCAACCTCAAGGCCAACGAAACCCTGCGCTCGGTTTTCGTCAAGCGACGCAGTTGGAAGCAGCTCCTCGAGCTGATGGAGGACGAAGCAAAGGGGCTGGAGGGAGAGGCCCTCGTCAGCCACCTCAAGGAAATGGCGCTTCTCGCGGCAGATCGCCTCAGTGACGCCGAGCGTGCTGTAGCGGTATGGAAGTGGGTGCTCCAAGAGAGCCCAGGCGATGAGGCCGCGCTCTCGACGCTGGAGAAGCTCTACGAGCGGACCAAGGACTGGGCTGGTCTCGCAGATGTGCTGGATCGGCGCATCGGTTTGTGTGACTCGCTGAACGACAAGGTGAATCTGCTCATCAAGCTGGGCGCCGTGGCCAAGGAGCGTCTCAGGGATCCGGTGCTGACGGCCAGTGCCTGGCACAGGGTTCTCGAGCTTCAACCAGGCCATGTTAAAGCCATGCGCTCCCTCAAGGAGGCCTATTTGCAGGCCGAGGACTGGGGGTCTCTCGAGAAGCTCTATGCCCAAGCCGGCGACTATGAAGGTCTGGTCGAGGTGCTCGGCGTGAGCGCCGATCGCGTTGAAAACGTTGGAGTGAAAAAGGCCTTGTCCTTCCGATGCGCGGAGCTCTACGAGAACGAGATCGCCCAGGCCGAGAGGGCGACCCGCCACTACGAGCGCGTGCTCGCCGTGGAGGCCGATAATGAAAGGGCCGCGCTGGCTCTTGCCCCCATCTATCGCAAAGCCGAGAAGTGGAACAGACTCGTCGGCGCGCTCGAAGTCGTGCTCCGCCACACCGCGGAGCCAGTGGAGCGAGTGGTGCTCATGGACGAGCTGCGGGAAATCGGCGCCACGCGGATGAACAACCGCAATATGGCGTTCGTTTGGGCTGCGCGAGCCTTTGACGAGCTCCCCGAAGACGAAGGTGTGCGCCAGTGTCTCGAGTCCACCGCCGAAGCGGCGGGCAAGCTCGAAGAACTGGTCCAGATCTACCGGAAACGCCTCGGTGCTCTCGAGCCGGCGGGGCAATTGGAGATGCATCGCCGCATTGCCGGTCTGTGCCTGAATCGAATCGGGGACACCGAGGGCGGAATCCAGGCTTGGCGCGCTGTGCTCACCTCTTCGCCCACCGACGTGGAGGCGACCGAGGCCCTGGACACAGTGCTGCGCTCCTCTGCCGCATGGGGAGATCTCATCGAGCTGTACGAGCATAGGCTGAAGCTCGCCGACAACGATACCGAGCGCTGCCGCTTGCTGAGCGAGCTCGGCGGTATGCTCGAAGACGGCATGGATCGCATCGACGACGCGGCTGTTCGCTACCGCGAGGTTCTGGTCCTATCGCCCGATGACAGCCACGCCCTATTGGCGCTCGAGCGGATCGCCAAGACCAAAGAAGACTGGATGGGCCTGGCCGAAATCCTCGAGAAGCGGCGGTCGGTGGCTGGCGACGACCCGAGTTGGAGGGCTCTGACGTTCCAGCTCGCCGAGGTTACCGACAAGCAGCTCGGTGCAAAGGAAGCCTCTATCGCGTTGTACCAGGAGCTCCTCGAGCAGTACCCAGCTGATCTTGAAGTGATTTCGAATATGGAGCACTTCTTGCGCGACGAAGGGACGCAAGTGGAGGTGGCCCGGATTCTGGAACCTCACCTGTATGCCTCGGACAGCCATCGTTTGCTCGCGTGGGCGCTATCCATTGAGCTCGAGGCCACGACCAAGCTCAAGAAGCGCCTCGCGCTGCACAACAAGCTCGCAAATCTCTACCGCGAGAAGCTCGGCGATCTTCGTCTGACCTTCGACACCTTGGCCGCGGCGCTTTCGGAGCACCCGGGCAACACCGACCTATGGGATGATCTCGCAGGTCTTGCCGTCCAGCTTGGCGCGCAAGAGGATCTCGCGGTTCACCTCATCACCGCCTACGACTCAGGCAAGGTGAAAGAGAAAGGGCTCGAGGAGCTGGCCAGTCGCCTTGCCCAGCTCCTTGAGGTCGAGCTGGGCCGCGCGAGCGAGGCCGCCCCATATCACGAGTTCGTGTTCTCGGCAGATCCTACGGCCAGCACGCCTTTCAATGCCCTCGAAAGCTACTACACCACTCACGAGCGCTGGACAGAGCTGTTGCACCTGTACCGCCGGGCACTCGAAAGCGGCTCTTCCGTGTATCCGGCCCTCGATTTGCGGTTGCGGATCTGTTTCATCCTCGAGGAAGTGCAGCAAGACTCGCCGGCGGCCATCGCGGAGTACCGCTTGGTGGTCGATGCCGATCCGGCGAATGTCCAGGCCAACCGCGCTCTGACCATTCTTTACGAGCAATGCGAGCGCTGGACCGATTCCGAGGCGCTCCTCGAGACGCAGCTCAGCCGCGCTAGCGACATGGAGGCCGTGGCTCTGCGCTACCGGTTGGGCGAGATTTGCGAGCAAAAGCTCGACAAGCCGCTTGCGGCCTTCGAATGCTACGAGCTCGTCCTCACGCAGGACCCTGATCATCTTCGGGCCCAGGAGGCCATGGAGCGCTTGCTGGAGAGGCCGGACCTGCGGCAGAAGGCAGCGAGGGTCCTGGAAAAAACCTACGAGCACCAGGGTGCTGACGAACCCTTGGCACGCGTTCTCGGCGTGCAGCTCGAGGACGAGGGACTTGAGGCAGAGGAGCGAATCGACATTCTCATGAGAGTCGCGTCTCTGCGGGAGCGGAGGCTCGGAGACGTGGACGGTGCGTTTGGGGCTCTGAGCCAGGCGTTTGCCCTGAAGCCTTCGAACACCTTTGCACGCAACGAGTTGGCGAGGGTCGCTGCCGAGGCAAACATGGCCGCGGATTATGCCGAGGTCATCGATAGGGTGATTCCGTCCGTGATGGACGATCATGCCGTGGCCTCGAACCTCATGTCCGAGGTGGCTCGCCTCTACGATGAGCAGCTCGCCGATCTGCGCAAGGCAGAGGCTGCTTATCGCCGGCTCATCGACTTGGACCCCACCAATCGAGTCACCGCTCTACCCGCTGCCGAAGCGCTCGAGCGGCTCTTGGCAGGCAATGAGTCCTTCGAGCCCTTGCTCTATGTGCTGCGTCTCAAAGTGAGCTTGCTCGAGAGCCCGGAAGACCAGATTCGAGTGCTGCACCGCATGGCCGAGATAGAGGAGTCCGTGCTCGAGCGCGTCGATCGAGCCGTGGAGCTCTATCGGGAAATCCTCGATGAGGATCCCTCGGACATGGCAGCTCTGTATGGACTCGAGCGGTTGTTCGAGCGTCTCGGTCAGTGGCGCGATCTCATCGACACCCTGCGGCGCAGGGTGGATGTGGAGACCGACAGCGAGACCAAGCGCGAGCTGCTCTTGCGTGTGGCTCGACTGTTTGAGGAACGCCTGTCGAGCCTCGACGAAGCCATTTCAGCCTACATCGCCGTAGGTCAGGAGGTGGGACCAGACCTCGAGGCCATCGATGCCTTGGTGCGGCTTTATGAGTCGACGGGCCGCTGGAAGGATCTGCTCTCCACCCTGGAGGCCAAGGATCAACTTGTCGAGGATCCAGCCCTGCGCACTCGCCTTCTCTTCTCCATGGGTGAGTTGCTGCGTCTGCGACTCGACGAGCCGTCTCAAGCTGTGGAACGCCTCGGAGAGGCCTTGGAGATAGACCCGAACCACGCCGGCGCAAGGGCCGCGCTCACCGAGTTACTGACGAGCCCAGTGAGGATGGAAGCGATCCGCATCCTGCGGCCGCTGTTCGAGGCTGCGGGAGACTACTCACAACTGCTGCGCTGTTCCCTCATCCAAGCCGAGGAGACGGACGACCCTCTGGCCCGCAGCGCCGTGCTGCAGAAAGCTGCTGAGATCGCCGAAACGGGTTTGTCGGACCCGGCCCAGGCGTTCGCGCTGCTCGGTCGGGCATTGCGAGACGGCGCCACCGCGCCGGAGGTGCCTCGCGTCATTTATGATCTCGAGCGATTGGCTCAGGCAACGGACAACGCCGAGCAGTTGCTCGTCCTCTACAGAGAGGTGGCGCCTGACATTCTCGATGCCGAGATTCAGATCCAATGCGCTCTGCGAGTGGCCGAGCTCTCTGAGGCCAAGGGCGATGTTTCTATGGCTCGCGAGCATTATGTCCGCATTCTGGACATCGACAGCGCCAACGACCGCGCATTAAATGCTTTAACCGCCATATATGAGTCGACATCTCAATGGGTTGAGTTGTTGGATATTTATCGGCGGAAGTTCCACATGGCCAAAGACGAGGCCACCCGCCACGAGATCTTGTTTAAGCAGGCCAGCCTTTGCGAGGACCGCCTCGGGGACATCTCGCAGGCGATGACGACGTATGAGACCATCCTCGCTGACTCGCCCGGCCATACGCGCGCTATGGAGGCCTTGGAACGACTTTACGAACGAGAAGGCCGATACGCAGATCTGGCGAGCTTGCTCGAGCAGCGAGCAGAAATCGATGTAACGGATCGCCCCGACCTCCTCCATCGGCTCGGTCTTTTGGCCAGCGACAAGCTCGGCGACGATGAACGCGCACTCGACTATTTCCGGAGAGTTCTGGAGATCGACCACGTTCACGCCGCCACCATCGAATCTCTCGAAGCGGCGATGTCCGTCGAAAGCAGGCGGGGTCGCGTCGCGGAGATCCTCGAGCCGGTTTACAAAGGCAGCTGTGACTGGGTGAAGCTCGTGGGAGCCTTGGAAGCCAAGCTCGAGCTTACGGACGACGTGTCGGACCGCAAGGATTTGCTGCACCAGATCGGTATGCTGTACGAAGAGCAGCTCGGCGATCTCGACAAGGCCTTCGAGACCTTTGCCCGGATGTTCTCCGAGGACATCGAGGACCGGTCTTCCTGGGACATACTGGAGCGGCTGGCATCGGTTCTCGAGAAGTGGGGTCGACTCTCCGAGGTGTACGCCGACGCGCTGGATAGCGTGGTCTCGGACACTTCGGCGTCCGCCGAGCTCACGTTCGCCCTGGGAGAGGTCTACGAGACGCGCCTGTCTGAGCCGCTCAAGGCCATCGCAGCTTATCGCCGAGCTCTGTCGTTCTCGCCGGACAACGACCAGGCCTATGCCGCTGTGGAGCGGATGCTCATCCTCACGAGCAACTGGAAAGATTTGCTCGATCTTTACCGCGAGGCCGCCGACACGGCCCTCGATATGGTGAGAAGACGTGAGATTATCTACAAGATGGCCGACATCTACGAGCACGCCCTTGGAGATCTCGACGCTGCCATCGACGCGTTCCGAAGCACCCTCGACCTGGACGCTCGGGACATGCACAGCATCGAGGCTCTCGATAGGCTATACGCTGCGTCGAAGCGGTACGAGGATCTCACGCTACACCTGCGCGCCCAGATAGACGAGGCCGATTCCCCCATAGAGCGCAACGAGCTGCGCTGTCGCTTGGCGCACGTTTATGAGGAGAACCTCGAAGAACCGAATATGGCTGTGGATATCTACGAAGAGGCCCTCCATGAGGACGGCGGCGGCATCTCCGAGCCGCTAGCTGCGCTCGAGCGCCTCATTCTCAACGAAGACCTGCGGCAGCGCATCGCTGAGATCCTCGAACCTTGCTATCGCGAGACCGATGAGTGGAAAAAGCTCGTCGTTATTCTCCGCACGCAGATCGAGTATTTGGAAGATCCGTTGGAGCGAGCGAGACGGTACCGAGAGATCGCCGACCTCCACAGCAAGCGAGGCCAAAACTTCTTGCTCGCGTTCGATTCATTGAGCGAGGCGTTCAAGGCCCAGCCCCAGGATCGCGACACCTTGGAAGAACTGGTGCGCTTGTCGGGCAGCATCGAGAACTGGGACGTCCTCGCCGGCGTGCTCGCTGCCTCGGTGGACGAAATCTACGACCTTGATTTCAAGTCCGAGGTCTTTCATCTGCTCGGCGCGATTTACGACCGCAACTTGGATCAGCCGCGCAAGGCCATCGACGCTTTCCTCAAGGTGCTCGAGATCAACGAGGCCGACGCCGAGGTCATCACTGCTCTCGAGGGACTGTACAATCTCATCGGAGATTGGGACGGGCTCGTGGCCGTGCTCGCCCGCAAGGCAGAGCACGCCTCAGACCCGGCGGCGCGAGCCGGGATCCTGCGGACCAAGGCGGCGATTCACGAAGACCTCATGTCTTCCGTGGATGACGCCATCTTGGCCTATCGCGCTGCCTTGGAGGAAGAGCCGACCTCTGTTGTGACCATTGCTGCCCTGGAGCGACTCTACGAGACCACCTCGGCCTGGCCCGACGTCATCGACATGCTGCGGCATCGCCTGGAGCTCACCGAGGACACGGTCGAGCGCGGCGCCATTCTGCGCTCGATCGCCAGATTGCATGAAGAACGTATCGCAGATAGGTTTGAGGCTATCTCCTCGTGGCGAGCGGTTCTCGAAGAAGACGGCAAGGACCGCGCTGCCGTGACCGCCCTGGCGAAGCTCTATACCGTAGAGGGCATGTTCCCGGATCTGCTCGAAATACTCGAGCTCGATCGTTCGATCGCTCCTGACCAGCAAGCGTGGGTAGAGTCGAGCTTGCGTATCGCCTCGCTCCAGGAAAAGGAGCTTTCCGACCCTGGTGCGGCCATCGAGAGTTACAGAGACGTTTTGTCCCAGCATCCCACCAACGCGGTGGCCATCGAGGCCCTCGAGCGGATCGCCCAGGAAGAGACGTATCGCGGC
>JALOQD010000193.1 GCA_025453525.1 Myxococcota bacterium
GCGGAGATATCCCCATCGCGGCGGCAAGACGCGAGGCGCCCCGCACGAGCATCTCGGCTCCTGCAATGAGGAGCCCAACCCCAGCCAGGAAGAAGACGAACGTCTCTAAACTCACTATCTCACCTTCTTGCAGATGTTGATTGCGGTCGCGAGCTGACCATCTCGCGCGCAGATGTCATGTCTGCCCGACGGACAACTGAACGGCGAGCATCCACGCAAGGACGAGTTTTATGGTCTCACCAAACTTGCTGCGTGGTTGCTCGTCCGCTTCAGTGACGGGTTACCCCCGCGATCAAAGCGAGTGAAGCATAGCGCAACAGCTTGCCACTGAACACAAGCAGGGAGAACCGAAGGAAGCCCACTCCAAACACTCCCCCAGCTAGACACAACGGGTCTCCCACAACGGGCAGCCAGGAGAAGAAGAGAGACCACGTGCCGAAGCGGCCATAGCATCTTCTTGCCCGCTCTTCCGCCGCTTCATCGATGCGCAGGACTTTCCGGATCAAGAAGGTGGAGCCGTATAAACCGATCCAATAGGTGGAGCATGCCCCGAGATAGTTCCCTGCGGTAGCCACCGCCACGGTCGTGGATGGGCTGAACCCTTTCAAGATTAAGGCTACGAGCAGCCATTCCGAACCGAGCGGAAGCAGCGTCGAAGCCGCGAAGCTCAAAAAGAAGAGCGCGGGGTAGCCGCTGCTAATGAGCATCTCATTCATCGAAGGAATCCGACGTTCAAAGTGGGTGGTCTCTGGCCGACCGGACCATCACGGCTGCGTGGAGCCAGCCATTGATCATGGTTTCATCCGGGAAGGCGGTTCAGTCTCTCGATGCGATCCTCCATGGGGGATGGGCGCTGAAGAGACGCATCACTCCTCCTCCAGTCAAGGGATTCATGATGAACATGCGGGCGGTTGCGGGACTGGCCTGCATGGGACTCCGTTCAACAGGCGGATGAGGCCGTTAAATTCCCTCCCTCCGCCTGTCACGGTACTAACCTCATGCAGTGTCATCAATCGAAGTCAAAGAGCTCTCCCAGAAATGACTTTCGTTTGTGTTTGTCATGGGGCTTATGATGCTTTTCATGGTAGGCCGGCGGAGCCTGTTGGACATGAGCTTCCCTGCCCTCCGCCATATGAGCCGCCGGAATGGCTGAGCGCTCGATGAGCTTGTCCAGCTCACCCCGATCCAGCCAGACACCCCTGCATTGGGGGCAGTAGTCGATCTCAATTCCCTGTCTATCCGCAATCAAGAGCTGTACATCATTGCACACTGGACAACGCATTTTGGCAACCTCCCTGGTTATTCTTGTCTGAAGCAGCACTTCACCAATATGCTAACCGGGAAATCCCGCTCTCAAGCGGGTTCCGGAATGACACGACCATCCGGCGGGCACGATTTCACGAGCGCCGGTGCCAGCCGGAGCGATGACGGGACCCTCTCAATCGTCAAGCCATGGCGCAGTTCCGTGACAACGACCCTGTTCTTCAGGAGGAAGTAAGCCGCGGTCAGCACGTAAACGCCTGAAAAGAGAAGGTGAACGCTGTCTGGGCTCACCTCGAGCGGCAGCAGATTCGTTTCGGTCATGATCTCCTCTCTTCGACACCGATGTTTGGGTTCAGAGGGCCTCGGGTTTCAGCAAAAAAAAACGAGACCTTCGGCATGAGTACTCACACGCCAAAAGTCTCGCTAATTGGCTTCTCAGACCAACGACAAAGCCAGGCATTTCTACCGTATTGGTGACTTTGTCCTAGCTAGCTACTCCCTCTTGATTGGGCAAAATCATCACACGCGTTCCTGTAGAAGTCAACAGGATTCGGGAGGGTCTTCCGATATCGGGTGCACGCCTTTCTGTGAGGCTCTTACGTCCCGGCGGGTCGCTTTTGCTCATCATGGCGGCATGGCATGGAGCTTGCCTTTCCCGGTTTGTGGCGTTTGTTTTATCTTGGTGGAAAAATACCAAGGCAAGCAGAGCCCATCGAGCGCAAGTCTGAGTACGCATACCGAATCAGGTACAGTAAGGTTCAGAGGGGTCACCAGAATGAAGGGAACAAAGAAGGGGACCAGACCCATCGTTTCTCTCGCATGTTTGCTGCTGTTGGTTGGTTTCCTGGCAACCATCTCCCTCTGCATGGCCGATGACCATAAGCAAAGTGCGAAGCGACAATACAATCACGGTGCCCAACGGGGAGAAGGAGTGCTCGGGGGTTTTCCGGGAAAGGGTCGCGATGAGGGTAACGAAACGACGGGTCAGATTGTCGCATGGAGCCTCGGAGTGGCAAATCTGACCGTGGTGTTGAGTATCCTTATAAGGTGGATGAGGGAGCTCGTGTCCTTGGCGCCTGGGAGCAAGAGCAGGCTCGCGAGCCTTAACAGCACTCAGAAGAAATTCCTCATGAAATTTCACTACATCCTCAACCCATTGATCCTGCTCTTAGCAGTCGTTCATTGGTCCATGTCGAGGTGCAAATCAACGGCCCTGCCGGAATGGGGACTGGTGATCATGGGTGTCATCGCGGTTCTGGGGGTTGTCCTGAAATTCAAGCTATGCCCCAAGAGCTTCCTGAGAAACATCTACAGGATCCATACGCAACCCTTCCTCCTGCTGCTTGTCATCTCTCTGCTGGTCATCGGTCACCTCTCCATGGACTAACCTTAGGGACTGGATCCCAATCGGGACTGGAGGAAACGTGGAAGATCAGCCTTACAGACTCGCCCAATACGAGATCATTCAAAAAAGCAGCGGTGAAATCTGCTGGAAATCCCATGGAGGTTTCGCCGCGGCGAAGAAGGGAAAATGCTTTGTCGAGGGCGACATCCTGTTCATCGGCCCGAGCGAAGCGGAGGAAACGGGATTCCTGAAAAACGAGTTTCTTGAATATCTGAGGCAGCTTCCACAATGGGAAAAGACGAAACTCTACTGTCCGAGCTTCACGCTCCGTGCCTGTAAAGGGGGACGAGCCCAGCACGCTGGACAGGAAAACACAAGAAAGGAGATTGTTGAGCACGATCGACGAGAGAGCTCAAACAAATCTGCCTGCGATCAACCATCATTCTTCGCCGTCTCCCCAACGTGGCAGGTTAGACAGGCAAGGACAAAACTGGGAGAGATTTTTCAACGGTGCAAGGGGCTGGTCGGAGCGGATTCCCAGCGGGAGGATACCCCGGAGGAATGAGCTGTTCGCTGTGGAGGTGGAAGTATTCCCTGCAAAAGAAGCGGTATCGCCGCATGCGGAATCCGGCTGGGTATGGAATTACCGTGAAAAATTTGCACGCCTGTGAAAACCTTTCACATGAAGATTGGTTACAGTGGAACCAAGACGTCGAGTATCCTTCTCCCTCTATTATATCAGGGGCGATTCACGTTATTCCGAGACGCTTCATTTTATAGATCAGCCCGCGCCGCGTGATCCCGAGTAGATCTGCCGCCCGTGTGCGATTACCCTCCGTTTGCTCCAAAGCACGGCGGATGGAGTCCGCTTCGCTTGCTTCAAGTGTCTGGACATCCAGATGAACGCCTGAGTCCGTCTCGATCGCCCCACTGAGGGATCGAGAAGCAGCCATGCGAACCACAGGTGGGAGATGCTCAGGAAGGATCACGTCCGTTTGGGAGAGAAGCCATGCACGTTCGATCGCGTTGGAGAGCTCGCGCACATTCCCGGGCCATGGGTGTGCAGCCAACGCTTGGGCCGCCGCCCTGGAAAGCCGTTTGTCTTCGTTTCTTCGCGTCGCAAGAAAATGCCTTGCGAGCGGTAAGACATCCTCCGTCCGCTCACGCAGGGGCGGAATCTCGATGGCGATGACGTTCAAACGATAATAGAGGTCCTGGCGAAAGCGACCGGCCTCCACCTCTTCCAAGAGGGCTCGGTTGGTCGCTGCCAGAAGACGATAGTCCACCTTTATTTCTTTACCACCACCGAGAGGAGTGATGGAACTGGCTTCAATGGCACGCAACAATGCTGGCTGCAATTCGATCGGCATGTCTCCGATTTCATCCAGAAAGAGCGTGCTGCCCTCTGCCTCTCGGAAAAGTCCCAGGCGTTTTGTGACCGCTCCCGTGAACGCCCCTTTCTCATGCCCAAAAAGCTCACCAGCCAATAGGGCTCCCGGGATGGAGGCACAGTTGACTACTATCATTGTCTTGTCCCTTCGGGGACTGTTCTGATGGATGAAGCGGGCCACAACTTCTTTACCGGTCCCGCTCTCCCCTGTGAGCAAGATGTTGGCATCGCTTTGGGCGACCCGATAAGCCTCCCGAAGCACATTGCGCATCGCCGGGCTTTCCGCGACAATCCCTCGCAGTGCCTCGGAGGGGACCGTCAACTCCTTCACCTCGTCGTAAACCCCAACCGCATCGCGCACGGCCGCCAGCAGCTCATCCAGGTCTACGGGCTTTGACAGGTAATCAACGGCTCCGAGTCTCATCGCGCTAACTGCGTCGCGAACGTCCGCGTAGGCCGTCACCAAAAGAAAGGGGAGACCAGGGTGCTCCTTACGGGCTCTGCGCAGCAGCTCGATACCGCTGGCACCAGGCATTCGGACATCGGAAACCACCATCGCAGGCAGCTGCGTTCGCAAAATGGCAATGGCCTCCTCGGCGGATGCCACCGCCCGGGCCATGAATCCAGCCGCTTCAAGTACGTGCATGTACAATTCACGATACCGCACTTCATCATCCACGATAAGGATCTGCATGTTCACCCTTGATCTCTTTCCCCATGGAGCAGGGTCATGCCGGAGACCGTGACGACCGTACCCCGGTTGAGCTGTGACTCTGCCTTGATCGTCCATCCATGGTCTTCGACAAAACGTTTGACGATGGCCAACCCGAGGCCGTGTCCATTGGCATTGCCGGCAACATAGGGCTTGAAAATGTCTGGAAGCAGCTCCGGCTGGATACCCCGTCCCTGATCTGCCACCACCAGAGTGACTCGTGGTCCCAGTCTCGCCGTTCGGACCTCTACACTGCCTCCCTCTGGCGAGGCCTCCAGACTGTTCAGGAGAAGGTTGACGAGGATCTGTCGCAACATGTCTTCATCGGCAAGGAGCAGGCTGGAGGCGCAGCTCACCTTTAGCTTGACCCCTGCGGCATCGAATTCCGGCTGAAGAACCTTGGCAATTTTATGGACCAGGTCATGAATGTCCACTGGGACCGCTTTGATCTCTCGATGTTTGGCAAATGTCATGAAGTGTCCCAGCCGAGATGCGGATTTGTCCACTTCATCGATGATTGCCTCGAGCATGGCTTTGCTTCGCTCCGGGACTTCAGAGTCACCGGCAATTTGCTGGGCAATCCCGGAGATGATGCCGAGAGGGTTCTTTGTTTCATGGGCGAGACCGGCGGCAGCAAGCCCCAGATCTTCCAGATGAGCCGAGCGAGCGCGTTCCATGCGTAATTGCTCCGTCAGAAGACGGCTCCGAATCACCATGATCCAGGCAGCGACGCTGGCAGTCAAAAGAAGGACGGCGATGGCGAGGGGACCAAGGACGTGTGACAATGCTCTTGGATACCCATGGTCTCGGACATCACCACCAAGGATCATTAACGGTTCAACGTCCCCGAGCCAGAGCCCGAGAGCGTTTGAGTCGCCGATTTCGGAATGAGGCTCAGTATCGTCCCGCCAACCGTCACCCTTGAGCAGGTGAACCTTGCGGCTGAAAAGGTAGAAGCCCTTTGAAAAGCTCTCTGTTTCCGTGGGTGGCAATGTCATGGCGGGAGGAATCTTCCCGGCCTGCAGGATATGCTTTTCATTCTGCACAAGCACGAGGAATTGATAAGGGGAGTTGTCCATAATGTGCTCGAGTATTGTTTCAATCTCATCGCGACCGAGGTGCCCGTTCTCCTCAAGGGCATGAATCGCACCTGCCAGCATCCTCGATATGCCGAGGGCGCGATGGCGCTCCCGTTCCTGAACGTGCTCTCCAAAGCTCCGCCAGTCCAGATATGCCCAGAAGCCCAATGCCGCAAGAATCAGAAGGGTAGCTGCCAATGGGGCGCGATAGGTTTTGAGCAACCTGGTCATGATCACGATTCCTCCACCAGCTCATATTCAGCAAAGCTTATGCCCATGACTTCCATCTGAGCACCCCGGAGTGTTTCGAATTCTCTATCTATTCGATTTCATATCATTGTGTCAGTGCCGCAGAACTTGTGCGCACGCCAGCGTGATCCTTGTTCCAATCGGGCAACCCTCATTCGCAATTCACGGAGCTCCATTGAGAGCTGATCTTTTGTCTTGGCTTCGTCTTGCACCCGTCACCTCCTTGGTGCTGTAAAGAAGGCTTTCAGTCGAAAGACAGATGGCAGAATCCTCCCGGACCGAGGGAACAGCCGAAAAGCTCTTTAAGGCACTGGGCTGAGGAGCGGCCCTGCAAAACAAGGCTCATGGAGAATTAATGTCGCGGGATTCGATTCTTGAAAAACAAGTACCATGTGGACAATCTCATTGGTAGGCGAAAATCAAGCTTGCGTAGCGCCCTTCATTCCAAACTTCAGAGAATCCCCGCCTGAGCACGACCTCGAGAGCTTCTCGGCTTGCCAGTCCAGAGAGCTCCGCCGGGCACCGACAGCACAACGGGCACGTGCTGGACGTACTGACCTTTTGACCGCTCATGGATTAGGGAGATGATCTTTACCTTCACTCTGTGGAAATGTGGTTCATCACGAGCTCAAATCCTTGAAGAGGGCTCATCTTCCTTGTCGGGCGTTTCTCTGGAATCTTCCACTCCCGGGGATCTTTCATGCCCGCCGGAAGCGCTGTCCGTGATGTCGATAAAGATCTCGATGTCACCCGCGAGCAGATCTGGACACGCCACAAAGACAGCTCGTCGGGCCCCGAATCTTCCAGAAGCCAGCCGATCATTCAAGACCGCCATGGTCGGCTGGCGTCAATTTGCGGATATCGCCGTTTCGGCCAACCAAAGAAAATCTGGACGCGGCGGAGCCTCTCTGTATAAGATCGGGCGTTACTTCTGCAACCGGCCCTTGACAGATTCAAGAGGGGTGCTTTTCAAGCTTCAAGACCACAGAGATTATCGATGATCGGTCGCTACCTCGGACATCTTCCCAGTGAAGATCCTTTCCACGAATATTTGCAGTCTCATATCGCCCCCCAACTTGGCCTCTATTCACCCGACGCCCGCTACCGGGTCTTCCGGTTCACCGACTCGCAGGACGTCTATTTCTACGAGGAGATACACGGAGCCGCCCGACTGGTCGGAAAGTTCTTCAAGTCGTCCGATCCCGAGCATGCCCGCGGCAAGGGGGAAACCGAATTCAACAATCTCTTGTTTCTTCGCGGTCTTGGGCTTTCCGTTCCTCCGCACTACGTGGTTCGACCTTACGGTTTCAACCCGTGCATCGACAACGTGCTCGTGGTCGAGTACCTCGAAGGTGATTCCCTGAGCGCCATCATCGACAGCGCCATCGGTCGCGGAAAGGGTGACCGATTGTATAGAAAGCTGGCAGCCCTGGCACACTTCCTGGCCGTTCTGCACCATCGCACCGCAAGCGCCTGGACCGTCAACTTCGACGAAAGTCATCAGTACATGGGACGGCTCTTAAAATCGCTGATCGAAAAAAGGGGGTTGGGGCAGGAGCTCTCCGACAAGCTTCGCTCCCTGGGGGAGGCCTGGCTGAAAGAGAATTGCATGTGGGAAGACTGCGCCGTCCTGGTCCACGGCGACGCGACCCCGTCCAACCTCCTGTTCGGCAAGGACAGTGACGTGATGGCCATTGATCTGGAACGTATGCGGTGGGCCGATCGGGTCTTCGATTTAGGGCGACTTTGCGGTGAGCTGAAGCATCTCTTTTTCAGAGCCACGGGCAACTGGTCCGCTGCCGAGCCTTTCATTGGGCATTTCCTCTGGGAATACTGCTGCCATTTTCCGGATCGGGAGAGCACTTTCTTCTCCGTCATGCCCCGACGTCTTCGTGGCCAAGCCCGTTGGCCCGCGCAGCTCAGTGCGTTTCTTGCGGTGGGTGTGACTTCGCTTTGCTGGGTCCTGGGCACGCCGCCCGCTCGGGCAGAAGAGCCTCAGGGACTCTGGGATCTCGCAAAGGACAGGAAGTCCGTGCACTGCTTTTCCACCCTCTTCACGGCGCAGGATGTGCGCCACCACCTCTCCTCCGAGGAAGGGATCGCCGCCGCGATGGACTGGTGCAAGAAGACCGGCGTGACGAGGGTGTTCATCGAGTCCTACCGCGACGCGTACCAGGCGGAGCGCGGTGCCCTGGAAAACGCGAAGAAGCGCTTCCTCGAGGCGGGCTTCGATGTCTCGGGTTGCGTCACCACGACCCGCGTGGGCAAGTCCTCCACCGGATGGAAGGACACGATCTCCTGTTACACGGACAAGGCCACGCAGGAGAAGCTTCAAGCCATCTTCGAGTACGCGGCCTCCATCTTTGACGAGATCATGATCGACGACTTTTGGTTCACGGTCTGCGAGTGCCCGGACTGCGACGCGGCCCGCAAGGCAAAGACCGCCCTCGTGGGCGACAAGCAGTACCCCGTGGTCGGGGACCGCTGGGAGGACTACCGCCTGGAGCTCATGGTCCGCATGTCGCGGGATCGAGTGCTCGCCGCTGCCAAGAAGGTCAACCCGAAGGCAAGGCTCATCATCAAGTACCCGCAGTGGTACGACCGCTTTCACGAGCGCGGCTACGATGTGGTGAGGGAGACGCAGGACTTCGACCTCATCTGGGTCGGCACGGAAACCCGAAATTACGAGGACAAGCGCTGGGGCGGGACCGTCCAGTACGAGGCGTACTTCATCATGCGATGGCTTGGCGGAATCGGGGGGCTGGGAAGGCTCGGAACCACCGAAGCGAAGAAGTGCGGTGGAGGATGGTTCGATCCGTACGGCACCACGGAGCGCACTTACGTCGAGCAAGCGCGTCAAACCGTCCTCGGAGGCGCCCCCGAGTCGCTCCTCTTTTGCTACGGATCGCTCCAGGGCGAAACGGGCCCCAGGAACGTCGAGGCGTTTCGAGCGCAAGTCCCGGACCTGCTTTCCGTCGCGAACCACGTGCGGTGCCTCCAAATCGTCGGGATTGCGGCTTACAAGCCCCCTTCGAGCCATCCCGAGGAGGAAGCGTACGTCTTTGACTTCGTGGGCATGCTCGGGCTGCCGCTCGTCCCCTGCCACGAGTTCCCCAAAGATGCGCCGGCCGCGTTCTTCTCCGTCCATGCCTTGAAAGATCCGAGCCTGGCCGCGCAGCTGGAGGCCTTCGTGAGTGCCGGGAAGCCCGTCCTCGTGACGGATGGCCTCGCAAAGCGGCTTCAGGGAAAAGTGGATCTCTCGAGGCCGAACGTCCAGACGCTCGCGGTGCTTGGAGATCCAAAACGCCTCCTCGAACTGGAGCCGAAGGACCTGGACACCCTGAGAGCGCCGCTGCTGGAGCCGCTCGGGCTCTCCTTCCGCGCCCCGAGCAAGGTGGCGCTTTACGCTTTCAAGGACGGAAGCTGGGTCATCGAGAACTTCCGCAATGAGCCGGCCAGCGTCACGCTGAAAGGAAAGGACATGACCGTCGAGGCACGGGGCTGGCTGAAGGAATGGCATTGAGCGTGGCCGAGGCGTTGTGTGGAGGATCGCGGTAGGTGCGCAACCGTCCTCTCTTGGAGGGTCGCGGTTGTTCTGAATCCCCCGGAGCGGCCGCGACGGAGCGCGGCCCTCCAGACGTTGCCGCAGCCGAGGCGTCGTGCTGCAGGGTCACGGCGGATCCCGGCTCCATCGGACCCGGCGTTGCAGCCGGACGGGGTCGGCGCGAGCTGGCGAGCGACCACGCTGCGCCCTTCAGAGGACTTCCGGGACGGTTCGGCGTGACCGCTCAGCAGCTCGCAGAAAGGAGTCGCGGCTACTTTCGCCGCCACCATCCCTGCGGAGGATCTCGATGCTCACCTTGATGGCGTCTCGGGCAACTGTGCACCGTGCCACACTGCGACAACCCAGACGATTTGTTTCTCGACCCTGTAGAAGAAGCGGTACGGTACCACGATCACCTCCCGGTAGGGAAGCCCTGGAAACTCCGGCAGCCTCCTGCCCGACTCCGGAAACGTCTCGAGTCGTCGTAACGCTCGCTCGGCCCGCTTTCGGAAGCGTGCTGCGGCTGCAGGCTTGTCCCAGCGTATGTACTCGAGCACGGCGAGAAACTGACGCCGAGCTTGTTGGGTGAACCGGACCTTCACGACCGACGAGCGTCCGAAAGCAGCTTGTCTGCCTCGGCCATCAAGACATCAAGGTCAACGCCCTTGTTTCTCGAGATCTCCTTCTCTCCTCGAGCAAGCATCAAAAGCATCTCACGCTCCACCTCCGAACGTTGGTAGGCCTCGATGCTCATGATCACTGCAGCCGCTCGGCCCCGCTGCGTGATGACCAGAGGTTGCCCGGATTCCTTGAGGCTCTTGAGAGCCAAGGAGGCGTCCCGCCTCAAATCGCTCACCGGAAGGATGGAAGAGATTCTAGCCATTGGGGATA
>JALOQD010000194.1 GCA_025453525.1 Myxococcota bacterium
ACGATCCTCGCGAGGCCCAGGCTCTGGCAGATCGTGTCGTGTTGCTCGAGGACGGCCGGATCACCCATACAGCGCAGCCCTTGCTGCTCTCCAGCGAGGTTAAGACGACCTTCGGGCGACTGTTCGCCGCGGGACTCTCCTGTGGAGAGCTAACAGAGTCTGGAAAACATCCGACTTTCAGCCCATGTTCTTAAAACTCTTTACGGGCAACTGGCATTCAAGTCTCGATTCCTACCCCATGCCACCTTTTGCAAAGCTGTGTGGTTGACAGGGAGATCAGAGGGTGACGGGCTGCGATGGAATGTCACTCAAGGACGACGAATATCATAAGAGTAGGAGTAATGACAATCTGCCTATCGCCAAGGGCGCTCGTCCTGTGATATCGGCCAATGCATGGCTGGGTCTCCCATCTGCTCCTCGTGTGGATATCGGTCTCTGCGGCTGCGCAAGAAGGCGGGGGAGTACGTGTGTCGCAGGTGCGGAGCGGTTGAGCCGGCGGGGGATCGTCTCAACGAGTCTCCTGCTGATAAAGGGGAGATCGTAGCGGCCAATGGTTCCCGATCTTCTGGGTCTTCCCGTCGCCCTCGTCGAAGAAGACGAGGAGACGACGACGAGCAGCTTGTTTTGGCTCCTGTGGGCCATGTTCGCGATTCAGAGAAGCTCATCGGTTTGGCGTTGGAATTGCTCAAGGAAGATGCCAGGGGTTATTTCTCTTTTGGAATGACGTTTGGACTCAGCCTCTTCACCCCTGTGATAGTGGCTGTAGCGAACTTACGAGTGGCGTGGGGATGCTTCTGACGCTGACCTGGTTTCAATATCGTAGATGGCACAGGGAGCGGCCGCTGTTTGTCAAATTCTACGGTGAGCTTCGCGAGGTGTTTTTGGGGAAGATCGCACCAACAGAGGGTCATCTGATGCTTTGCTGGATCTTGGTGCAAGAATACGGCACCAAGGCTCAGCGCAGGCAGTTAGATGCGATCTGTCCTTCGGGATGCATTTCGAAAAAGGAAGCCAAGCAGAGGTGGGGCATATGACGGTCGGGAGCCGCGCGCAGATCGCCCATAAGCAGCCCAGCTCTGCAATTACGAAGAAGAACTCCGCGACCATGGTGAGTGTGGAGGGGTACAAGAACGATCCTCTATACCCTCGTGTCGTTCGCGCGGTCACGCCACTACTGGCGCGCGGCAAGGTCGTAGCGCCAGTGGACGTTTTGGTGGGGATGGGGATATTGGAGAAATCCAAGCTCGAGGATTGGCGATTCGGGCGGGTTCCCTACCTTGAAAAGGTGATCACCTGCAACTTGACGCGGCTGTCGAGGACGCTGCGCATTTTGCGGTATCACTGCCATGACCTCAATCTCGTGCCGTCCGTTACGGTCTACAAGCGCTGGGGCAAGGGCTGCAAGCAGCAGCTTCGGTTTACAAAGACGGGGGACGTCAAGATCGAGGAAGCGTACCGCCGGCACTTTGTCTGGCCAGGCAAGGGGCCGTTTCATATGCCGGTGTCGAGACGCGAGAAGGATTCGAGGGATTCTGAAATCGACGAAGGAAAGTGACATGACCAAGAACGAAACACAGAAGAGGACCCTTCTTGCGACAATGACGAATGAGCCGTTTCAGCCTGTGCGACTTTATTACACGATTCCAAACCGGGAATTGGTTGTGAGGAAGCTGAAGAGCTTGAAATGCATGCAGGAGTCGCCTGAGGAGCGATGCTGGCAATGGCTCTTTGACGGCGAGTGTGCGTCGTTGCGCTTTGGGGAGCGTGGTTACAATGACATCCCCGTGGACAGGCGGCCGATCATTCTTGGTCGGGTTCGCTTTCCGAGTGGAAACCGAATGACGCTCGAGACCAACTCGATATTGCGGGCGATTTCAGGAGCGCGGTTTTTCGGTCCCCTGCTTGGAAAAGAAGTTGTGGCCATGCGGTGCCGCGTGGTCAACCGCTTATTCGAGGCGGGCGAAGGTCCGATGAATAAGCTGATGGAGAGCCTCGATCAGGACGCCACCGTCATCGATCCTCGAGAGGCCGAGATCGCCATCAGACGAGACTTCAAGAAGGTACGGGCTGGCCAGGACGCGAAAAGCGCTATTGCGGCGTTTGTGGATCGAATTGTCGAGAGCGGCGAGGACGTTCCGACGGTCGAAGACTTTCCGCTACATTCCGAGGAAGAAACTTCCGACTTCCTGAATTTGGCGAACACCTTGCAGCTTCGTTTTGTCCGCGCCTTCGAGCATTGGCGGGGCAACACGCACCTAACATTGTCTTCGATCATCGTGAATACGATCAAAGGAGGCCTACAAGGGGTGAATGAGCGGGAGGTGAAGACCGGAGAAAAAACCGGTCCGCACCGAGAAACAAAGGAGCTACCTGCTTTGCAGGCCAAGGCGCCTCCTCCTGGGCCACGACAAATGACCAAGATAGGCCGCAATGATCCGTGCCCGTGCGGATCGGGACGCAAGTTCAAGAAGTGCTGTCTTTATGGCTCAGACGTGGTTTAGAAAACTGGACAAATGAAATCGAAATTGTCTTTCCCCACGGCTTTTTCCAGCTGTCGGATGATCGCTTCGCTATCATCGTACGGGCCAGCGATGAACATCGGCTTCTCGACGTTCCTAAGGGGAGTTTCGATAAGGTCGTCGGGACGAGGACCGAAGAGATCCTCACGGAAATCTGGATGAGGGCGAAAACCTAGGCGCGCAGCGTAGTCGATGGCGTGATAGACGACGGACTGAACAGTCAGAGGGTCGGTTTTGTAAAATTTCTGACCTGTTTTTTCTTCGAAGGCGCGGAGAAACCCACTGCGGAACTCTCGTTGCTTGATCGGTCGACGGACCATTGCGTCCTTGATTCCGAGGCAGGTACGATCAACGAGTGCCAACGCTGCAACGAGTGTGGTTTCGGAGAGCCTCCTCGTCATGACGGCCGTCACTAGATGAGAGAATTCTGATTCGTCATCGAGGTCTTGGCTCAGATAGCACGGCCCGAATGGCGCTTGTATTGCAGTCTGCGAGATCTTGCCTTTCGACTCCGTTGACCGCCCTTCTGGTTTCATTTTCGCACGGGCGAGTTTTCGTGCGGTGTTACTCATGTTCCCATCCCTCCGTGAGGTCGCCAATCGTATACAAACTGGGCCGCCATACAACTGACTTTTCAAATCACATTCCAGTAGAGCCAAGAAAAATCAGGGCAGGTTCAAGCCGCGACGCAGTCTCAGAAACCTTCGAGGAACTCACGAGCCTGGCGGGATATCGTCTCGAACTCTGTCGCCGTGCGGGTATGGACTCCCGCGCCGAGGGCCATGTTGGTTGTGCCATCGGCGCCTTCAACACAGTCGATGAACCTCGCCAGCGCTGAAACTTTCTCGAAGAGCGGTCGCCCTTTTTCCACCTCCAAGGCCAGCCAGGCTTCGGCCAGCCTCGAAAAGCTCTGAAGCTCCCCGGCGCGCCAAACGACTGGAAGGTCGAGCTTCTCGATTGCCTCAACGTAGCGCCCCGAACGTATGGCTGCGTCCGCAGCGCAAATGGCCCTTCTTATAACGGAACGGGCAAGCAGCCCCTCACCACCATCCGCCCCCCCGGTGTCTTCACTAGGCGGCGCTAACAATTCGAAGAACTGGTCGATTTGCTCCCTTCCCAGGGGTGAATCGGAGATCTCGATGGCTCTTGTGAAGTGCTCGCGGGCGCGCTCGTACTCTTCGATTGCAAAGGATGCGAAGCCGCGTAACTGCCAATAGTAGGCACGATCCTCCCCTGGAAGATCGTCTGGTCTCAAGGATTCGAGAGTCCTTCGAACCTCTGAAAAGGCGCCCTTGGCTCTTTGGCAGTGGGCGAGCAGCAGCAACCATCTGGAATTTTCAGGGCTCTCAAGTAGGGCCTCGTCAATCAGGACGGTCGCGGCTTCTTGCGACAAAGCGCTGAGCCGAATGACGAGCGCGAGGCGCTCATTGAGTGTCTTGCCAGTACTGTGAAACTGCTCTCCCAGCCGCGACACCAGGGCAGCCTCTGCGTCTCGTCGACACAGTGGGTATTGGGTCCAGACCGTTGACAAGGCATCGCCGAGCTTGCCGCGAGGCCAGTGCTGGGTAGTAAGGGCGTTCTCGATGCTCGGAATCGTCATCGAGAGCTTGTCTGAGGAGGACCAGGTCAACTCCGGTGGGGTTTCGCCGAGCGAGGCGAAGCGCAGACCGCTCGCCGTCTCGTATACCAGGACGCAATGTCGGGAAGCGGGATCCGACAGCAGCCGAGCATGGTAAGCCGCTTCCACGCTGTAGAGCTGGTCAAAGCTGTCCCCGTTGGGCCGCAACGCGGTGAGACGCATGGGTGGAAGCCGCTTGGGAGTTCCTGCTGGCTGGTACGCGACGTACACGAGCCCCAGTTCGCGCGCAATCCCGACGTTGCAGATCAGCTCCGCGTCGCCGCCTTCGAGAACGGCCGGCGGACCTAGTCCTTCCCGAGCTGACCAGCGCCACAGTGCCAGGCCGTAGGATTCGGGCTCTTCCCACCCGGCGTCACCGAGCAGGACGAACCGCTCCTCATCGTCCGCGCACGGGTGATGTTGAAAACCAGAGACGAGCGACATCGCATCGCCCAGATCGCCGCGATGCACGAGCGCTCCGCGGTCGGAGTGTATTGACAGTCCGTACTCGTTTTCCCAAGCGAACACACGCGTCTGCACACCTGGAAGCACTTGTCGAAGAAATCCGCAGTCGGCGACTTCTCTGACGGTCTTGCGTCGACAAAAGTCAACGACTCGGTCGAACCACTGCTCGCTCTTTGTGTTGCGCAGTTGCATCCATGCGAGGAGTTTGTCGGGAATAAGGACGATTTGCTCGATGACTTCTTCCTCGCGGACGAGCGAGGATCTCGAATTCCACAGCGCAATCACGTCGAAACTCGGAAGCTCCAGCGCGATGAAACACCCCTGGTCGTCTGCGTAGAGGAGCCTGCCGTTTGTATCGACCGCCGTGGTGCCGGAGTCTTGGAATGGCTCGGGAAGGGTGAGGATGGCCGTCTTGACCGATCTGCTCGTCTTCACGCTCGCGATGCTGACGAAGAGCCACTTGGAGCTCGCCCTGACCATGGCCAGTTGCTCGCCATTCGGCAACAACGCGCTCTGACAGTGATCACTGTAGAAGAGACGCGGATCCGCTTGCAAGAACGGCCCCTCATCCCCGTGCTCGAAGACGCGGACCTTGAACGCGCGTCTGGTTTCACGGGTGAGTGTTTCGCTTCGCGGCTCGAACGATTCGCCAAGCGCCTCGGCCTGCTGACCGACCTCTTGATCGAGCTTCCGGACTTCAAGGATGTCGCCGGTCTCTGCGGCGGAATCAAGCCGCCGCAGTGCGGCGTCGAGCTCCTGCAAAGCGGCGAGGCGTTCTTTGCACGCAACGAGCTCTGACCTTTCGTCCTCCCTGAGTCGAGACGCATCCACCCTGCCGAACTCGGCGTTAGCGCCGTTCAGGTCTTTTGCGGCCAGTCGTTCTTTCCCGCGAACAAATGACTCGCGAGCAACCCGAATCCGCTCTTCTTTCTGGCTCAACGCGATTGCGGTAGAGATCGCCCTTGCCTGCGGTAGGCTCGCGATAATCGCTCGGTACGGCGACAGGATCTGCTGTGCCTCGACGAGATTCCCAACGGCAAAAGCATTTTGTGCTTGCTCCAAAACGAGCACTGCTTCGACCCCTCGCCGCCTAGTCGCCTCCTCCCATCGGGGAGCGCCTGTGCCCTCGAGTTGGGCCAGATAAGGACACGCAACGGCTTCTCGGATTCGTTTGCGTAAGTCATCTCCGAGTGCCGCATACGCGACGAGCCCTTCCACATCGCGGTTGTCCTGCCGAAGCGCAGCGAGCACAGCGCCGCAGGCTTCCTCGGCCACGCTCGTCGCTAAAGCGAACTCGGCTCGAGCGAGTCGCTCTACTACGCGTTCTGATTCTAGATTCAGACTTCTCGCCGATTTAAGGAGCTCTACAGCCCTGGCCAACGCTCCCGACGTCTCTGCTTTTTTTGCCGCCATGAGGAGCCGCTCTAGTTCGTCTGCAACGCGCCTGCCTTCGATGGCCGCCAGTACCGAGCGGGCGGCCTTGCTCTCTGGCCATTTTGCGAGGACAGAGCGAGCCCGTTCTTCCGCGGCATCGACTTCTCCGGTCTCGAGCAGCGCACAGGCCTCTTCCTCCAAAGGGCGCCGTGCGTCAGCGCCCTTCTTGGCGATGTTTTTCTCGCGGGCGAGGAGGTCGGTCGGCGAGGCCCCCGCCTTCTTGGCAGCCTCCAGGCGGTCATCGGCCTCTGCCAAATCATTCGTTTCGAGCGCCGCGTCGACAAGCTGGAGTTGGATCTCCGCGAATCGCTCGTGCTTGAGTCCAGCGGTCCAAAACCGCGCTAGATTCACTTGTCGCGATCGGGCAGCGGCCAAGGCGAGGAGTGCTCTTACGTCCGGTGTCTTCATCGCTGCGGCGGAAAACCGATCGGCCAGCGCTGTGGCGTCTTTGTCCAATGCGAGGTGATCGACCAATAACGAGAGCAATAGACTCGCGGCCTCCGGGCCGCCGCCGGAACGTGTCAAAGCAATCTCGGAACATTCGCGAGCTTCAATGTATTCATACCGCTCAATATGAAGGGCAGCGGCGGCCAGAAGCTCGGCGACAGTCATCTCCTTGGGAGGAGACGCGGGAACCTCATTCGAAGGAGCCAGTTGCTGTCGATCCGCCAGTGCGAACGGCATCTTCTCCGCTGACGCATCCTCTAGCCAGGCTTCTGTGTCAAGCAGACGCTGCACCAATGAACGAACGTCCTCGTCAAGGTCGGCCACCAATGCGTGACAGGCCGTTCGGCCCAAAAACCGATGTTCGAGGCTTACGACCCCCATGTCATCGCTTGGCACAATCTTCAAATCGTCGCCATGGACGCGTAATAAAAGGCTCTGGAGCGCGGACTTGACCTGGTATCTCAGGGCCCGCTCCCGCGCCGGGATGTTCAGCGAAGTGGGGTTAACCGCTGCTATGGCATCGATGAGTAAATCAGCCCGCGGCTCGCGACGTCCTGCCAGAATATCCTCCGCAATCGCAAACGGGCTCTTGTCCTTACGCGCCATAGACAGCTCCTTTTCACAACAGGATTCCTTCGCGTAGATCTTTGTCGGCGAGAATGAGGATGCCGGTCAAGACAAACTGCGTGCCGCTCCCATTGGGGGGCAATCGTGAGGAGGTGCCCGGTTCGTTTATGCCGACGTTGAAGAGGTCGCCGCGGAGCGGAGCAGGTGGGGGATTGTCGGCGTATGCAAGACCAATAAAGGTCACCCTCCACCTCAGCAATCCCATTTCTATTACTTGAGCAATAACGACCAGACGCGCGCGGGATAGAGGAAATGGATGAAAGAGCGATGAAACCTTCTCTCGATAAGCTGCCGCATCTCAGCCTACTTCAAGGTTGACCACCTTCGCCGTTGCTCTCCCCAATCCAGCGTTCGCGAGACGTGCCGTAGCGCCCGCTCGCTCATCGGCTCAACACCATCGACAGATTCTAATCCAAGTATCTCCTCCTGGATCTCCGGCGCCAGCAGCGTCAGGTCCATGAGCTGAGTGATCCTCGCGCGTGTCAGCCCAAGACGCCGCGCGACTTCGGCTTGGTCTTGCACGACGCCACTCTCGATGGCGTCTTGGATCTTGTGGGCGAGGGCCAACATGATCGCGATGCGGGCAGGACGACGAACCGGCAATGGAGGTGAGGCAGGGGGCGTGCTGGAGAATCCCTTTCCATGGCCATGTTGTACGCGATGCAGCTTGCCGGCGAAGAGACGCAGGCCAGCATGAGGGGCTGGATCGCCCGTGGATGTGGTCTCGATCGCTTGCTCGTTCACGATGCTACCTCATGGACTTGTGTTGCCTCGGCCGAGTCAATCTCCAGGTCGGTCAAGAAGGCGCGCACGTCGCCGTTGGGTTCGTCCACCTCGACTCTCGCCACGACCGCTCGCACCAAGCGTGTGCGGTTGTCTGGGCTGAGCGTATCCCAGACTTTGTCGAAGTGGGCGAGGCAGCGTTCTACCCATTGGGTCTCGAGCTCGATGTCCTTGAGCATCGCGAGCCGGCGCTGGACTTCATTGAGACGGGCTTCGAGGCGGCCGAGTTGATCGCCGACCTCTTGTAGTTTGGCGTCGAGCAGGCGACGCGCGCTGCCATTCATGCTGCTGGCGGTCTCGACCAGGCGCTTGCCCTCGGTTGAGAGCGTTGCGATTTGGTGCGGCAGCTTCGCGCGCTCGGCTTCGAGTGGTTTGCGCTCACTTCGCAACCGTGCGCTCGCGGCCTCGGCCACTGCGAGTATCAAATCGCCCTCAGCGAGCGCCTCGCGGATTCTCTCAACCACAAAGCTTTCGATGGCCACGGCTGGCAGCGGTGCCGAAGCGCAAGCCGTCCTCCCCTTCTTATCTCGGGTCGAGCAGCGGTAGTAGCGATACACCTTGCCGCTCTTCCTACGCGTCGAAGCTGGCGTGAACGCCTGACCGCAGCGAGCGCAGCGCAAGATGCCGGTGAGGAGGTACTCGGGATTGCGACCGTGGCGAATGGCTCCTCTCCCACCGCTGTCAGCCAGCAGCGCTTGGACGCGGTCGTAGAGGCTCCGTTCGACGATGGAGGAATGCTCTCCGTCGTATACCTCTCCGCCAGAGGACATGAGGCCTGCGGAGATCGGGCTCGACAGGATCTGCAGCACGGAATTCTTGTCCCACTCGCGGGCGCCTCGGCTGGCGCCGCTCTTTCCGATGCGGTGCTTGGTGGTCTGGTGCTGGGCGTTGAGTGTCTTCGCAACAGCCATCGCCGACCGCGTATCGAGATAGAGGTCGTAGATGCGCCGGACGAGCGCGGCCTCGGTGTCGTTCACCACGAGCTTGCGATCGACCACGTCGTACCCGAGCGGCGCAGGCCCGCCTGTCCACTTGCCCTTGCGGCGTGAGGCGGCGATCTTGTCCCGGGTGCGTTCGGAGATCATCTCGCGCTCGAACTCGGCAAAGCTCATGAGCATGTTGAGCGTGAGCCTGCCCATGGCATCGGCTGTGGAGAAGTTCTGGGTCACGCTCACAAAGGCCGTGCCTGCTCGGTTGAAGCGGTCCATGACCCTGGCGAAGTCGAGCAGAGAGCGCGACAGACGGTCGACTTTGTACACGACGACGACATCTATCTTCCCGTCTTCGATGTCCTGTAGGAGCCGCGCAAAACCAGGCCGCTCGAGGTTTGCGCCGGTAAATCCACCGTCGTCATAGCCCTCCGAAAGAAGCTGCCAGCCGAGACCGGTCTGATTGCGGATGTACTGCTCACACGCCTCCCTCTGGGCGTCCAGAGAGTTGAATTCCTGGTCGAGCCCAGCAGAAGTGGACTTGCGCGTGTAGACGGCGCAGCGTTTGCCCTCGAGGCCAGGCGGCGATCCCAGGGAAAGTCTCTTGCTCATTTGCAGTCCTCCTCGACCGGCAGGCGTGCTTTGCGCTCTTGCAAGTTAAAAAACACGAACCCGCTCCACGGCGAGCCCGTGATCAGCTTCGCGATGGGGGACAGCGCCTTGTAGTATTTGCCCTGATATTCAAAGCCTTGTTCAAGGACAGTGACTCGATGCTCGACACCGCCGTGAATTCGCATGAGCTGCGTGCCTGGCGGTGGCAAGCGCGGATCACGATCTCGGTGAGGCAGAGTTGGGGTGGAGACCAAGGTCAGCGGCGGTCGGTCGCTCGTCTGGAGGTGGTGCCAGCGAACAGGCGCGAGCGGGGCGAGCTCTTCGATCTTGGAAAGAGCTCTAGGCGAAAGCCCTCCCTCGGCCAGCTCTTGGATGCGCCAGGCGATCTTCTTGCGCAAGTAGTCCTTGTTGCGGGTGCGAGTGGGCACGCCAAAGACTTCGCGGTACTTTTCCACGAGCTCCCCCACGGTCATCTCCCCAAGCGCCTCGAGCTTTCCGGCCACCATGGCCACGGCACATCGATCCGTTTTCAATTGAGCTCTCTTGTTCACTCCGGCGCCTCCTTTGCAGCGACAATCCCCGACTTCGGCGACACAGATGAAGGCATCCAATTGGACCGTTATCAAGTCATTTAATTGATTAAATAAGATGACTTACGCCGTTCATGGGTGTCAGTTTCAGGGGGTAGCTCCTGTAGCAGTAGATCGACCACGGCTGTGGCCAATACGTCGATGACGATTTGGCGCGAAGACTCCCGCAGCAGGGGTTTCGTGCCGTTTGTGGGCTGTACACACGACCGCCTCGAATTCGTGCCTGTGACCTGGCTGGTTTCCATGGGCCTTGCCTCCTGTTGTCGTGCGCAACGCGCGCTCAAGGGGGCAAAGGCAGGGGGTTCAGAATGGGGACCGATTAAACTGAAGTTCCCGCGCTGATTTTCCCAAAAACAGAATGAAGACTTGTGTTTGACCGGATTTTTAGTGCAAAAATGTTGTCATGTAAATAGCAAAATATATGTTGCACGGCACTCTGTGTTGTGATAAATGGTTGGCATGTACATCGCCATCGTGCCCAACCGCACCTCCCCTCCGGCCGTTCTGCTCAGAGAAGGCTATCGTGAAGACGGCAAGGTCAAGAACCGCACGCTCGCTAATCTCTCCTCTCTGCCCATGGACCAGGTCGAGGCCATTCGCAGGGTGCTCAAGGGCGAGAAGCTCGTCTCCGTCGACGACCTATTTCAGACGGTCTCGTCGGCCAAGCACGGTCACGTCAAGGCTGTGATGCTCGCCATGGAGAAACTCGGCTTCGATAAGCTCATCGCCTCTCGACCATCGAAGGAGCGCGACCTCGTGGTCGCCATGGTCGCCTCGCGTATCTTTGCGCCCTCGAGCAAGCTCGCGACTGCGAGAACGTGGAAGGACACGACACTGCCGCAGATGCTCGGCCTCGATGGCGTCTGCGAGGACGACCTGTACGCCGCGATGGACTGGCTGCTCGAGCGGCAGGACAAGATTGAGAAGAAACTCGCGGCGCGTCATCTCAAGGAGGGCGGGCTCGTGCTCTACGACTTGTCGTCGAGCTACTTCGAGGGCAGCAAGTGTCCCCTGGCCAA
>JALOQD010000195.1 GCA_025453525.1 Myxococcota bacterium
CCAGGATCCACCATCACCAGTCGAGGCTGCGCTCGCGCACGGGCGCGGGTGAGCAAAAAATGAAGAAAGACATTGGTTGAAGGGGCAACCGAGACCCGTGTTCGGGTCGCTCGTGGGGGATAGGACGGAAAAAGCGATAGATCGCCTGGCGAAACTGGGACTTTGGGCATAGGAAAGCCTCGAGGAGGCTCCTCGGTATGGCCACCGCCGCAGGGCGGCGTCGTGTTTGCGCTCGTCCCTAGCCAGAGAGCGGGGCGAGGGCGAGGATGCGTTGTCTCGCGCCAATGATGAGCTCCGTTGTCTCGCGGCAGCTGGCCAGTTTCATGACCATGTGCCGCGCGTGATGGACGATGCGTCCGACGACGTTGATGAAGCCGAAGCGCAGGGCCTTGAGCCGGCGCGAAGCCCAGGCTCCGCCGAGCACAAGGTGCTTCATCGCCGAGTTGAAGTTGAAGGCAAGCAGCATGATCTGCCACCAGGCCGCGTTGGCGCCGAAGAACTTCGAGGGCAGCGTGCCGCCGGCGAGGTCGGACTTCATGATGCTGTGGGCTTCTTCGCTTTTGCCGCAGCGCTCGCGCAGCCACCAAATGACCTCGTCGCCGGGTTGCTCTAGGTTGGTCACGACGCCGAAGAGTTTGTACTTTACGCCGCCCTGCTCGATGACCGGAAACGGCAGGGCCTGCTGCGTTGGTTCCACACCGGATAGCTCGAGCTGCCGCAGCGGCTCGCGGATGGCGAGGAAGCGGTACACAGGCCCGCCTTTTTTGTGACCGATCTGGTTCGGCACGAAGCAGACCTCGGCCCACTCCTGTCCGGTAGTGATCTCCATGCCGTCGGCGCGGCGCACGAGCGGCTGCCAGGCATCGCTTGGGGTCTCATGAACCGCCTGCCGGAACTCCTTGCTCACGTCCGCGCTCACCGCGAAATCGATGACGCCAAAGCGCTTGTTCTGCCCCTCGGCGCAGTACTTCAGCAGATCCCACTGATACCCCGCCGAGTCAGACCGCAGACGCACCTTGCCCACGCTCGAAGGCAGCCGGCCCAGCGCGTCCTGGAACACCCGGAGTTGCTCGTGCCCAGCCGGCACGTTGCCGTCGCGGAACTCCGACCACAGCATGAGCTGACGCTCGGCTAGCCACACATTGAGCGGCTGATAGGCGCGGAAGTGCTTGTAGCAAAACAGCGCCTCGTCTTTTGTCGTCTCAACAAGGGTCGCATCCATGTCCAAAGTCGCCACGGGAAGAGGCGCCCAGTGCAACATCTTCGAGACCACCTCCGCGTTCAGCTCCATCAAGCCGGAAAGCACCGCGTTCGGCTTCGGAATGTAGGCCTTCACTCCTGCCGCCAGTGACTCCTTGCGTCCCGCCTCGTAGCTCTCGTCGTGGCTCGCCTCGAGAAACCGACGCAGCGCCGACTCCGATGGCAGGGCCCGCTGCCGACCCTTCCGATGCCGACGCTCGAAGGCCCGTCGCTCTTGTCGGCTCATCCCCTGCACCTCGGCCTGGCGCACCAACGCGCCGAGACCCGCGTCCGACTCCAACAACCGAAGGTCGTCCACGCAGCTCCCTCCGGCCAGGTTCACTAGCACCACCCCCGCCACGAGCTGACCGTCCGACCATCCCTGGGATCCGCTCCGGGCCTTCACCAGGCGGCCCGCCAGCTCCCACAACTCAACCTTCGCCATCAAGTCCAAGTAAGGAAGCAGCCCGCCCCGACCTGTCACTTGCACCCCCGCTCGCTCAACTTCGCACTGGATTGGAAGTACGCCCTGTTGCATTATCGCTGCACCCCGCTGGTGATTGGTTGTTTCTTCACAATTCACCATCACATGCCCAGTGTGTCTGGGCCAGCGGGTTTCTTCATTCTTCGTGATGGGGGATCAGGGCGCCCGCCCACAGCCCCAAAGCAAATCAGTCGAACAGGCCTTTGAGCTTACCGATGAAAGACTGGTGCGGCCGGGATTGGACTTCGTCTCCGAACTCCTTGCCCAGCTCGACGATGAGCTCCTTCTGGCGAGGCGAGAGCTCGCTCGGTGCTGGTACGGCGACATCGATGTGGACGAGCTGATCTCCGGCCGGACCGCTGCTTCGCAAAGAGGGTACGCCCTTGCCGCGGAGGCGGTACATCTGGCCGTTCTCCGTGCCGGGCTTGACGCGCATGCTGACCTTGCCGTCCACGGTGGGCACTTCGATGTCGCCGCCGAGCACGGCCGTGGGATACGAAACTCGGACGACGGACAGAAGGTCTTGGCCTCGGCGCACGAAGGTCTCGTGCTTCTTCACATGAATCATGATGTGCAGATCGCCGTCTGGAGCGCCGCGCAGCCCCTCCTCGCCCTGGCCGCGCAGCACCTTCACCGCGCCATCGTCGACGCCAGCGGGGATCTCGACCTCGAGACTCTGCTCCTCGATGACCCGTCCCTTGCCCTGGCACTGGGGGCAGCGATTGCGAATGGACTCACCCGTACCGCTGCAGGCCGGACAGGTGGTGGTCATGGCGAAGATGCCCTGTTGGAGTCGCACCGCGCCTTCGCCGCCGCAGTGGGAACAGCGCTCGGGCTCGGTCCCTGAGGCCGTGCCCACGCCGTGACAGGGGCCGCAACGCACCGGACGAGGCACCGAGAGTCGGGCCTTGGCGCCTCGAACCACATCTTCGAGCGTGAGGTCCAGGTCGTATTGCAAATCTCGGCCTGGAGTGCCCTTCCTCTGACGCCGACGCCCCCCTGCCATGCCGCCAAAGACCGACCCAAAAATCGACTCGAAGAAATCCGTCATGGAACCGAGGTCGACCTCGCCACCGCCCATGCCGAAGCCCTCGGGCGCTCCATGACCGAACCTGTCATAGCGGGCTCTCTTCTGCGGATCCGAGAGCACCTGAAACGCCTCAGTGGCTTCTTTGAATTTCTCGGACGCCATGCTGTCGCCGGGATTGCGATCTGGGTGGTACTGCATCGCCAGCTTGCGGTAGGCCTTTTTCAGCTCGTCCGGGCTCGAAGTGCGCTCAATACCTAATATTTCGTAATAGTCTGCGTACATGGCCTCGGCAATGCGGAACGCCGAGGCTTCGAGGGCCGCCTTGAGCGTGCGAATGGTCGGGATGTCATCGCCCTCGAGAGCCTCCTTGAGAAGCTCAATATCGGCGAGGATAACCGTCCTGTCCTCGTTTGAGACATAGTCACCGTAGCTCTCGACAGCGCGCTCGGTGGTGTACAAGAGCGAGCTGGCCTCGAGCTTGACCTCGGCCAGATCCTTGCGGGATTTGTCCGCGTCTTGCTGGGACTCAGCCTCGGCGATGATCCGCTCGATGTCGTGGGAGGTGAGACCCGACCCAGCCGTGACCTTGACCGCCTGCTGACGCCCTGTGCCCAGATCCCGGGCCGTCACCGAGACGATGCCATCCGCATCGATATCGAAAGTCACTTCGATTTGCGGGATGCCGCGGGGCGCGGGTGGGATACCGGCGAGCTCGAACTTGGCCAGGGTGGTGTTGTCCTTGGCCATGGGTCGCTCGCCTTGCAACACATGAATCGGCACGAAATTCTGGTTATCGAGGCTGGTGGTGAACACCATCTTCTTGCGGGTCGGCACCGTGGTGTTGCGCGCGATAATCGGAGTAAACACACCTCCGCCCGTCTCCACGCCCAGGCTGAGCGGGGTCACGTCGAGCAGGAGGAGATCGTCGGTTTCGCCCGACAGCACGCTGCCCTGCACAGCGGCGCCCACGGCCACGACCTCGTCGGGGTTGAGGCCCCGCAGTGGCGGCCTCTGAAAAAAGTCCGCCACTTGTGCCTGTACGAGTGGCATGCGCGTCATGCCCCCCACGAGCAGCACCGCGTCGATCTGCTCCACCGCAAAACCGGCGTCCTTGAGCGCTTGGCGACACGGGCCAAAGGTGCGCGACACCAGATTCTCGACGAGATTTTCCAGCTCGTCCCGACGCAAGGTCGTAATGAGGTGTTTGGGACCTCCCTTGTCCGATGCGATGAACGGCAGGTTGATCTCGGTCTCCAGGGAGCTCGACAGCTCGTGCTTGGCGCGCTCGGCCGCTTCCTTGAGCCGCTGCAAGGCACCCCGATCGGCCTTGAGGTCGATGCCGTTCTCGTCTCGGAACCGCGCAGAAAGCTCGTCGATGAGAAGCTGGTCGAAGTCCTCACCCCCTAGGAACGTGTCGCCGGCCGTGGACTTCACCGAATAGACTCCATCGACGATTTCCAAAACCGAAACGTCGAAAGTGCCGCCTCCGAGGTCGTACACCACGATGCGCTGCTGACCTGCAGCGCCTTCCTTGCGGCCATAGGCAAGAGCCGCGGCCGTAGGCTCGTTGATGATGCGCTCCACGGTCAGACCGGCAATGAGCCCCGCGTCCTTGGTCGCCTGTCGCTGGGCATCGTTGAAGTACGCCGGAACCGTCACCACTGCGCGCGTCACCTTCTCGCCGAGAAACGATTCGGCCACCGCGCGCATCTCGCTGAGGATGTAAGACGATATCTCGGGTGGACTGATGTTGCGGCCGCGAGCCTCGACCCAGGCGTCTTCGTTCTCGGCCGGCACGATGGCGTAGGAGCACATTTCCTTTTGGCGGCGGGCCTCCGGGGAGTCGATCTTGCGGCCCATCAGGCGCTTGACCGCGTAGATGGTGGACTGTGGGTTGACGACGGCCTGCCGTTTGGCAACCTGCCCGACGAGCCGCTCGCCGTTCTGCCCGAACGCCACCACCGAGGCGGTGGTGCGGCTACCCTCTGCGTTGGGAATGACGATGATATCCTGGCCATCTGCCACGGCAACGCACGAATTTGTCGTCCCCAAGTCGATGCCGATGATGCGATCGCCGCTCATGGATTCCCCTTCCCTGTCAGGCTAGCGGCTCTTCGGAGAGTTGCGAAGAAGGCTCGCCGCTGGCCGAACCCTTGGACACCGCGACCATGGCCGGCCGCAGCAGCTTGTCGCCCATGACATAGCCTTTGCGCATTTCGTGCACGATCCGTCCAATCTCGTGCTCGTCGGAGGTCACCTGCGCCACTGCCTCATGAAAGTTGGGATCGAAGCTCTTGCCGATGGTCGCAACCGGTGTCACCCCGAAGCGCTCGACCGTTGCGAGAAACAAGCGCCGCACCATGGCGACGCCATCGAGCACGGCCGTGGCCGAGGCTGCTTCCCCTCCAGCGTTGGACGACAGGGCGAGATCGATGCTGTCGACGACCGGCAAGATCTCGAGGAGCACCTCTGCCCGGCCACGACCCAGAGCGTCTTCCACCTCTTTGCGCGAGCGCTTGCGCAGGTTATCCATGTCTGCTGCCAGCCGCAGCGATCGATCGCGTTCGGCCGACAGAAGAGCTTCGAGCTCGGCTCGTTCGTCTAGCCTATCAGGGGTCACAAAGCTGCTCGTGACTTCGTCCTCGGACTCTTCTTCTTCCATAACCTGTGGTTCCTCGATTTTAGGATTTTCATCGCACATGATTCGACTGCGCTTCCTTTCCAAAGACATCCCGAGCCAGAACTTAGACCCTAGGCGGCTCGAGTAAAGGGCGCCCGGGACGAATACAATAGTTATAGTTATGCGCAAAGAACCGTAGGATATCAACCCGCGGGAATAAGCGGGCAAACGCCGCTGTTACAGCCCTTAGAGGAAAGCAAAAGGAGGCTCCTTTGCTCGACAAGATTCTCTCAAGACGACAGGACAGGCAGTTCGAAGCTGCCTGCATCGAGCACATGGACGCGCTGTACGCCTGCGCCCTGCGATTTACCCACAACCGTCACGACTCCGAAGAGCTCGTTCAAGACACATATGTAAAGGCCCTGCGCAGCTCCCACCAGTTCGAATGGGGCACGAACCTGCGCGCCTGGCTCATCCGCATTTTGACAAATACTTTTATGAACAAATATCGGCGCAGGGTCCACGAGCGCCGGTACCAGGAAAGAGCCGTCGACGAGCCCATTTACGACGAGCTGCTCGACAGGGAAGCCAAGGCCTTTGCCAGCAACCCGGAAAACCATATCTTCACCCAGTTCTTCAAGGAAAAGCTCGAGGGCGCCCTGCAGGAGCTGCCGCCTGACTTTCGCGCCGCGGTCGTGCTCTCGGATATCGAAGAGCTTTCCTACAAGGAGATCGCCGAGATCCTCGGCTGTCCCATCGGCACCGTGATGTCCCGGTTGTACCGCGGTCGACGCCTATTGCAGCAGCGACTCGTCGACTATGCAGTGGCCGCGGGCATCGAAAACACGACGAAGCAGGCCACGGCAGAGCCCGCGGATCTCGACGCCTTCAGGCAGAGGAAGAAGGTGAGCTCATGAGCTGCCAAGACATGGAGAAGTATTTCGATGCGTTCGTGGACGGCGAGCTCCAGGCCGGAGCCCTTCTCGAGCTGCAGGGGCACCTCCTCGGTTGCTCGAGCTGCACGGCCCTCGTGGGGTTGCGACGCCGCATAAAGGGCGAGATCAAGCGCCTTGGCGAAGTCGAGACGCCTCCCATGCTCCGGGCGCGGGTTCTGCGCATCGCCTCGGGCCCTGCGCGGCGCAACCGTATCGCAGCGTTCTGCGCACTCCCTTTGGCCGCGGCCGCAGCCCTGGTGCTCGTTCTCGCCTGGCCCAAGCCCCAGGAGGCCGCAAGCGAGCCCCTGGCCGCAGTGGTCGACGACGTGGTCCAGCGTCACAGCCGAGACCTGCCCATGGAGGCAGCGAATCGGGATCCCGAAGCTGCAGCCAACTGGTTCCAAGGCAAGGTCGACTTCCCGGTGCGACCCGTGAGACTGGGACTCGAGAACGCCAGCTTCGGCGGCGCCAGATTGTCCAATGTCCGAAGCCACCAGGCAGCGCACATGACCTATGCCGTGGATGGCCACCGAGTGTCGCTCATCATCTTCAACCCCGAGCATGTGGACATTACCGGTGGCAAGGCCATAAACCTCGGTTCCCGCCAGGCCCTGGTAGGCCGACGCAACGGTTTCAATGTCGTCATTCTCCTCGACAACGATATGGCCTACGCGCTGTCCTCGGACCTGCCGAGTGAGCGACTTCTGCAGCTCGCCCGAAATCTTTAAAGACACAGCAAAGACGAGAGCCCTCGACGGACGGCGGGGAGCACGACGCGGTCGTAGATTGCCGTAGCCGTCCTCGCCCGCAGTGGTAGAATATCGAAATGATTGGAAGGCGTCCTTCATGAGCCTGCACTTTGTCACCCTTGGCGTCTCGACGAGGTGCTCTGCCTGCAATAGCCAATTGCCCATCGACGGCCCGATGCGCGAAGTGCGCTGCCGCCGCTGCAAACACCCTGAGCACATCGAGCCTGCCACATGGGCCTACGTGCTGCGCTGCGCCTACGAGGGCGTCGTCCGCACCACGTTTGCCGAGAGCTTCGCGTTTTCGTATCCAGAAGGCGGCCTTCCCTGTCCGGCATGCAGCACCAAAATTGATCTCGGCGAGCTTCCCACGTCCTACGACGGCGGCATCGAGTGCCCCCATTGCGAAACTCCCTTCGACAGTTACCCGGCGCCGTCCTGGCTCGCGGCCGAGCTGCCTCAGCTTCTGCAGCTCTACGCCGCGGCACGGGAAACGCCCCTCGTCGAATCGCCACCCGAGCCTGGAGGGGACACAGACGCCCTACCCGTGGCGCTGACATGCCCCAACTGCAACGCAGTGTTCACCCCATCACCCCTGTGTGAGCGCAGCGTCGTCTGCGAAAAGTGCCAGACCGAAATCCTCATTCCAGACGAGGACTGGGTCCGCATCCGGCCGCTCGGCAAGATTCGGCTGTGGGCATTTTGCTACGACGCGGACATGGATATCAAAACCGGCGACGAGCAACACGCCACGCCTCACCGCCACGGCTGCGCGAGCAGCGAACACTTGGTCGCCCCTCCAGAGCACGAGAACTCGGGCATCTTTGGCAACGAATTTGAGGGCGACGTGGACGTGCTGCTCTCCATGGGCTCCGAAGCTCGCATTTCCGACGTAAACTCGACGCTCGATACTCGGCGGTCGTGCCCTCCGCCCGAACCCGAACCCGAACCCGAGCCCGAACCCGAGCCCGAACCCGAGCCCGAGCCCGGCAAGACCGCCGCAAAGGGCGTTCACCCCTACCTGTGGATCGGTCTGGGACTCGTCTCCGGAGCCCTGTGCGCGTTCCTCATCTGGTGGAATGCCTTCCGTTCGTGAGAGCTACACCGCGAAATCGCCCCGCCGAATCGCCCACAAACCGCCGACACGCGCCAAAAACTCCTCCCGCGGCAACACGGTCTCGAGGACGCAGCAAAAGAAATTGTACTTGGCGAGATCCTTGTCGACGATACGGGACTCGAGCTCGTCGTGGAAAGGCGTGCCTGGCATGGGCGTAAGGATCGTGTACCCCGCGAGGTTCACTGGAAAGGCGCTCGCATGCGCGGCCAACGCTTCGAAATCGTCGGCCAGGTAATCTGGCGGCACCACGTAGTTCCCGCGCACCAGGATGCCGCATTCATGGAACACTCCCACCGCAGCCTCTATGGCGCTGGCCTGCGCTGACTTGCGGTACCGCTTGAGCTCGTCGTTGCGGAACGACTCGAACCCACAGATAACGACCTTGAGCCCGCAGCGAGCCAATCTCTCGATGAGTCGCGGGTGAGCGCTCGCAGTATCGGCCCGCAGATCCATGATGAAGTCCTTGCGGACCCCCGAGGACGCGATGGCGTCGGCCAGTCTTCCGAGATACTCGGGATCTGGCGCACTGTTGGCGTCGGCAAACCGCACCACGGGGTAATCGTCGAGTCCCGCGAGCTCTTCGACGAGGCTGTCGATGCGCCGCAGACTCACCTGCCCATCGCACGCGGGCCAGATGGAACAAAAGGAGCAGCGGTGGTGGCAACCCAGGGAGCTGAACACGTAGGTCGCCGGACCGTAGGGGCCCACGGTGTAGGTGCTCTTCACCCGATCGACGAGACTTCTATCTGGCACAAAAAAGTCCCGATCCGCGGCATCGACCACCCGTGTTGAAGGTCTCGTCCAGCGCAGCGCACCTTCTGTTCGGGTCAGCAGCCCTTCCACGGAAGAAAGCGGCGCGCCTGCCTCGACCGCGCGGACCAAGTCGAGAAGCACCGGAGCCCCATGCCCTTTGACCACCGCGTCCACGCTTGAGTCGTCGAAGTCCGAAGACCGCAGCGTGGGCTGTAGCCCTCCCACCACGGTCACCACCTCGGGACACCGCGACTTGGCGAGCCGCAAAATATCGAGACAAGCCGGAGTCTCCGAGGCGATCGCGGTGGTCGCGACGACGTCGGGCGCGAATTCGTCCAGCGCGGACCGGAGGCGCGCCATCGGTTCAGGCCCCTGGGGCTCGAGATCCATCTCGCCCTTGAGCTCGAGAAGGCGCACGTCGTGATGAGGACGCAGGGCGCAGGCGAGAGTGAGCAGACCCAGCGGCGGGCCCACCAGCTTGCGATGGACGAACGGCCTGGCCAAAGGTGGCGCAAAGTCCCAAATCTCGTTGCAGGGCGAGCGAGGCGGATTGACGAGCAGAACCTTCATGAGGAGCCCCTCGGATGAAAAGAGCAAAGCGCTTCGGCCGCGTCCGTGGCCGCTTTCTCGAGATCGCGCCGAGCCACCACGCGATCCACGAGGCCCAAGGCCAAGGCCTCCTCAGCGCAGACCGTGCGACCGCACAGGGAGAGCTCCAGGGCGACAGCTCGGCCGCAGAGCCGCGAAAGGCGCACCAGTCCGCCGCAGCCAGGGAGCAGCCCGAAGCTCGCCTCTGGCAAGGACATCACCGCTCCTTGAGCAGCGATCCGGGCGTGGCAGCACAGAGCGAGCTCTAGGCCCACGCCCAAGCAGCAACCGGAGATGGCGGCTACCACTGGCACACAACTGCGCTCGATGGCAGCGAACGCGCGATCGTGGCCCGCGAGTCGCCCCTGTGCATCCCTTCCGCCGCGAGCCAGCGCCAAGAGCTCGTCGACATCCGCTCCGCTCGAGAAATGTCGGCCCCGTCCACGAAGGACGACGGCGTCCGGGAGAGCATCGCCAAGAGCGTCAACAGCATCCCGCAAGGCATCGAGGGCGACCAGGGTCAGCGCGTTGCGAGGCGGGCTCGACAAAATCAGATGGGTCACGGCGCCGATGCGCTCCACGGCAACACAGGGTTCGGTCACGGTTGCTCCTCACAGGCGGCAAGCGCCGTTGCCGTGCAGCGGGAATGAGCGACGCTGACGAGGGGCTGCGCCATCGAGGCGGGCCAGTGGATGACCTGCCACCCACCTGTGGCCTGTCGCCTCATGCCGAAGTCATCCGCACCAGCTCCCTGTCCCGCGAGGGCGGAAAGGGCCACGAGCGCCCGCTTGGCGGCAGCGGCAGCAGCGAGGGAGCGAAGAGGAAGCCCGCGACACGCACGCCGCTCCTCGTCGTTCAGCTCACGCCACAGATCGGAGGAGTCTGCGGCCTTCGATGGGATTTCGACTTCCACGCGATAGGACAAGACACGACTCATGACTCGCACTGTATCCTCTTAGCCTGGCTGGCTGGGGCGCGGAGCGCGCGCCAGCTCCAGAAACGCCGCGGTCTCGGCCAGCAATGCCGCCTCTCTACCTTTGGTTTCGAGGACGCAGAGCACCTCCATCACCGCGCGCACCTGGGCCTTGCTCCGCCCGGCGACGAGTCGTTCGAGGCGCTGCGTGGCGGACCTTTCCACATCCTGGGCTGGCGCGAGCTCGTCGACGAGACCGATCTCCAGGGCCTCGTGGGCTCCCACCATCCGACCGCTGAGCAGCAAGTCCATGGCAGCGCGACGACACAGTCGCGCACCGCTTTGCACCGCGCCACCGAGACCTGGTAGAAGTCCGAGGCTCGATTCGGGCAAGCCGAGAAGGCTCGTCGTGGCGGCCACGCGGAAATGACAGGCCAGGGCGATCTCGAGTCCCGCGCCGAGGCAACTGCCGCGGATGGCCGCACACACGGGCACAGGACCCAGCCAAATGACGTCGAGCAGATCCTTGCCCACCGCCAACCTCTGCCCAAATCCCGACAGGTCAGAGGAAATTCTCTGCTCGAGTGTTTTAAGATCGGCGCCGACGCAGAAGTGCGGTCCGCTGCCGCACACCACGGCCGCCTTGACCCGCTCATCTTCTAGAAAGGCTCGCAGCTCCGCCGGAGGGCACCACACCGGATCGGGAAGCGGATTTCCCCTCGGGCCCTCGAGCCGCACGATGCCGATCTCGCCGTCCATTTCGAAATGTACGCTCATGTCACCACTGACCTCGAACTCCCTCAGCTTAGGGCATTAGCATTCTCATCTCCAGCGATCGAGGCAACCGACAGAGGAAAAATACGCAAGACCCGTGCGTTTGTGAAGGTCGCGGAGCGCTTCCCGCACCGTCGCGGCGCCGCCCAAGGCCGCGAGGCCCTCCCGGAACGACACGTTTGCGCCGATCGCGGCATACATGGCGGAGTCGAGGAGCTCTGCCGGCCAAACGCCTCGCTCCGCCGCCAGGAGCGCGCCTCGGACCAGGGACAGGTTCAAGCGCGCGGCGAGCGGGGACTCGACCTGTCTGAGCTTCGGTGCAAAGGGCAAGGCAGCACCGCACAGCAGGCCATCGCCACTGCGGTTGCCCTGCTTGCCCGCCGCGACGACCGCCTCCAGCCCATCGACAAGAGGCCTGAGCTCTTCCGACTCTTGCGGGGTCATGCTCGAACGGTAGTTCTGGACCGCGGCTCGCACTGTGCGAAGCCCTATCGAGTCCATGAGAGAAAGCGCGCCCAGTCCCTGCCACGGCCCGCGGCTCGCCTCGTCAACGGCTCGAGGCTCGACGCCGGCACAGATGGCCGCCATGGCCTCGCACTGCCAAGGGAGCAACATGCGGTTGACGGCAAAGGCCTCGCTCTCGGGTTGCTCGATGGTTCGCAGATCCAAGGCGGACGCCAGTTGCCGCGCCTTGTCCGGGATAGAACCTTGCGCCTGCGGCAACACCAGCTCCACGAGCTTCGTCAAAGCCACGGGATAGAAGGGGTGAAACCCAACGGCCTGGGCATGGAGCTGACGCGGCAAAAACGAAGACGATGTCGAAGCCAAAAGCGCACCAGCTTCAAGGGCGGACCCCACAGCCCGAAAGACCTCTGTCTTGACCGACCTGTCCTCTCTTGTGGCTTCGATCACCGCGTCGAGCTCGCAGGGACTAGGCGCAAAGAGGCTCATCACTGCCATTCTTTCCTTGGCGCCCGGATCACCGCTTCGCTCGAGCCGCCGGACGAGCTTGCCACGGGCTCGTTCGAGCTCCTCGAGTCGTTCGTTTGCCTGGCTCGCAAGCCACACATGGTGCCCGCGCCCAATCGCTGCGCTGGCCAAGTCGAGGGCGATCTTGCCCGACCCAGCTATGAGCAGCCGCAAAGGGGTCATGAGCGGGCGAATCGAGCGTAGTTCCGGCAGTTGCCGTGCTCTGCCCGAAGCGGAGCGAACCGCGCGTTTTGAGACAAGCTCAACCCGAGGCCGCATTCGAGGACGAGGTCGATATTCAAACTATCGATGGTCTTCAGCGCGGAGAGCCAATCGAGGGGCGAGGACAGGTTGTCCGCGGCGTAACGGGCAATGCCTTGGGCCGTGAGTAGACACTCCCCGTCCAGGGACGATATCACGGGGATCGTTGGAGCCTGCAGGGGCAGGGCGGTCAACCAGCGGGCAAAGAGACCGCGGGCATCGGAGAGGATCCCCGGATGATGATACGGAACCGCGACTGGGAGCAGCTTGCCCGACATGGCGCCGAGCCGTTCGGCCTCTGCACAGGCCCTCGCGAGGTCCGCGCGGGGACCGGCGAGCACGAAGCACTGCTCGGTGTTGCGATTCACCACCGCGACTGCGGGCTCTGCCAGAAGACAGGTCGACACAGAAGCCGCATCGAGACCGAGGACGACCCCGAGACCGCAGGGCTCCTCGGGCAAAAGGCTCGTCATGATCCTCTCGGCTTCGAGCAGCGCCTCGAGTCCCTCCTCGAATCGCCAGGCCCCTGCGGCCGTCACCGCAGCGTAAATGCCGAAGCTGTAACCGGCAGTGGCCACGGGTGTGCCCACGACCTCCTCGAAGACTCGCGCCGAGCCCACGGAAAAGGCGTAGCCGAGAGCCTGCTGCCCCACGGTTGAGAGCTCGAAAAGAGCCCCGCGCCGGAGAGCGCCTTCGAGCTCGAGCCCCACGCGCTGCGCTGCCCTCCCGACGAGAGGAGCAAACACCCCAGGGTACCTGTCCCAAAGCTCGAACTCCCTACCGCACAGAGGAACGGCCACTCCAGGAAAGACGAAGGCGATGCTTGCGCTGTCAGTCATGGCGCCTCGCCACGTAGCCAGCCTGCATGAACTTGCTGACCTCGGTCACAAAGCTCGAGACATATGATCGAGGCACACGAACACCATGGGTGGCCCGCAATACCCGAGCTCATGGATCTTGGTGTAGTGGCGCTGTCTTGGCAGGCCGCGTGCCTCGAGCTCGTCCATCACCGACTCGGCGATATGCCGCGCCGGCAGATTCACCTGAAACAAGGAAATCTCCGGGAGGGCCACCATGGCTTCGTCGAGCATTCTCAGCAGGCCGTGGAGAAAGACCGAGCCTCCTTCCTCCTGGAACGTCGAGGTCGCAAGCTCTCCCCGGAAGCTCTGGCACAATGTAGCTGTGGCAAAGCTCGTAACCCAGCGAGCGACAGGGGTCTGCCGTGAGCACCACCGCACCGGCGCCGTCTCCGAGAAACCACCTCAAAAAAAGCGAGTCCTTGTCCACGAGCGCTTGATTGTAGTACTCGGCGCGCAGCTCGCTCGAGGCGATGCTGGAGGAAACGGCGAGCGCACAGTCGTTTTTACCTGCGGCGATGAGCTCGTGGGCGAGGTACAGAGCCTTGTAGGCAGAGGTGCAATTGGCGTGGATCGAGAGCTCGTCACACACCTCGATGCCCAGGGCTTCCTGGATGCGCACCGAAGCGGTGGGCATTTGATCCTGGTGGGCCGAACCATAGCAGATGAGATCGACATCATGGGGCTGCAGCGCCGCTGCCTCTAGGGCCGCTCGGCTCGCCTTGGTCGCCATGGTGACGTTGTCCTCAGTGGGCTCGCGAGTCGCGGGATCGATGGCGAAGTGGGTCCGTTTGATCGCAAGCAGCTCTTGCATCACCGGCGCTGTCTGCTCCATCCATCGCTGGAGACGCAAGGGCGCCCCGGGGAGCGGGCCGAGCACCTCCCCGATCTGCGAAAAAGGCACGGGTTCCCCAGGGAGGAACGATCCGGTGCCGGCGATGTAGACCTTGCGCCTCATGCGTCAGGGAGCACTGAACACGCACACGGCGTTGTGGCCGCCAAAGGCGAACGAGTTGGACATGACGTGACGCAAGCTCGCGCGTCGCGGCTCATGCGGCACATAGTCGAGGTCGAGCTCGGGATCGCGCTGGTGGAGGTTCATGGTCGGCGGGATGATGCCGCGCCGTAGGGCCTCGCAGCAGATCACGGCCTCCACGGCGGCCGCGGCAGAGAGGCAGTGGCCCGTCATGCTCTTGGTGGAGGAGACCGGAACCCTGGCTTGCGGGCCGAACACCGTCTGGATGGCCTTGGTCTCAACGAGATCATTCTGGGGGGTCGACGTGCCGTGGGCATTGACATAGTCGATGTCCGAAGGCAGGAGCCCTGCGTTCTGGAGCGCCAGGCTCATGGCCCGGACAATGGACGCTCCGTCGGGTCTCGGCGACACGATGTTGTAGGCCTCACTCGTCAGGCCGGGCACATGGGCGTGGGCGAGCACCTGCGCCCTGCGCCGAGCGGCTGACTCGAACGACTCGAGAACCAGCATGCCCGCGCCCTCGCCCATCACGAATCCGCTGCGAGTCCTGTCGAATGGTCGCGAGGCGCTCTCCATCATCGACTCATCCGTACATAGAGCGAGCAGCTCGCAAAAACCCCCGACGTCGAGCCTTGAAAGGGCGCTGTCCGCGGCCCCGACCAAGGCGATGTCGACTTGGCCAGAGGCGATGAGCCCCAAACCCGCGTGCAAGGCATAGGCGCCAGAGGAACACGCGGTAGAGACCACGAAGCTCGGTCCCTCGATCTTCTCGGTCAGGCTCACCCAGGCGGCCGGAGAGCTGGCCATATTCTTGAGAATACGGTTCTTTTCATGGTCGAGCTGCGTGGGAGCATAGCCTGTGCCCGTGGCGCCCAGCACGACCGCGATGCGGCGGCGGTCCACATCGGAGTCGCACAGACCCGCGTGCCCCATGGCGGCGCGCGCCGAGGCGATGGCCAGCGACGTCCCTCGGGTCATCTGTGCACGCCGCCGGGGAGACACGACCCCCTCGATGAGCTCCTGTGCCTCCAGCGGCAACTCCACCCCAAAGGTGCAGGGCAGGCCCTCGGGATCGAACAACGAAAATCTGCGAATCGGGCTCTTGCCGCTCAGCAGGCCTGTAAACGCGGTCTCGACATCGAGACCCGTGCCGGCCAGCAAGCTCATTCCCGTCACCGCGACGCCCGGCATCATGAAGCGCTTTCTCCTCGTTTGAGCACGTACACCTCGACGATGACCTCCTCATTTCGATTCAAGCTTCGAGCGACCCGCACTCGCGTCGCCCCAATCCCGTGCTGCGCTGCCAGCGACCCGAGGGACAGGCTCGCGCCTTGATCGCTCGTGGCGACTTCGCACTTAGTGTAGTCATATGGCGCGCCCAGGGCTTTATGCAAGGCCTCCTTTGTGGCAAAAATTATACACAAGTGTTCACCAGGTCGCTCCGAGGTCCGAACCTGTCTCAACTCTGCTGGTGTAAAGACGAACGGCAAGGGATGGCCCGCGAGATCGAGCCCGTCGAACCGGGCGATTTCCTCGATGTCGATGCCGATGCCGAGCAGGGTGAGACCAGGCTCAGAGCTCCACGTTGACGATGTCATTCCCGTGGCGGACGATCTGCGTGGTCAGCTCGACGATCTGGCCGATGGTCTCGGCCGGACGACGCATGAGGTGTTTGCCCAAGGTCTTGAGATCAATAGTAAGATCGTATTTCTTGCGAAAGATTTCAAGCAGGCTGAGAAGCATCAGGGAGTCGCCCTCGAGGTCGCGGATGACGTTCATCTCATCGGTGATTTCTTTGATGTCGACATCACACTCATCCGCAAAATACTCGAAGACAGTCTTTCGGATTTCTTCTTTTTCGCGAGCCTCAACATTCCGCATGTGCTTGCTCCTCTTGTCCTTCGTG
>JALOQD010000196.1 GCA_025453525.1 Myxococcota bacterium
TGGCTTGGGGCAAGATTCAAGACGCGCAGAAAAATGACGAGCGCACGAACGCACAGGTCGACGACCTGCGCGGCCCGCAGGTGGGAGCGCGGGTGCTGCTCGTCTCCACCGCCACCTTGGCCGTGACGACCACGGTGCTCGCGTTTTTCACCGATTTTAGCAAGGAGAAAGAACCGGCCGCCACCGTGGTGCCGGTCGTTACAGACACCGCATGGGGCCTGGGCCTGTCGGCGAGGTTTTAGGTGAGCCATATGAACACGACGCTCAAGACCCTTTGCATCGCTTTCGCCTGTCTCGGTTTGGGCGGCTGCGCCTCGTTCTTTGACTTGGATGAGCTGGTTCGGAGTGAGAGTGCAGGGGGCACGGACACACGGACGAACACGGACACAGAGACGAACGGGGGCACGGACACACGGACGAACACGGACTTACACGAGACGGACACGGACACGGACACAGACACAGACACGGACACGGACACCGGCACCGGCACCGGCACCGGCACCGACACGGCGTCTGCGTCGGTTTCTGACAGCGGGTCGGTGAGTGTGGATACTGTCAGTTGCGACGATGACACGGTTTGCGAGGCGTTCACCGATGGGCAGTGCAGCCCTTTGTGCGATACAGAAACGGTCGAATGTGGGTGTCTGGATAGCCTCCTGCCCTATTGCGTGGAAAATGGCTGCCGGCAGTGCGATGCGAGTCACGATGAGTTGTGCGGAGGTTTCTTCTGCGATACCGAGGCTCTCGCCTGCGATACGGATTGCGAAGATGAGGACTATAGGTGCAAAGACGCGTACCACTGCGAAGGACAGGAGTGCGTGTTCGACCTCGAAAGCGGAGAGAGCTGCGACGAAGTGAGCGACTGCGCCGACGGTTTGCAGTGCGGCAATGGGGTTTGCTGTGCGAATGGCAAGACCTGTTGCAAGAGCGCCAGCGACTGCACGGACGTTGCCCAGCCCGTTTGCGACACGGATTTGACGGTGAGCTACTGCAAGCCCTGTACAGACCTCGTGGGATCCTGCGAAGCCCAAATCCCGCAACGCCCTGTCTGCAACGACGACAACCGATGCGTGGAGTGTGCGAAAAACGCCCACTGCCAGCCCGACACCGACACCCAACCAGACCCCATTTATGTCAGCCCATACGGACTGTGCACCCCTGATCGCACATGCACATGTTCGGTTTCGGTTGAGGATACTGACCCAACGAAAAGCTGTTTGGATGATGAGGAGTGTCCCTCGGACGCTTACTCCTGTGCACAGGACTTCGTTGGAAAGAACCACTATTCATGTCTTCGCTCCTGCAGCGCCGAAAGCCGCGATACCGATTCAGACTCAACCAACGATTTTATGAACGGGCTTGGATGCACGCTCAGAAGCAAGGGCTCCGGTTCCGCCTACGTCTGGGCCCCTCCCACGACCTGCCACGCGTTTTCGCGGATCGGCTCGGCCTGCTCCGGCTCCCAGGGCACCTGTAGCGTCGATGGAGATCCCGGTATCAACGATGGCTGGTGCATCGCGGGTAAGTGTACCTATTCCTGCGCGAACCACGAATACTGCGAAACCGACTCCACTGACTCTGACTCGGAAGGCTGCGGCTCTTCGCCGCCGTATGGTGGTCTCTGCCTTCCCTGACTTACCCTGTCCCACGGCTCCCCTGCTCGGTCCCAACCTGGTAAGCTGCCCCTAATGAATCTGTTCGTCAGCGCTCTGGAGCCCTCTGCCGATCATGCGGCGGCTCGGGTCGTGCAAGAGCTCGTCGCTCGTGGCCCGCTTTGCTCCTTTGGTTTTGGCGGCCCGGCTCTGGCCCGCGCTGGCGTTGAGCTACTCGAAGACGCTACGAAGAGCTCGGCCATGGGCTTTGGGGACGTGCTCTCTGGCCTGGGGCGGGTGGCTCGGTTGTGGACCGCGGCTCGGGAGGCGACTGGGGCGCGGCAGCCCGACGTCGCGCTCCTTTTGGACTCCTCGGACTTTCACTTGCCGCTGGCCCGGGTGCTGCGCGCCTCAGGGATCCGCGTCGTCCAATATATCGGTCCACAGATCTACGCGTGGCGCAGAGGACGCATCGGTCTTGTGGCCCGACGGGTCCATGCCTTGGCGTCCATCCTGCCGTTCGAGCCCGCACTCTACGAGGGCACGGGCCTGCGGGTCGAATACGTGGGCCACCCGCTGCTCGACGAGCCCTTGCCCCGCTCCAGGGAGGACGTGCGCGCCGAGCTGGGCCTCAACGCTCACGAGCCCTTTGTGGCTCTCTTTCCCGGCTCTCGTCCCCATGAGCTGCGCCGGCATGTGCCGGTCCTCGAGGAGACCGCTCGTCTCCTCCTCTGCCGCGGGGTGAAAACGAGGCTCGTGCCTCCAGGGTCGCCGCTTCGGGCCCAAGACGCTCTGTGTGCCGCAGATGCGGCCATTGCCGCCTCTGGGACCGTCACCCTCGAGGCTGCTCTATGCGGCTGTCCCACGGTGGTGATGTACAAGCTCGATCGAATCTCGGCGGCCGTGGCCCGCCATGCCCTCGACGTGCCGTACATCGCCCTGCCGAGCTGGATCGCTGGCCGCACCGTCATGCCAGAGCTGGTGCAGGAACAGGCGACCGGCAACCTTCTGTGCAGCGCGGTGTCCAAGCTTCTCGTGCCGCAGGTCGCGCAGGCGATGAGAAAGGAGCTTTCGCAGCTCCGCGCCGCCCTCGGACCCAGCGGCACCGCGAGCCGAGTGGCCAACCTGGTGGAAGCGACCCATCGAGCAAACGCTCATGGCCGGAGTCGCGACCACCAATGAGGACGAAAATGACCCCGGCGCGCAGCGGGTGTGCCTCGTGAAAGCTTGGAGCGAGGCATCCCGCGTTGCAGCCGTGGGGCATTTTCCGCGGCTCTTTTTCAGAGCAAAGGATGTCCATGCCCAACCCTAGCCACGCAACCCCCGACAAACCAGAGCTCCTCGATCGGCGCAGCGTGCGGATCGGCTTATTCGTCGTCGTGCCGCTGGCCTTGTGCGCGCTCATCGCTTCGGCCATCCACGTCTCGATGATGGGCATCGATCACACCATCTTGGTGTTCGGTCAGCGCCAGCTCCTGGCCGGCTCGCCCTCGGCCCTGCGCCTCACGCTCATGACCGATGCAGGAGACATGCTGCCTGCCAGTCGCGTGTCCGGGTCCCTCGCCTGCAGGGGAGGTGAAACTCCACTGCCTTTGCGAAGCGACGCGCCGGACGACCTGTTCGCGCCGTATGCCTTCACCACGCCAAAGGCGGTTTCCGGCACGTGCCAAGTGCGCCTGGACATAGCGTTTGGCAAAAAACGCCAGAGGATCTCCTTCCCTGTGCAAATCTCCACCCCACCGCTTCGCGAATCCCTGGAGATCCCCTCTGACGTGCCTGTGGACGCCAAGCCCTCGGCGGTGGTGCTCGGTCCCCATCGAATCGAGGCGTTCACAGAGGACCGGGGCGCGCCCACGGGTTTTTCCTCGGTCCTCTTCCTGCGGGCCTTGACCGACCCGTTCACGAGCAGTCCGATGGAGCTTGGCCTTCGGCATTCTGAAGACGAAGACTGGAGCGAGGTGCGCACCGACGCGCTGGGGCTCGCCGCCCTGCCCCTGCGGCCGTACGACATGTCCGCGCGCCTCACCGTGCGCGGCGCCCGCCGACCCTCCCATGTCCAGCCGCGAGCGAGTGGCGAGCCGCACGGGGACTCCGACACCTCGGCTTTGCCAAAGGTGTCCGACGCCCGCCTGGAACCCCTGGTCGTCTATTCCGGGATCTCGGTGGCCGTGCACAACCCTCTGCTCGGCGTTCACGAGCCTTTGCGCCTCACCGTGCGCCAGCTCTCGGCTTTTGGCCCTGTCGTCGTCGATGCGTTTCACAGCGGCGTCTACGTCGCCGGTTTCAACGGACAGTTCCAGTCAGGCAGCGCCGAGCTCGCCCTGCGATTGCCCGGTCCCGGCCTCTACCGCCTGCAGGTCGCCGCTTCGTCGTTCGCGACCCCCAAGTCCATCGCAGTGCGCCATGTCTACGCGATGCCCGAATCAGAATCCCAAAACGAGGCGCTTTACCACCTGCTCGACCTCTTGTCCTCCTCCGACATCGACAAACAGTGGGCCCAGAGCGCCGGGCAAGTGCCTCTGGAACGGGGAGTCGGCTTCGATCGCCAGAGACTCGCTGCCTTTGCCCTTGCTCGTCTGTACCGAGGAGCTCGACCCCTCGACCGACTCCTGTCCAGTCGCCAAGCAGACGATGCCGAGCTCGCGCAGTTCAAGAGCCTGTTTCAACGCGGTGTCATGATGGCCATCCTGCTGCTCGGCCTGGGGGTCGCTGCCCTGACCAGCCTGCTCGCTGCCGCGGCCCTTGCTCGACAACGGCGCATCACTGCGATGATCCTCTCCGAGTCCGAGGGCGAGCCCGACGCGCATCCCCGCTTTCGCGCTGACCCCGGACAAGCGGAGCACAACTGGCGCACCACCGCCTCGGCCGCGGTGCTGTTCATCATCGTGATGGGTGCGTTCGCCTCCCTGGCTGTCCTGGTCTTCGTGCTGCGCTGGTTTGGATGAGTGGCTGCCAAAGAAGGCCCCAAAGCCTTCCCTGCATTCTGTGTTTGCCCTTTTGAGTAGTTTGTATACCTTAATGGAAGAGTTGATATTGACGTAGTCGTCACTTTTTAGCGCAACCAATGACCAAGCACCGAAAAAAAGATGACTGGATCGAACACATCCTCGAAGCTGCGGGAGAGGCGGTCATCGAAGGCGGTTGGTCCAACTTGACGATGGAGTCCATCGCAGCGCGCACAGAGCTGAGCAAGGGTGGCCTTTACCGCTTCTTCCCCAACAAGAGAACCGTGGCCCTGGCATTGTTCGAGCGCTGCTACACTCAGTACTTGGCATTTGATACCGATGAGGCTGTATCGTGGAATCTTCCGATAGCGCAAACCATCACAAGAATCTTGTTCGTCTCTCCAGCGAATGCTGCGACGATACGGACGCAGCTCATCTTTCTCCAACTCGGGCCCGAAACCTTTCGCGACGAGGAGTTCCGCAAGCAGCGAGAGAATCTTCTGTTAGCTGTGGTCGGACGGTTCAGGGAGCTCTGCGCCCGACTGTTCCTACGCGACGGCCAGCCCTTCGACGAGAGTGCGTCCCAGAAGCTCGAGACAGCTTTGATGATCGGCGTGGCGCTGATGGAGGGCCTCACGTTCCAGAGCTCGTTCGGCACCCCGCTCTCCGACCAGATCCACCTCGTGGGACGCTTCGTCGAAATCATGGTGCACGAGGTCATAGGAAGTCACACGCCATGAGCTCACCTTCGATAAATATCGCGATAACGTGCATCGCCTGTCTCCTGCTTGGAGGTTGCAAACAGCGCAGCGAAACCAAGCTCAATCCGACCTCTGTACCGGTAGAGGTTTGGCGCGCCGAGGCGCAGACCATGCCCGAGGTGCGCCGCATCAGCGGCGACGTGATGCCCTGGGAGATTATCCCCTTGTCCTTCAAGGTGGGAGGCCGGCTCACCAAGGTGCTCATCGAAGAGGGAAAGCAGATCAAGAAGGGCCAGACCGTGGCCGTGCTCGACTCCAAGGATTATTCCTTGATGCACGATTTGGCCACCGCTCAGGTCAAGGCCATCGAACCCCATGTGGGACGCGCCGAAAAGCTTATGGCGAGCGAGGCCGTGTCGGCGTCCCAGATGGATCAGCTGCGCAGCCAGCTCGAGGCCGCGCGCATTCAAGAATCGCAAGCCCAGGCCCAGCTCTCGTACGCTCGACTCGTCTCACCCATCGACGGCGTGATCTTGAAGCGCATGGCCTCTCCTGGAGACATGACAGATCCCTCTCACCCAGTGGGAATCGTAGCGATGCTGCACCGCGCCAAGGTCATTCTCACCGTTCCGCAGCAAGACCTCTCGCTGTTTGCCGTGGGCAGGGAAATCGACATCCTCGAGCCGGGAAATGGCCGGACCCTCACCGGCGCGGTCCACAGCATCGGCTACGCGGCAGACGAGAAGACCCGCACCTTCCCGGTAGTCGTGGAAATCAAAAACGATGACCTCTATCTGCGCGCCGGAATGATCGTCGAGGCCGTCGTTCACGTCGGCGATCTCACCGGCATCTTCGTTCCCCTCGACGCGGTCACTCGGGATACCGGAGGCAGGCCGTCGGTGCTGCTCGTCGATCCCAAGACTGGAACCGCGGTGTCTCGACCCATCGAGATGGGCACCATGATGGGCGCCCGAGTCCATGTGCGCTCCGGGATCGCCCTGGGCGACGCGGTCATCGTGCGCGGACAGCCGGCACCAGGCGACGCCGTCACGGTTCGCAGCGGCCAAGGCGAAACGGCGCAGGCAAAGACCCCATGAGCGAAAGAGCGAGCGATCCCTCCGGTCCCACCCTGCCCGGTGAGCCGCGCGGCTTCAACCTACCGCGCTGGTCCCTCGGAGCGCCTGCGTTCATCGTGCTGGGCACGGTTTTCTTTCTGGTCTGGGGCACTTACAGCTATCTGACCATGAGCCGTCGCGAGGATCCGGAGATCCGCATCGCCATGGCCTTGGTCATCACCATCTACCCTGGCGCAGGCGCCCAGAAGGTAGAGGAGCACGTCACCCGCAAGCTCGAAGACGCCATCGAGTCCATGGACAACCTCAAGTCCATCGAATCGACCTCGAGGGCCAACCTATCGGTGATCTTCGTGAGCATGCGCTACGAGGCAGACCTCGACCTCGAGTGGCAGAAGCTCCGCTCCAGATTGCAGGAAGCCGCGCCCGACCTGCCCGAGGGCATCATCGGCCCCAAGGTCATGGACAACTTCGGCGACACCACCGGCATGATCGTCTCCCTTACCGGCGCCCATCCAGATGTCCTGGCTGAGCTCGCGCAGGCCCTGCGTTCCGAGCTGCGCCCGATTCAGAGCGTGGGCGACATGGAAGTGCTCGGCAAGCAAGAGAACGTGGTGTACCTCGAAGGACGACGGGCGGATCTGGCCCGGTACAACCTTACGCCGTACCAAGTGGCCCAGGCTGTGAAAATGCACAACCTGCGCATTCCCGCAGGCTCGATCCGCACAGACCGCTACCAGTTCCGCGTGGAGCCCACAGGGGCCTATGACTCGGCCGCCGCCATCGGGAGCACAGTGGTGGACGTGAACCCCACCAACGGTCTGCTCGTCCACGTCCGAGACCTGTTCACGGTGCGCCGCTCGACCAAAACTCCGGCTGACACAATGCTGCTCGAAAACGGACAGACCGCCGTGGCCCTGGGCATCGTCATGAAGCAGGGGTTCAACATCGTGGAGATGGGCGCCGACGTCCGAGCCGCGCTGGCGAGCTTTCAGACCCGCTTGCCGCAGGGCGTCAAGTTGACGGTGGTGCACGACTCGCCGCGCCAGGTGAGCCGCCTGGTCAATGACTTCATGCTCAACCTGGTGGAGGGCATCATCATCGTCGTGTTGGCGATGGCCCTGCTCATGGGCCTGCGCTCTGCCACCATCAGCGCCGTGGCAATTCCCCTGTCGGTGCTCATCGCGCTGTGCCTGATGCCCAGCATGCGCATCGACTTGGAGATGGTGTCCATCGCCTCGTTCATCGTCGCCCTGGGAATGCTCGTGGACAACAGCATTATCGTGGCCGACAACATCGACATCAAACTGCGCCAAGGGATGTCTGCATTCGAGGCCGCTTGGCGCGGCACCTCGGAGCTGACCGCACCGGTGGTGGTCGGCACCTTGGCCACGGTCGTGGCCTTTTTGCCCATGCTGCTGCTCACCGACGAAACCGGGGCCTACATTCGCGGCCTACCGCTGGTGGTGAGCGTCTCTCTGCTCGGCAGTCTGCTCGTGGCGCTGACCATCACACCGCTCATGGCGAGATACCTCATGCGCCAGTCGCCCACCCTGGACGCCGGCTCCGTGGAGACTCGCTACGCGTCAAGAGTCTATACCGCGATACTGCGGGGCACATTGCGTATGCGCTGGCTCGTGGTGCTCCTCACCCTCGGAAGCTTGGCAGTGGCAGCGTACATGTTCGTCGCCATCGGGTTCTCCTTCTTCCCCGACGCCCAGAGAGACCAGTTCACGGTGGATATCTGGCTCAAGGAGGGCAGCTCTGCCGTGGAGACCGAGCGGGTGGCCCGGCTGGCCGAGCAGAAGCTGCACGAGGACAAGGAGGTCGGCAGCACCCTGGTCCATGTGGGTAAAGGCGGACCGCGGTTTTACATCACCGTAAAGCCCGAGTTCCAGACCTCCAATTATGCCCAGATCATGGTGAACACCGCGAGCGAAGACTCCACGGCCAGCGTCATCGACCGCTTCAATGCCCATGCCCGCGATGCCTATCCAGGCGCTCGCGTCTTTGCCCGCAAGCTCGTGATGGGCATGCCCATCGACGCACCCATCGAGGTGAGGGTGATTGGTCAGGACATCGCTGTGCTGCGACGCCTCGCAGACCAGGTGCAAGACATCCTGCGCCAGATACCAGGCACCAGCGAGGTGCGCGACAACGTCGGCGCCGATGTCCCGAGCCTGAAGGTGAAAGTAGATCCAGAGCGCAGCATGCGCGTCGGCATCACCAACACCGACGTGGCCCTGGCGTTCCTTGCTTCCTACGAGGGATTCGAGCTCACGCAGTTTGCAGATGGAGAGGACGAAATCCCGGTGATCATGCGGCTCGTCGACGAAGAGCGGACCATCGAGGACGATGTGGGCAGCCTGCCCGTGGCGTCCAATGTGACGAACAAGAAGGTACCCCTGCGCAGCATCGCCACTGTGGATCCGGATTTCGGACCAGGGGTGGTGCGCCGATACGACAATCAACGCGCCATCGTGGTGCAGGCTTGGACCCGCGGACGCCTGGCCAACGACGTGCTCCTCGAGGCCTGGCCGCGCATCAATGGACTCTCTCTGCCCCCGGGTTACCGCCTCGCCCTCGCTGGTGAGAAAAAGGAGATGGACAAGGTCTTTGGCGAGCTGCTCATCGTGTTCGGCGTCATTCTCCTGGGGCTCATCGGCCTGCTCATGCTCCAGCTCAAGACAGCGCGCCGCACGCTCCTCGTGCTCTTGTCCGTGCCTTTGTCCGTCATCGGCGCCGCAGGTGGCCTTTACTACGGAGGCTACTCCTTCTCTTTCACGGCCTTCCTCGGCGTTATCTCCCTTGCCGGCATGGCGCTCAAAAACTCGGTCGTCTGGATCGAATTCGTGGAGCAGGCGCGCGCCGCTGGCATGCCCATGGCCGAGGCCATCGTCAAAGCCGGCATCTACCGCCTGCGGCCGATCTTCCTCACCACCGCGACCACAGTGGGCGGGCTCGTTCCCTTGGCCCTGTTCGGCGGTGTGCTGTTCGAACCCATGGCCTGGGCGATCATCGCGGGCCTCTCTGTCGTGACAGCGCTCACGTTGCTCGTCATGCCGGTCCTCTACACCTTGATCATGCCCAATGATCTTCAGGCGTCGCCCACACCGCAATGAAGCACTGATGCGCGGAGACTACAAAGCAGCGCTGCTCCTGGCTGGCGCGATGGTCTCGTTCTCGGCCATGGCAGCTACGGCGAAGCTGACTTCCCCGGCCATCCCCTTTGTCGAAACTGTCTTTTTTCGCGGAGTCGTTGGCCTGCCTGTGCTCTACTTCCTCGCGCGACGGAAGAAAACAGACCTGCGCGGCCGGCACAAAGGACGGCTCTTGCTGCGCGGACTCGCAGGGACCGCGGCTCTTTTCCTCCTGTTCTACGCTGTGACGGTGATCCCTGTCGCAAATGCCCTGCTGCTCAATCAGGCCACGCCGATCTTCGTGTTGCCCCTCTCTGCCCTGATCCTGGCAGAGCGAATCACATGGCGCAAGACTCTGCTCGCGTTTCTCGCGCTCGTGGGAGCCGCACTGGTCATCAAACCAGGCGCGAATATCGCCAGCTTCGCCTCGCTCCTCGCTTTGTGCTCAGCGGCCTTCGCAGCCATTGCCTATGTCCAGGTACGACTCCTGACGCGCACCGAGAACACCTTGACCATCGTGTTTTGGTTCGTCGGCACCTCCACGGTTTGTGCGGCCCTCCCCATGATTCCGGTCTTCGTCAGCCCTTCACCGTACTCCCTCATGCTCCTTCTGGGGGTGGGTGTGTTTGCGACAGCGGGACAACTGCTCCTCACCATGGCCTATCGCCGGGGCGAGGCCAGCCGGCTCTCGATCATCGGCTCCCTCGGCGCGGTGCTCGGCGCGCTCTGGGATGTGCTGCTGTGGGGCCACGTTCCCGACGCTTTCACCGTGGCCGGCGCAATGCTCGTCATCGGTTGTTGCGCCCTGATGTCCTCTCTGCGCGAACCGCATTAAGGGTTCACGCAGGAATAAGATCCCAGAATTGGGCAGGTCGAGGCGCTCGGCCAGCAAGGCGCGAGGAGAGGGAATACTGGTGGTATTCACTGGACG
>JALOQD010000009.1:0-1695 GCA_025453525.1 Myxococcota bacterium
GCGGATACGGGCACTGGCTCGCAGGCGGATACGGGCACTGGGGTAGATACGGATGATCCGTGCCTCGGCATCACCGCTGAGGGCTGCTGTGACGGCGAGGTGATGTACTGGTGCTTTGACGGCGGTCTCATGAGCTACGACTGCAATGGCTATCCCTGCGGCTGGAAGAATGGTCTGGGCGTCAAGTGCAACGGCAAGAACACCCCGCCGGATGGCTACCCCTTCGAATGCCCGTCGATGTGAGGCTCAGCTCCGGCCTCCTTGCGAAACCACCTCGACGAGCTTGGGAATGAAGCGCGGGCTACGAGACAGCTTGCCGCTGACGAGCCAGGTCGAAAGCAGGCCCACCGCGAGACCGATTCCCGCTCCGAGCGCCGTGGTCGCATCGCTGGTCAAGCCAAACGCCGCGGCTTGCGAGCGCGCTGCAAAGGCGAAGGCCACGAGTCCCAAGACCGGAAGCACATACAGCACGGCGGCGGCGGTCACCACGCTGGACTCTGCCAGGCTGATCCGCACGGAGTCTCCTATCTGCGCTTGCACCGTGTTTTGGACCTCGAGCAAAAGGTCGGCTTTTTGGCCGCCGAGGGCCCCACATGCGCCCCGTGCCGCGCAGGAATGACACGCCTCGGCTCGCTCGATCTTGACCCGCACGTAGCCTGGCTTGCCATGGGCGGTGACGATGCCGGTTTCTTGGCAGTTTTCACTCATGGCTGGCAGCCTAGCGACGAGCGAGCTGGGATGCAAGACGTTGAGCGCGACTTGGGGCGAGTCGTCACAGCAGAAGCATCGTCAGCGAGCCGACAAGGGCGACATAGGGGGCAAAAGCCCAAAGTCTGCCGCGTTGGACGATCATCACCAGCAGCTTGAGGGCCAGCAATCCCGAGACGAGCGCTGTCACGGCGCCCAGAAGGTAGGCTGGTCCGAGGCCCTCGGTCGTGACTGCGTCTGCGTCGAGCTCGAGGATGGATGCCCCGACGATGGCCGGCAAGCTGAGCAAAAACGACAAACTCGCTGCGCGCTGCGGCGACAGCCCCAAGGCAAGACCCGCGGCGATGGTGGACCCGGATCTCGACACGCCCGGCAGCACAGCGATGCCCTGCACCACGCCCACGAGCAAGGCGATCTTCAGGTCGAGAGGCTTGTCCCGCTGCGGTATGAAACGCGATGCCATGAGGATCAGCGCGCAGGCCAGGAACGCAAGGCCGAGACGCACGGGCGAGAGTCCCACTTGGGCGGCGTGTTCTTCCAGGGCGAGACCAATAATAGCAGTGGGCACGGACCCGACGACCACGGCGAGCGATAGCCGGGCGCCTTCGTCATCGCAGAGCACCTGCCGCAGCTGTCTGTGTGGAATCGCGGCCAAGGCTCGGCCCGTTCCCCTCAAGGCATCGAGAATCTCGCGACGAAAAAAAACGATGACCGCCCCGAGGGTCCCGAGGTGCAGCAGGAGGTCGAGCAGCAGCGGCGGCTCTGCTACCGCGCCTGCGATGCCCAGCCGCTTCAGCAGCATTGACGAGGCCGCCAGGTGGCCGGATGAGGAAACGGGAAGAAACTCCGTAAGGCCTTGCACCAGGCCGAGGATGAACAGACGAAGGTACTCCATGCCCTCTTCTAGCGCGTAACAGCGCGATAGCGAAGGGGCGCCAAAACGTTTTTGACGCTTGTCTCGCGCAATTCCGACAGCCGGGCCGTGGA